>JAFGMY010000159.1 GCA_016927325.1 Actinomycetota bacterium | reverse complement strand
CTTGCTGCGCTAACGGATTGGCCAAATTCAACCCCCCTAAGATAACTTCTCCGGTAATGATACAGATCAGTTACTAACGCTTCAACATGTAACTCAAAAATATTTAAGAAACTCTCCTTGCCTCAATGACTTTAACAATAATTCAACCTGCTCTAGGTCTATATTCTGTATTATCCGACCATTTCCTTTTTTTAAGAATTAGCCGTCTTCTGGCACTCCGCCCATTTATTGAACTCATCAGGGTCCAGCAACACTTTTCTTGCCTTGCTTCCCTCATGCGGCCCGACAATCCCCATTTCGGCCAGTTCCATCAATATCCTTCTAGCCCTCGCGTAACCCACGCGTAAATGGGTCTGAAGCATTGAGGCGGAAGCCTCCTCCGCAAAGACGACGAACTCCGCGGCCTTCATGACCAGGGGGTCCTTTTCGCTGAATCCCTCATCCACCGACATTGCTACATCTTTGAAATCTATCTTCTGATCAGCTTCAAATTTCTGCTCTTTTATGAATCCGGTAAGAAACTCGATATTTTTCTGGGGAATGAGCGCCCCCTGGACCCTCTCGGCTTGCGGTATATTGCCGGGATCAAGGAGCATATCTCCTTTCCCGAGAAGCTTTTCCGCGCCTTTTGTTCCGAGTATCGTCCTTGAATCGGCGTTGCTGGCCACCTGGAACGCGATTCTAGCGGTAATATTATTCTTTATCACCCCGGTAATTACGTCCACCGAAGGCCTTTGGGTCGCGATAATCAGGTGAATGCCAACCGCCCTGGCCTTCGCGGTTAGCCTGCTGATTGAAGTTTCCACCTCCGCGCGCGCCACCGACATAAGGTCCGCGAGTTCGTCAATTACTATGACTATCTTCGGCATGCTCTCGAGCTCATCGTCTTTACAGGCTATCGCGTTGTACTCGTCTATGTGAACCACCCTCTGCTTCTGAAGTCTCTGGTACCTGTTGTTCATTTCATCAACCGCCCAGAGAAGCGCCTTTGAAGCATGATCGGGCTCATTTATCACTCTCGAAAGCAGGTGGGGCAAACCGTCGTACCATGTGAATTCAACGAACTTGGGGTCAATCATAATGAACTTAACCTGGTCCGGCCTGCACCTGAGCAGCAGGCAGGAGACAAGGCAGTTTATGCAACAGGATTTTCCGGCACCCGTAGAGCCGGCGATCAACAGGTGCGGGAGTTGTGCGAGATCAAGGATCACGGGCTTCCCCGACATGTCTTTCCCGATCGCCATCGTCAGAAGGTTATGGGCTTCCGGCTTTTCAAGCGCTGAAACGAAATCGCCGAGCAGGACGGTATCACGCATATTGTTGGGAACCTCGATCCCTATGGCCTTCTTTCCGGGAATCGGTGAATATATCCTGATGTCGGGCGACCCAAGCGCATAAGCGATGTCCTGCTCGAGTTCCATCACCCTTTTGACTTTTTCTCCCGTCCCGACTTCTACCTCGAAAAGAGAAACGGTCGGGCCTTTGGACACCTTGACCACCCTGGCGTCGACATCCATGCTCCTGAGCGTATTTTCTATCGCTTCCTTTCGCTCTTCGTTCGATTTTTTAGAAAAAGCCACCTGTTCCCCTTTGTCAAGAACAGCCCCAGGAGGCAGCCTGTATTTACCCTTTCCCGACTGGTTCATCTTTACGGCCGGCTGTCCGCCGGATTCCTCCGTGATCGAAACGGGCTTGGACGGAGCTGCTGGATATACTTTCGGCTTCTGTGGCACGACCGGCGCTTTCTTGACCTTCACATCCTTTTCAGGCTTTCGCCCGGCATCAGGTTTTTCACTTGGAGCCTGCTTCCATTCCTTTTTGCCCGAAAGCCGTTTCCACGCGGCGGCTATCTGCTCCTCGAACGCGAGAAATGCTCCCGCGAAAATCGCGGCAAGTGCGAACGCGTAGGACGCGGCTGTTCCCACGAGGTTGACCATCGGCCACGCGAGAACGGCGCCGACAAGCCCTCCCCCACCCGCCAGCTCGCTCGCGGAAAACATTTCACCGGTTGGAATATGTATGTGCAGCAGCGCTAAAATCGAGACTGACAGTACGGTTGCCCCGGTTATCACGAACCCCCATTTGACCTCAGGCCTCGTAAATATGAGCACGCTTGCGGCCAGAAAACCGAACGGCAAGGCATATCTTCCAAGACCCGCAATCCACTCAAGCCCGGTCTGGACAACTCTTCCCACAATGCCGGCACTGGACGGGGCAAAAACGCAAAGCCCGGTAAATATCGCCATCGCGAGGAAAAAGGCAAGCATCAGCGCCCTTGTGCGCCCCGGGGTCAGCTTCCCTTCTTTTTTTTCAGGCTTCCCGCCCCTGTTCGCCGCTGTAGCCGGTTTTCGCGCTTTTGCTTTGACGGTACCGGCTTTCTTCTTCTTCTTTGTTTTTCCTGCCACGAAAATACCTTTCTGGCCAACCTCTTACATAATTAGTATTCTTTTCGCGCGGCGGCCTGACCTTGATAAGTGGATTTCAGGAGAGTATCTTTTCAGTTTTACGGCGAAAGGCTTGAATAGGGTTGCTCAACTGCGGGGCGAAGTCAGTCTATCCCCAGCAGTGGCTCCAGACCTACAGTCACTCCCGCCCTTTCCGCAACCGCTTTAACCGCTATAAGAACCCCGGGCATATAGCATGTCCGGTCAATCGTATCGTGCCTGATACTGAGGGTCTGTCCCGGTCCGCCGAAAACGACCTCCTGGTGCGCCGCGTATCCGTCGAGCCGCACACTGTGTATCTGTACAGACCCGATGTTCCCCCCGCGGGTACCCTCTACTATTCTTTGCTCGGACGCAGGCGGCTTCTTTTCCGCTATCACGCCTTCCACCTGCTTCGCGGTTTCAATCGCCGTACCACTGGGCGCGTCCTTCTTCCCCCGGTGGTGGAACTCGATGATTTCACATTCGTTAAAAACCCTCGCGGCCGTGCGCGCAAACTTCATCATCAGGACGGCGCCTATTGCGAAGTTAGGCGCGATAATAACATTCGCGCCGCTTTCACCGGACTTCGCCTCGAAAAGCGAAAGCTCTTCGCCCTTGATCCCGGAAGTTCCGACCACCGCGTGCACCCCGTTGTCGAGCGCCCACAAAATGTTCTCAACCGCGGCTGCGGCATTAGTAAAATCTACTATTACATCCATACTTTCGGGGACCGCGGAGGTAACACTCTCGACCAGTTCCGCAGGCATGCACTCTCTTTTTGACTGTTCAATGCCGGAAGCCCAGGGGTCTATCAAGCATGAGAGTTCCAGCTCATTGTCGCCTTCAACCGCCTTTATTACCTCCCGGCCCATTCTGCCGAGCGCGCCGAGTACCGATACTCTGATCACTTTCGCCACCCTCTAGATATCGTCGGAGAGACTGAGTTCCCCATCGTCAACCGGCCCCACCACCGCAAGGCTGGCACTCCCGCTTCCCCAGGTTGCGTCGAATACCCTGCATAAATCGTCAAGCGTCACTTTCTCGATTCTCGTCGACACCTCGTCTATTGAAAGATGCTCGCCTGACTGTATCTCGGACTTTGCGATCCTGTTCATCACGCTGGCACTGTTCTCAGAGGATATAAGCAGACCGCCTTTGATGTGGTTTTTCGAACGCTCCAACTCGGTTGCGCTAAAGCCGTTTTTTCTGATACCGGCCAGTTCCCCGATTATCATTTCCAGCACCTGCTGCGCCTTTTCGGGATGGGTACCGCAATAAATACCCACCATTCCCATCCCCGTGAACATGCTGCTGAAAGAATATATCGAATAAACAAGACCAAGCTCTTCGCGTATCTTCTGAAACAGCCTGGAACTCATGCTGCCTCCAAGGATATTATCCATGATGTAGAGCGCGAACCGGTCGGAGTGCCCTCCGGGAAGCCCCTTCGAACCGATCGCTATATGCGCCTGCTCGGTGTCCTTCCGGTAAATATATACACCCTTCACCGGTTCTATTGAATCATCCCGCAGTGCCGCATCCCCGGGCTTTACTCCGCTGAAGCTCCTCGATATCAAATCGGCGATCGATCCGTGGTCGACCGCCCCGGTTCCGACGACGACGATTCTCTTCCCCACATACCTCTCGCGCATGAATTCTCTTAAAATGCCACTGTTGGATCCACTGATTGTTTCGTGCCTGCCTAACACGCTGTGCCCCAGGGGATGAGAACCCCACATGGTCTTCGACAGATAATCGTGTACGATTTCATCTGGTGAATCGAGGTGCATGTTAATTTCCTCGAGGACTACCTGTTTCTCGGAAGCCAGATCGTTATCGTCAAGCAGGGGTTCACGGATCATGTCCACGATTATTTCAACCGCGCGGTCAAGGTACTCTTCCATTACCCGGGTGTAAACCGTTGTATATTCTCTGGCGGTAGCGGCGTTGATATCGGCTCCGATAAAATCGAACGCCTCGGCTATCTGCCGGGCGTTCATTTTTTCGGTTCCTTTGAAGAGAACATGTTCCAGCAGGTGCGAAAGCCCCTGCTGGTGTTCTTCCTCATCCCTTGACCCCGCCTGCATCAAGACGCAAAGCGAAATCGACCTTGTACCGGGCATCGCTTTAGTAAGAAGCCTTACAGAGGAGTCCAATACCGTCTTTTTGAAGTCGTCTTCACTCATGTTCCTCTTGTTTCCGGCTCGTTATTTTATCGGAAGGTCCACGGCCGCAAGGTTTATCTTGCCCATGTTGTCTATGGATTCTATCTCGACCTCAATCTTGTCTCCTACGTTTACAACGTCCTCGACCCTGTCGATTCTTTTCCTGGACAGCTTGGATATATGGATCAGGCCGTCCCTTCCGGGTGTCAGTTCGACAAACGCTCCGAAGTTCGTGGTCTTGACCACCCTGCCAAGGAACTTCTCGCCGACCTCCAGTTCCCGCATGCTCTTTTCGATGTGGCTCCTGGCCTCTTTCACGGTGTCCCTGTTCCTGCCGAAAATGAAGACCTTGCCGTCGTCTTCCACGTCTATGTCGACTTCGTACTCCTCTATGATCGCCCTGATGTTCTTTCCCCCGGGACCGATCAACTCGCCGATCTTGTCGACGGGAATCTCGATGTGCACCATTCCCGGAGCATGCGGCGACACTTCGCTTCTTGGCTCAGGGATCGCCTCTGTCATCGCCTTGATGATAAAAGACCTGCCCTGCTTCGCCTGTTCCAGGGCTTCCTCGAGAATCCTGATCGGCACGCTTTCGCACTTAATGTCCATCTGTAAAGCGGTTATGCCTTCTTTGCTGCCGGCCACCTTGAAGTCCATATCACCCGCAGCGTCTTCGACGCCCTGTATATCGCTCAGTATTCTATAGTCGTCACCTTCCAGCACCATTCCCATGGCGATGCCGCCTACGTGGGAACCGCCCTTGATGGGCACACCGGCATCCATCAGCACCATGCTGCTTGCGCATACGCTTGCCATCGACGACGAACCGTTCGATTCCAGCACTTCAGAGACCAGCCTGATGGTATAAGGGAACTCCTCCTCACTTGGAACCACGGGAAAGAGCGCTCTCTCGGCCAATGCCCCGTGACCGATCTCACGGCGTTTCGGCCCGCGCATCGGACGTGCCTCACCGGTACAGAACGGCGGGAAGTTGTAGTGATGAAGATATCGCTTCGTATCCTCTATTCCAAGATCGTCCAGTATCTGCTTCTCTCCGTAGGCGCCCAGGGTGGCTATCGTAAGAACCTGTGTCTCCCCCCTGGTAAATACGGCGGATCCGTGGGTCATGGGAAGCAAGCCGACCTCACATGTAAGCTTTCTGATCTGGAACGACTTTCTTCCGTCAGGCCTCATGTCGTCTTCCAGTATCTGCGACCGCATCACTTCACGCTGTGCGCCGTCCAGAACATCACTGATCTCGCTTTCCCTTCCAGGAAACATCCCGGTGTATTTTTCAAACAGCCTTCTCTTTGCGTCTTTCCGTATAACCGACCTTTCGCTCTTGATCAGACCATCAGCGGAAGATTCCCGCATGGCGGGTTTCATAACGGCAATGGCCTCTTCCCTGAGTTCCTGCTCCACAGCTGAAAGGAGTTCTTTCTTTCTGGCGATGCGGGAACATATGCCAACCAGTTTTCTCATGCCAAGCGAAAACTCCCCGGCCGCATCTTTGGCAATTTGATCCATCTTCTCTTCCGCTTCGGCCGCAAGCGCCGTATCTCCGCTCTTGTTCGCCTGGATGAGTTCACCCACTGTGCTTTTATAACGCGGCGTCAGGTAATCGAATATTCCATTCAGTATCTCGTCTTTGGGTTTCCTGCCAGCTTCTTGTCTTGCTTCCACGCAAAGATCATCAATGACACCGATTATCTTTTTTATTGCTTCGTGTCCGACTTTCAGTGCTTCAAGAATCATTTGTTCCGAGACTTCATTCGCGCCGGCTTCAACCATTACGTTCGCGTCCTTGTTGCCGGCCAGCACAATATTGATTGACGATTCGGCACTCTCCTGCAATGACGGATTGATAATCCACTTGCCGTCAATGTTCGCGACCCGCGCTCCCGCAAGTTGCGTCTTGTATGGAATATCGGAAAGCCTGATGGCCGCCGCTACACCGATTAACCCAAGCATATCGGGAGGATTAACCTGATCACTCGACAGGACCGTCACAACCGCCTGAACCTCGTTCCGGAAACCTTTGTCGAACCCCGGCCGTATTGTTCTATCTATAATCCGCGATGTCAGAGTGGCCTTGTCGGTGGGCCTTCCTTCTCTTTTGAAGAACCCTCCGGGTATCTTGCCGGCGGCGTACAGCTTCTCCTCGAAATCAACGGTAAGCGGCAGGAAATCAATAGGACGCACGTCCTCCCCGGCAACTATCGTAGCAAGCACCGATGTTCCTCCACATGAAACGACCGTGGCGCCATCCGCCTGCTTTGCCAGTTTCCCTGTTTCAATCTTGATTTTTTTGTCTTCCAGTTCTACTTCTTTGGATATTAATCCCATAATAAAAAGAGCCTCCTTGGGCTTGTGATTGAGGTTTTCCTTAAAACCTCCACTATTTAATTAGCCTTAATCTTCTTTTTCAGGCTACATCATCTTCTTAAACCTAATCTCTGAACCAGTTCGCGGTATCGTTCAACATCGCATTTTTTTACGTAGTTCAGCAACCTTCTTCGTTTCCCCACTTTCATCAACAATCCTCTGCGGGAATGAAAATCTTTCTTGTGTACTTTCAGATGTTCCGTCAGGTGGGCGATGTCTTTTGTGAGAAGCGCCACCTGTACTTCCGCGGATCCGGTGTCCTTATCATGTAATTTGTACTCTTCGATGATTTTCTGTTTCTCTTCGCTCTTCTGCATCTCGTCTCCGTCTCCTGTTTTGTATGATCTTAACACAACCGGCTTTCTAATACACGCCGGTCTTCTTCTCGCCAACACCTTGAAGCAGGTCTCTCGTACGTTTCACATCTTCCTGCATCTGGCCGATCAACTGGCTTTCGTTTTCAAATGATACCTCATCCCGCAGGCGATAATGAAACTCGACCTCCAGTGTCTCGCCATAAATCCGCCCGTCGAAGTCGAGAAGGTATACCTCCAGAGCCTTGACCCCGTCTCCAAACGTTGGATTATCACCAATATTTATAGCACAGATGTACTTCTCCTGCTCCAGGCACGCCAACCCCGCGTAAACCCCGTCGGCGGGTACGCAGAAATCGATTTCAAGTGACAGGTTAGCCGTGGGAAATCCGAGCCGCCTTCCCCTCGAGTGACCGTGGATTATATGGCCTGTCAGCATCAACGGCCTTCCAAGCCCTTTCCCTACCTCAACAACACGCCCTTCCTTTATCAACTTCCGCAGGACCGTGCTTGAAAGCTTCTCTTTTTCAAAGTAGATAAGCGGCACGACATCAACCTCGAAACCAAGCTTCTTTCCCTCTCTTGCAAGCGTGTTTACGTCACCGGTGCCGTTTTTGCCGAAACGGAAATCCTCCCCGACGCATACCCAGAGCGCACCCAGGTCCCCTCCGAGAACTGACCCGCAGAACTGTTCGGGCTCGAGCGACGCGAATTCCTCACTGAATTCAACTGATATCATGCAATCAACCCTGAGGTCTTCGATAATTTTCGCTTTCCTGCTCTGAGGTGAAACCACACAGGGATGGCTGCCGGATATAACCTCCCGGGGGTTCCGCTTGAATGTAAGCACCACCGAAGGCACACGGTGCATCGCGGCTTTTCTCACA
Organism: Actinomycetota bacterium; assembly: GCA_016927325.1. Classification (GTDB taxonomy): domain Bacteria; phylum Actinomycetota; class Geothermincolia; order Fen-727; family Anoxymicrobiaceae; genus JAFGMY01. Next base: position 2,375 of record JAFGMY010000159.1, on the reverse strand, counting down.
GCTTCGCTGATGATCTCCTGGTGACCGCGGTGTACGCCGTCGAAAACACCTATCGCGACGATCGAACGCTCGGCGAAAGGTTTAAACTGTCCACTACTGTCAAGCAACTTCATTATTATTCACTTGCTCTTCAACTCTGATGACTCTCAAGGCTTTTGAAACGTATTCTACACCGTCCCCGCGGTCCATACCTTTATGCAGCGCCAGAAGCGTCCCCGTACCGCTGATTATTCTTATAACGCTGCCGGGTCCGACATCACCGGAAACCGAATCGACCCACCTTTCCTCGAGAGGTTTTCCACACATTACATCATGCCCGCCGGTATCCGATACAACTATGGTCGGCAAATCCGCCGTAGCATCCTCGATTGGAACAATAACATCGTCAAGATCATCTTTACCGGAAAGAACGTTTTCCAGTCTGCACGCTTCATCGATTGTAAATCTTCCCGTCTGGACGCGCCGCAACTCAGAAACGCACCCGCCACATCCCAGTTCGCTTCCTATGTCGGACACAAGACTTCTGATATACGTGCCCGGCCCGCAGTTCACTTCCAGGCCGATTATGGTTTTTTCGCCGTCTCTTTCAAAGGAACCGAGCTTTATCTCCCTGATATCCACTTCTCTTGGTTCGACCTTCACGTTTATTCCCTTGCGGGCATAATGGTATAGTGGTTTTCCGTGGTGTTTCACCGCTGAATACTCAGGCGGCATCTGCATGACCACCCCGGTAAACCGTCCGAACACCGCCTCTACCTGTTCAGGCTCGATCTCTTTCGAGTCGCCTTCAGACACAACCTCCCCGTCAATATCATAAGTATCGGTCGCGACGCCGAGGATTGCCTTGACTTCATATCTCTTGAGCCCCCGGGATAAGACCTGGGAGAGCAGTGTCGCCCTTCCAATGCAAACAATCAATACTCCGGTTGCCAGAGGGTCCAGTGTTCCCGTATGTCCCGCCTTGGCAGCCTCCGACACCCGCTTGACTCGTGATACCACCTGTCGTGACGTCAAGCCGGACGGCTTATCGATTATCAGTACCCCATCCCGCTTCAATAATTTCCCGCCTCAGTTCATTCAAAGTGTCCTCGAAACCGTTCCGGCTTGAAGTGTAACCAGCAGCCACCTTATGCCCTCCGCCACCCAGTTTTCTAGCTATACTGCCGATATCGATATCGTTTCTGGACCTCATGCTCACCCTTATAGTGCCACTCTCGAGCTCCTTGAAAAGCGCTGCTATTCTGTGTGTCTTGAGTGCCCTTAAGCTGTCGATCAAGTCTTCCGTTTCGCTCATCCTGACCCCGAAACGCTTAAGGTTTTCCTGGGAAATGAAGACATAGGTTAAACCTGTGTCCTCCTCCAGGACGCATCTTGAAAGCGCGTCTCCGGTAAAGAGCAGGTAGTTGAGGGAATCGCTCTGATAAACGTTCTCGTAGATCCAACTTGGTTTTACACCGGCCGCTGCCAGTTCGGAGGCCACCTTCAGGGTTTCGACTGAAGTGTTGTTGAACTGAAACTTTCCGGTATCGGTCAATATTCCCGTGTACAGGCACACCGCGGCGTCTTCTGTGAGCTCGAGGCCAAGATCCCTGTGGATCAGATATACTATTTCAGCGGTTGCGGCGGCGTCTTTATCTACTATATTCACCGTCCCGAACATCGTATTGTCCGTATGATGGTCTATATTGACAACATTGAATCCGCCGCGCAATATTTTGTTGAAGTCCGGCAGCCTCTCCCTGCTCGCGCAGTCAACCGTCACAATCAGATCCTCAGGCTCGAGCTTGTCGGGACCGACCATCATGTCCAGTCCGGGAAGAAAGGTGAGCCTTCCGGGAACCTCAAACGGTTCCGGCCAACTCACTTCCACTGTTTTTCCGAGATCGCGGAGCATCAGGCCGAGGCCGAGAACCGAACCTACCGCGTCTCCGTCAGGATACTGATGTCCTAAAATAACAACACTTCCGGAGCCTCTGATTAACGCAGAAGCATCTTCAAGAACCTCTCTCTCAATCACTGGTTCCCTCGTTTTCCTCAACAGGTTCGCTTTTTTTCATTATTTCCGTTAGATGTATGACGTCCTCAGAGACCCTTTCCCTGACAAACTCGATGTCCGGCAGGTTCTTCAATCTCAAATGCTTTCCCAGCCTTGTCTTCAGGAAACCCCTGGCGCTGTTCAAACCTTCGAGCGATTGCTCGGCTTCGTCCTCTTCTCCCAGTACGCTTACATATACCTTCGCGTGCCTGAGATCCGCTGATACCTTGACCCTGGTAATAGTGACAAAACCCACCCGGGGGTCTTTTACTTCCTTCTGCAGCAACTCGGAGAGTTCTTCTTTACAGGCTTCCTCAACCCTGTCGATCCTTCGAGACAT
>JAFGMY010000158.1 GCA_016927325.1 Actinomycetota bacterium | reverse complement strand
TCTTGGCATCCATTATTCGAGGGTAAGCCATATCCTCAAGGAGGAGTCGGCTGGAAACGCACAACGCAAGATGTGACCCCATTGACTTGCAAGATGTGACCCCATTGACTTGTGGAACTCCGAAGACTCTGGGGGAATTCTTCAGGTGGCGTGAAGAAGGCATCATAGGTCTTCGCTTCGGCAAGAGTGCCAGGCTCGCGATTATTGAGGTCGGTATCTATGACAGCCTATTTGAAAAAGTCGAAAGGATAATGGGCAAACCGGTCAAGCACATCATACTTGAGTCACAAAAAAAAGCGGCGATCAAGATGTTCGAAGACCTTCCCGAAATCGTTCCCGGCTACGGATCTTTGAAAAATTTTAACCCGGTCAGGCAGCTGACCGTTCGTTTCTATAAAATTATCGCTCCGCTTCTTGGCCTTGGACAGTTCGAAAGCATCGAGTATCACCCTGGCAAGCTGGGGAGAGTCAAAATTATCAACCCACACAATATTGATATGTTAAGTGCTTCGATTACAGGCGCTATTGAGTGCCTTGAAGGGATTCCCTACGATTCCGGAATAGAAGTACTCGGAGAAAACAAATACCTGGTGACTATTACACCTTCGGCAAATAAAAACGAGGCGACCGAACGCCTTGAGTTCAATTTCCCCAGGCTGATCCCCGGGAAAACCAAACTTGCCAACTGCACCAGATGCGGTGTACCCCTTGTCGTTTCCGAGAGGTTCAAATGGGACATTGAAAAAGGAACTCTAATAGATAAACGCACCGGTGCAAGACTCCATATAGCCACTATTGAACTGCTGACAACTGTTTTCCGCGAGCTCGCGGTTGAACTTGGCAACGAAGTCAACGATCTCCTGGTAGAAGCACAGGTCGACTGGACACTGAAATACCGCGGGCTTCTTGGAATATCCGAGGGGGCCAACCTCGAAGACATTTACAGTGAATACTTACGAGACCTCCCTGTCTACGGCCGGGGCAACTTCGTTTCAATGACCACCGACGATTCAAAAACAACAATAGTAGTTGAAAATCCATTCCAGCCGGAACTTCTGGCCGGTTCGCTAAAAGGCTTTTTCCAGGTCATAAAGCGCAAATCATGCGAGGTAACATGGGAAAGCCCCAGCGAAGGCGTTCTTGTATATACGGTTGAACACGGTTGATAACGGTTTTAATTTGAGTACGTCCAGCACTGTAAAATAGATTTCGCCCTTTTATAATTCTCTGTCCCAACACGCAGGATTGCCGACGACCGGACAGATATATTGTCTAATTGTTTTATTTCACATCTTTAACATCAACAACGGCCAGGCGTGCCATGAACTGGAGAAACCGAAATGAGCGATGACGCTTTGGAACACGGGTTTGTTATCGAGACACCATTATCGCCAGCCGTCTTCCTCTGACGATACGGGCCGGGATCGGCAAATTCATGACTTTCAAAATTATTCGAACAGACCGCGGTCGCCCCGGTTCAATCTTCAACGTGGCTCTATCGGGACCGGGACATTACTAATGGTGTTTATCATTTTCGAGATGTCCCGAGTGCATACCGCTGCAGGATTTCAAAAATAACCCTCATTGCGGTAAATATGATGATAGAATATTCCAAGTTGTGTCATGAATGACAGTTCCTGCTACTGCCGGTCGAGAAGGAGTGATTGCATTGAAGTGGATCAAGAGAGGTTTCATTGCCGGGACGATCTCCAGTGTGGCCTGGTTCGGAGTGCTTGTTGCGTGGATAAAGCCGTCGCTCAAGCAACTCTTGAGCTTCCGGTTCTGGATGGAGTTCCCACTCAAGGTCATGTTCAAGAGCCTGGCAACAATATTTCCGCTCGCTTCCCAGGTCTTCGGGGAAAACGGCACCAAGGCCATGCAGTATGTCCTCTATGAAGCAGGCCGGGCCCGAGGAAAGCTGATGCAGGAAGCTCTCGATATCGACCCCGACGATGCCCGCAGCATTGGAAGGGTCATCGACTTCGAGGACGGGGTCGGAGGTGTAAAGGGGAAATGGGTCGACCAGACAAAAGGGATGGCGACCAAGGAAGAGCTCTACTGTCCCGCAACGAAAGAACTGGAAAGCTGCCCGGAAGTTTGCACCTGCCTGATGATGGCGATGGAGGCGGGGACTTTCGCCGGATGGGCTCCGCGCATAACCATGCCCAAGTTCGACAAGCTCCTGTCTGTCGGGGACGACTGCTGCCGGGCGACACTCAAATTGAAGCCGGTTCCGGGAAGTGAGGAAACCGACAAGGAGATCTCACCGCATGCGAACTACGACTTTCCGCCAAAAATAAACATGCCCCCCACCGTAGCACTAAGAATGGCCATGCTTATGGGAATGGGCGCGGCCAGGGGACTTCTGAAGATCCTGACGTCCGGCCCCGACCAGCCGATGGACTGGTACGACGATTTCCGTTACGTGCGGGGAGAAGCATATACAAAATCAGGAAAGAAATAATAAACAGAAGGTCCAGCCAGTGAACGGACCACTTTGAAAGCGGACCTGTCGAAACCGGTCCCATAAGAATACCGGAAGAGGAACAACCGCGATTGAATCAACCCCTGGGTGAAAACTAACCCAGGGGTTGCCTGTCCATATAAGTGCATTCACAATTTCACCACGGCCGTTCAAGTCGGTCATGAAAGCGTTTTCCATCTCGATGTGTTCATCCTTTCGCCCGTCACTTGCCTGGTTTTAATGAAGAGCAAGCCCAGATAACCAGGCTCACCCGGTGCGTCAGCAGGTGAGAGACAAATGCCCCTTTTCAGTCTCCCCCCGTTAACAGCCTTTTATGCGTCGGTGCCGAAACCTGTAAAACATAACCGGAATGGCAACCGAGACGGTTATAGAATGCAGGTACAAGTACCCTGACCTTATCCTTGCCTAGACATCAGTCTTGGCATAAACCCAAATTTGAAATCGATACTGCCTGGAGATCAATTTGCCGTCCGGTTCAACATAAGATAACGTACTGTCAATTATTATATAATTGTCCACGATCTTGACGGACATCGCGTCTCCCTGGGAAGTAAACTGCCACAGGCATTTTAATTGGAGGTGGACGGCCAATCACCTGCTGTTACCAGCATTCGATGCAGGCCTTGCTTCTAATATCCCGAATATAAAATAAATAAAAGCAAATCAATAAATATCAAGAGGTCGGAAAGTGGCAAAACAAAGATACTGCGAAGAGTGCGGAGTTCCACGACTTCTTTACAGGGAGCTTACCTGGCGGACCAACGGTACTATTATCGAAACCAAGGACCCCGAACACCGCATGCTCTTCTCCGAGTCGGAAAACCTGGACGGGCTTTTCGACGAGATAGAGAAGATAATCGGCATCCCCATAGAGAAGTTTGTTATTGAGAGCAAGCGAAGGGTTGCCAAAGATTACCTGGAGAAAATGATCCCTTCTTTCGTACTGCGGCTCCTGTACACTTTCAGACCAGGTCTGATAGTAGACAGGATGACCCTTATCTGTGAAGCCCACGGTTACGGCAAAATCCAGTCTTCGGAAGTATGCAAACATACAGAGAGGGGTGCTTATCAAGCAACCGTGATCGACCACCCCTACTCCATCCTCTGTTATCGCGGAGACAACCTCGGGGGAATGGAGGCCAGCACCCGTCGAGACTGCACATCCAGGGTGACGGAGGTCGGTGACGATAAGTATCTACTGGAGCTTTGGGCCGGCAATCACCCTCCTGAGCTGAAAGAAAGAATGAAGGTGCGTGAGTATCCTGTTGAAGAGGGGAACATCGAATTCAAGAGATGCTCCAGATGCGATACGCCCCTTGCGGTCGCCGCATATGACTTCAATCTCGACGACGGTACTATTATCAATCCGGAAAACGGAACCAGAATGGCAATATTTGGGCCGGTCGGGCTGGAAGCAGTGTTCACCGCCCTTGAAGAGGAGCTTGGCGACATGATTCCCGAAACCGTAATTGAAGCGCAGAAACGCTATACCAGGGAACATTTCCGGGTCGAAGACTGGGTAGCGGGCGAGGAACACTTGAGGCGGATGATTGCGATGCGTGGTTACGGTATCCTCAAAAGCTACGAAGCAGACCTCGAGCACTTCGCGGCAACGATTCACAATCCCGTGGTTATTCCACTTATTGTGGGTATGGCGAAGGGCATCTTCGAGAAGGCAATGAAAATCGACTCCTCTGTCCATGAATGGAGCATCTCTGAGGACGGCGAACTCAGGGTAAATATCCGCAAAGAATAAAGCTGTTTACATGCGAATTGCAGTGATGACCTTGAGGCCGAACTCCTCCGGGCCGACCGGGGTCAGCTCAAACCGGTCGAACCTTTCCGCCCGCATCGGTTCAATCCACGCACCGGTTGTTGTGAAGATATCTCCCTCACCTCTAACTCCCGACGGGAGCACATCCAGCAGAAGCAGCATCGCCTCATACGCACCATGATCGAGATAATACAGGGCCTGACCGGTCAGTTTCGTTATTATTTCCCGCACGCGCTCGATGTCGGGCGGAAGCGCTTCGGTTTCGACGAAAAAATCGGAGTTGATGAACATGCCTCCCGGTTTCAAGACCCTTGTCACCTCCCTGACCGTTGCGGCTATTCGACCGGGTTGAAGATGGTGGAGCGCGTAGTTCGCAACAACATAATCGAACTTGTCCGAACCATAGGGAATCCTCTCCGCCCCGCCTTTTTCGAGTTCAATTGTATCCCTGTTGCCGAACTTGCGCGCGCATTTCTCCAGCATGTCCGCCGAGGGATCGATACCATAGAGGCCGGCCGATGGATAAGCGACGGAGATCGCCTGCATGAGGTTTCCGGTACCACATCCTATTTCGGCGACGGCGCAGTCGCCGCAGCCTTCAAGCTTTAAAACAATTGTCTTTATTGCTTCATTGTAAAGCGGGTTTTCGAGAAATATCCGATCGTAGCTTTCCACGAACTCGTCCCAGCCTCTCTCAACCATTTCCGTCTCCTTCCGAAACCTTCCGTTTTATCTAAACGCACGAAACCACTATCATTGTATTTGATATCCTGTTCAAATTGAGGTCCGGGCACCCGTGCCCGTCCTTACAGAGCAACTTGAGCGCGACGGGAGTATCGCGCCGCAAGGAAAAATAAGTACGGGACAACAGACCCCGGCTCAAGACCTATTTCGTGAGATGAGCGGCTATTCGGCCGAAGAGGAAAGCACCCGAATTTAAACACGTATGGGCAATCCAGGGCGCGAGGATACTTTCAGCCTTCAACCGGAGCCACGACAGCAAAATTCCGGCAACAGTAGTAGCAGCCACTACTCCAAACACAATTCCAAATGTAACCCAGCCTCCAGATGCCAGGTCGCTGAATGCGGGGTTTCGAATAATGGAATTCAGTGTTGGCGATATATGCCATAAGCCGAAGACCAGCGATGTGGACAGAATTGCAACCCAGGGGCGGTGTCTCTTCATAAAGAGCCCGAGCAACGCTCCACGAAATATCACCTCTTCGGCTGCCACGGTTCCAAACGGTATACGGAAAAACATGTGCAGGAATGTTCGTTCCCAGTTTATTCCCACCACGGCGGGGTCAAAAAAGTACTTCCTTGACCATGGAACAGCAATCCCAAGCGCCATTAAAGCCAGGATCGGTATTATGGCAAGCAGGCCCGCCTTAAGGCCTTGCCCCAGTTTGGACCACTCCATTCCCATGTTATCCATTGATATTCCCGCCCGCAGAGCCAGAAAGACCGCAAGAGCGGAGGCAATTATGTTTGCCGGTATATGGCTGAAGCCGGGAAGAAGCCTGTCGAGCAGCACTCCATAACCCAGGACTATGAGACAGGCGACAATCTCAACGGTTATCCCATGTTCAGTATGGGCATGTGGATTTGACAGGGCCTTCAAACCTGCATCTCCCCTTCTCCTTCTACATCCCTCATCAACAACTCGTATTCCTCCGGGATACTATTTTCATCATCGTGGTTTTCCGCATTATCGATCCACTCGCGGCGCGCCACTTCATATTCCCTGAGAGCTTTTCTTATAAAATCCAGCCTCCAGTCGGTACACGGTAGATCGAAAACCTCGCGGACGAACTGTGGCAGATCGCCCCGGTAGTCATGACCGTTTGCTTCCAGTTGTCCCGGAATCACGTGCTCGGAGTTTTTCATGTCGATGAGCGTAAGAATGAATGTTGTAAACGGTTTGTAGAATTCTGTTTTCGGCACCGAGAGCGGGCGTTTTTCCGGATCCCCAAGCCAATCCGGTCTGCGGACAAGGAGATCGAGCCCAAACCTCGCCACCGGATCGTTATGGTGTGTGATCATGACGTAGCGGAGCTTATTCCTCTTTTCCGGAGCCATTAGTTCAATCTCTTCGAAATTATCGAAGACGCCGACAAGGGATTTGTCCACATCCGGCCTGGGTGGACCGAGTACCTGTTCTTTCCATTTTGCCGCATGCGGTGTTCCGATCCACAAAGCCCGGCCAATCCTTGCTTCCAGCAAACCATCTGTTCCTTCATCTTCAAAGGCGTCCTGACTGGTCCATGCCCCGAGGCTCTCTCCGAAGAGTACAACCCGGGGCCGCTCTTCCGGATCCAGCTTCTCCAATCTAGAGTTAAGCGTCTTCAGAAACAACCGGCAATAATCAACGCCCTCCGGCACCTTGTCAAGCGACATTGCCGAGGGGCGCTTGGAGTACTGGAGCGCTATGGAAGCCATGTTTCCATTTGTGAGGTATTCAGCGGTTTCTGCCACTATGCAATTGACATAACCGGTTCCCGTTGGCGACATGACTATCAGCAGCGGACGGTCGAATGCCCCGGTTCTTTCAAGCTCACGGATAGCGACATCGACACGCTCTTCATCAGTCATGCCACTGTTTAAAGCGGAAAACACACGAATCGGTTCCGCTTTTGCCGGCTCACCCATCACCCGTTCAAGCCACTTCATGCGGATATAAGTTGAGACATAGCGCCTTCCCTGCAACGACAGTGACTCCCAGGGGATCAGGCTTCCCGGCCCACCGCTGACCAGCGGGCTCACCGGTGGCTCGTCAAAGGCAGGCTCGATCTTGCTGTTCACCTCTTCCATGTGGTCATAAACAAGCTTAACTAGAAACCTTGTCAGGAAACCGATTCCCGTAACTGTCGACGCATGCCCCAGCGGACGCCATATCCTTTCGTGCTCTCGGAAAATGCGGCCGAACAATTTTGAAACGGTGCCGGCCAGAGTCCGCTCGATTACAGCCACACCCGCCAGCGAAAAGGCTATTAACGGGCTCATCAGAATAGCTGTTAATTTTTCCATTCTTTGAAGATGTTCCGGGTCCCCCGCTCGTTCTGCGCGCCGACGCCTGGTATCCATAATAACCGCGGCCACGAGGCCGCCCGGCAGTGCCGGAGGGAAGATGCGGAAAACCGGAATATTAAATTTATCGGCGATCTCCTGGAACAGAGCGACAGAAAGTCCCGCAAGAGCACCGTCGTCAATATGATCCCCGACGGTGCGTGCCCACGAAATTCCCACAAGCTCACCATCACGCTGACGAAAAAGCTTCTTAACTTGAAACGCGAACCCTATTGCCACCATGTCAATCAGCATCGAACAGTGCCGCAAGGTCTTTTCTTCAAGCTCATCACAATCCTCGCGGTTCTTGATTATACGGACTGCGATAGCCTCAATGGAATCCTGCACCAACGCCCCGACTGCATACTCAAATGCCATTATGATCCCTGAAGCCGCCGCCTGGTCGAAAACACCCCGCGGCATAAGCGTACGCTGAAAAGTGAACGGTGCCGCCGCACCGGCAAGAAACATCCCCGCCTGCTGCCCGCGCGTATTGGGAATCAACCAATCCTTAAATCTCATGAACCTCCTCCATAATTAACCCGGCTTCCACTCTCCAGTCATCTCCATCTTTGAGATCCTTCGCTGTTTTAACCACCAGGTCAGGCACACCGGTAAACCCATCAGTATTGGCATCACCCACGTAAGCATACGGAACAACAGCACACCAGCCACCATCTCCGGTTCGGAACCAACGGCGGCGACCGTGAGACTGGCGAACGATGCTTCCGCTATACCCACCGCCCCGGGAGTAACGGGAACAGCCGAAATAATCCGCACGAAAGCAAACACCGCAAATGCAATCACCCACGACACTCCATGACTGCCGTGGTCATGTACATTTGAAAAACGAAGTGCGGCCAGGAACACCCAGAAAGTCGTTAGCTGGTATACGGCCGCCCAGATTGTAAGCATAGGCCATCTCGTCCCGGCGACGCTTATGACCTGATCACAAAATCGTGCGAGCCCTTCCCCCCTCATCTCTTTCAACGATACCAGTTTCTTTCTCGAAGCTTATTTCTTCTTATCGGGATTATTCAGCGTCTCGAGCCATTCTTTTCGCTGAAGCTCGAACTCCCTTTCCGCTTTTTCGATGTAGTCCAGCCGGTTTTCTCTGCAGTCAAGACAGTAAACCTCCCTGATGAAAGGCGCCAGGTCCTTCCGGTAATCGTGCCCTTTCGCCTCGAACTTGCCGGGGATGACGTTCGCGGAGTTTTTCATATCAATCAGGGTCAATACAAAGGTGACAAGCGGGCCGTAGACTTCGGTTTTCGGCACCGTCGGGGGTCGCTGTTCAGGGTCTCCGAGCCACGACGGCTCCCTTACGAGCAGGTCCAGCCCGCACTGCGCTACGGCGTCGTTATAGTGGGTAATCATCACATAGCGCAGCTTTTCCCTCTCCTCCTGTGAAAGCGCTTCCACCTTGCCGAAATCATTGAAGACCCCCACCAGCGACTTGTCCATATCGTCCCTGGGAGGACCCAGCACCTGGTTTTTCCACTTAGTCGCATGTGGAGTTCCTATCCAGAGTCCCCTGTCGACCCCCAACTCCTGCATTCCATCTGTTCCTTTATCCTCAAAGGCGTCTTCACTGGTCCATGCACCCAGACTCTCACCGAACATGACAACACGCGGCCGCTTCATCTCCGGGCGTTCCTGCAGCTTCGCATGGAGCGCCTCCATGAACATTCGGTACTGCTTGACTCCCTCGGGCACCCTGTCCATGGATAATACCGATGGACGCTTCGAATACTGAAGAGCGACCGACGCCATATTACCGAGTGTCATGTATTCCGCTGACTCCACCGCAACATAGTTGACATAACCGGTGCCGGTCGGCGAGATGACCATCAGCAAAGGTCTCTCAAGGGCCCCGGTCCGCTCCAACTCCCGCAAAGCAAGCTCCACGCGATCCTCATCGGTGCCCGCTCCGTCCAGCGCGGCAAACACCCGTATAGGCTGCTCGGCCTCACCGGGCCTGTTCATCACCCTGTCTATCCACTCGGTGCGAAGATAGGTCGAAACATAACGGCGTCCCTGCACGGAAAGTGTCTCCCATGGAACCAGGCTTCCGGGCCCCCCACTTACAAGGGGCGTACCGGGAGCCTTGTCAAAAGCAGGTTCGATATGGCTTGCCACAGTCTCTATGCGCCTGTACTCGAGCTTTATCAGAAGCGTTACCGCATAGCCAATACCGAGAATGGCCGCCGCGTGCCCTGCCGGGCGCCAAAGTCTTTCGTGCCCGTTAAACGCTCGGCTGAGCGCCTTTGAGATGCTCCTGGCAAACAAGCGCTCACCAGCTGATATACCTGCCAGCCCGAGAGCTATCGCCGGGCTCATGGTAAGCGCTTCGAAACCCTTCAAACCCCCGGGTTGTCCGGGTTGTGCTTTTCGCTCAGCGCGCCTGCGCCGCGAGTCGATCACTCCCATGAACAACATGCCAGCCGGCAAAGTTACCGGAAAATCTCTAAGCCATTTCAGGTTAAAGCCGTCCGCCACCTCCTGGAAAGCACCGGCTGAGAGGCCGGAGAAAGCACCGTTTCCAACAAGCGTGCCAATGGTGCGTGCCCAGGAACGTCCGACGTTTTCGCCGTCCTTCTGCTTGAAGATGTTCTTCAGAATGGCTGAAAGGCCGATGGCGGAGAGATCCAGCGCCATAGAGTAACGGCGCCAGGTCTTATCGTTAAGCTCGTGGTTGTGGTTCAGAGCATTGGCCGCGTG
>JAFGMY010000157.1 GCA_016927325.1 Actinomycetota bacterium | reverse complement strand
GTCACAAACATTTGACATTATACTTTCCTTTCAGCGGATGAATTCCGAATAAAAATAATAGCACAATGTATTTTGCAGGTATAGTTTAAATATTGGCGTATCAGGTAAAAGAGGAATATGTCGCCAGTAAACAACAACAGAATAGCTCATCCTGTCGATAATCAAGTGGAGTTCACTCAAGGTGTAGTAAAGCTGAAACACTTTGAGGCTCCGGTCACGTCAATTCATGGTGTAGGGTCCGCAATGGCCGGAAAGCTGGAGAAGCTCGGTATATCGACTGTCGGAGATCTTCTGTACCACCTTCCCCGGAAATATCTTGACCGGTCTACGGTTACTCCTGTTTCATGCATGGCCGAAAACCAGGAAGTCACTGTTGTCGGCAAGGTATGCAAGGTTGAAAGCCGTGGTACGAAGACGAGAAAGCAGATACTGACCGTAACGATTTTCGATGGGACCGGATATATTTCGGGTGTATGGTTCAACCAGGATTACCACAAAGAGAAAATGGAAAACGGAACGGAGGTTTCTTTTTCCGGGAAAGCCCGTTTTCAGTACGGTAACCTGCAGATTGTAAATCCGGACTACGACGTGCTCGGATCCGTATCCATGGATCAGAAGAACGAGTCGATCCATACCGGCAGAATAATTCCGGTATACGCGTCGACCGCGGGGCTGACATCCGCGGGGCTCAGGCGTGTTGTGACCAGGGGCCTTGATACTACGGAAGGCCTGGTGGACCCTGTTCCGGAGGCGGTCAGGAAGAAGTACCGGTTGATGGACCTCGAGGAAGCACTGCGTGAAGTGCATTTCCCAACTGATAAGAAAAGGCTCGGAAGGGCGCGTTACAGGGTCAATTTCGAAGAGATATTCTTCATGCAGGTGGGACTTGCGCTGAAGAAGAAATACCGTTCTCTAAACGTCAAAGGGAAAAGGCACCGGATGCCCGGAAAGCTTGTTCTGGATTTCATAGAGAACCTGCCGTTTCAGTTAACGGAATCACAGCGCAGGGCATGGGCCGAGATCTCTTTCGACATGGTGGGGATAGCCCAGATGAACCGTCTGCTTCAGGGTGAGGTAGGTTCCGGAAAAACCGTTGTGGCTTTGATGGCCTTACTGCTTTCGATCGAGAACGGCTTTCAGGGTGCGATAATGTCTCCCACGGAAGTCCTGGCCGAACAGCACTTCCGCAAAATAAAAGAACTACTGGGGGATCTGCCTGTTTCATTGAAGCTTGTAACGTCTGGAACCAACTCCGGTGCCGACGAGTCCATTTCAGAAGGCAAAGTGGACCTGGTCATAGGCACTCATGCCCTTATACAGGAGAAGGTCCGGTTCGCTGATCTCGGCCTTGCGGTTATAGACGAGCAGCAGCGGTTCGGGTTGAATCAGAGAGAGGATCTTGTCGCCAAAGGAGAGGAGCCTGATGTTCTTCACATGTCGGCGACGCCGATACCTAGAACGCTCGCGATGACCGCGTATGGAGATCTTGATATCACGACGATAACCGATGTGCCGAAAGGGCGCAAAGGTGTTGTGACAGTAGTGGCCGATGAAGGTCAGAGGCAGGGCGCGTACGCAATGGTGCGAAAAGAGTTGCAGGCCGGCAGGCAGGTGTTCGTAATCTGCCCGATGATTGAGGAGTCCGGAAAACTGGAACTCCGTACCGTTGAAGAGGAGGCGAGAAAGCTTGCCGGGGTTTTTGCGGGACACAAGATCGGGTTGCTTCATGGAAGGATGGAAAGCGGTGAAAAGACCGGAACCATGCGGAGTTTCGAGCGGGGAGAGATTGAAATACTCATTTCCACAGTTGTTGTGGAAGTCGGTATTGATGTCCCAAACGCGACCGTAATGATCATTGAAAACGCGGACCGTTTCGGTCTGGCACAGCTCCACCAGCTAAGGGGAAGGGTTGGGCGCGGGCGGGAAAGGGCCGTATGCGTGCTGTTTGCAGAGCCCGAGACACCGGAAGCGAGAGCGCGCATGGAAGCAATCGGCAGGTACAACGACGGCTTTTCGCTTGCGGAAGCCGACCTCCAGATCAGGGGTGAGGGGGCACTGTTCGGAATAAGGCAATCCGGTTATTCTGATGTCCGGGTGTCGAAGTTGATCCATAGTTCCGATCTGATAAAGAAAGCCCGGAAAGCCGGGTTTTCCCTGATTGATGGAGAGTTTGAGATTTCACAAGCCGAGAAGAGGCTTGTTCTCTGGGAGGCGAACCGCAGGTACGGCGATACTCTGGATTGGCTTTTCAAGAGTTGAAAGAGCACGCCGGCGGCAACGGACAGGATCGAAGGAAAGACCGTGCCGGCTTCATCCGAGACAGACTGACTGGCTTATTATTACGGGAGACGATTTGAGGGTCATAGGCGGAACGGCAAGGGGCACCAGACTGTACGGGGCAAGGGGCAACAAAGTCAGGCCGGTTCTCGACAGGATCAAGGAGTCCATGTTCAGCATTTTGTCCGACAGGATTGAAGACGCGGAGGTCCTCGATCTGTTTGCCGGTGTCGGCAACCTTGGCATTGAAGCTTTGAGCAGGGGGTGTGCCAACGCCGTTTTCATCGAAAAACACCACGCTACCGCCGCCTCTTTGAAGTTGAACCTGGAGAGGGCGCACGTTCAGGATCGGGCCAGAGTGCTGGTTTCGAGGCTGCCCGGCGGTCTTTCGGCTGTTTCCGGCAGTTATAGTTTGATTTTTGTGGACCCCCCATTTAGAATTGATTATCGCCTGCTGGAAGAACTGTTCCGGCGTATCGCACGGAACAGTCTGCTGGCGGAGGGTGGACTGTTGATATATCGATATTCACCGCATTCGAGCTTCCACCCGGACATGGAGGTCTGGGATCTGGTCGAGAAGCGTGATTTCGGTGATTCGGTGTTCTCGATGTTCAGAATGGATTCCTGATCGATAACAGACGGGGAGCAGGTTTTGAAAGTTGCATTATGCCCCGGGACTTTTGACCCGGTGACTAACGGGCACCTTGATGTTATATACAGGGCGGCAAAACATTTCGACGAGGTTGTTGTAGCGGTAGCCCAGAACCCGGAAAAGGGTACTCTGTTTTCCGCGGAAGAAAGAGTTGAGATGCTGACCGGTTCCCTGAGCAAAGATAAAAATATAAAGGTGGTAGTATTTGACTCCCTTCTGGTGGACCTTGCCCATAAGTATGGGTCTTGTGCGATTGTCAAGGGCTTGAGGGCGATGTCAGACTTTGAGTTCGAGTTCCAGATGGCCCAGTTCAACAGGCAAATGGATGAAAGAATTGAAACTTTTTTTGTGATGGCGAGTCCGGAATATACTTACCTCAGTTCGAGCGGCCTGAAGGCGGTGGCACGGTATGGGGGCAGCATAGGAAGCTTTGTGCCCAGCCACGTCAAAGACCGGTTGCTTCGGAAATACAATTGCAGCGACGATAATGAAAAGGCTGGAAAGGAGTAACGGGAAATGGATATATTCGCCCGGCTTGACAGGCTTGAGGATTTCGTTGCTAATTCAAAGCGGATGCCTCTTTCCTCCTCGGTAATGATCAATGAAGCGGAGTTCTACGACATGCTGGATGATATTCGGGCCACTCTTCCGAACGAATTAAAACAGGCCCGCATGGTTTCAAAGGACAAAGAGCGGATTTTGTCAGAAGCACAGAGAAAAGAGGAAGAACTTCTGGATCGCGCTGAGAAGCGGGCCGAACAGATGCTTCAGCAGACCGAAGTCATTAAGCAGGCGGAACTCGAAAGGGACCACATGATGGATGAGGCCCAGGAGCAGGCCCGCAAGATAGTGTACGATGCGGAGGACGTAGCCGACCGCATTTTCGGCGAACTGGAAGCGTCGCTCATGGAAACCAAAGAGTCCACCGATGACATATTGAACCGGATAATTACCTGGAGGGAAAAGTTGCGGGGTTACTCCGAGGAGGGCCCTGAGGACGAGTATGATCTGGAGCAGGGAACACTGGACTGAAGTCCAGGTTTTGAATGATAAAAACCCCGGCACTGTCGGGGTTTTCGTATAATTGAGGTAATTGTTGAAGCAGAAGCGGGAAGCCGGGCAAATGACCGATCGTGAACCGATACAGAGCGTTGATATTGTAATAGACGAAGAACTGCCGGAAGTCGGCGACAGTAAGAAAAAGGCCGGTGGCTTCGATCTGGAAATCAACAGCGGCTACGACATGTTATTTTATCCCGGTACGGAGATATCCTGGTCGCTTGAAGCGACAAGGATATTCGGAGGAATTGAAGTTGAAGGTTTTATCAGGGGCGGACTCAGCCTCGAATGTTACCGGTGCCTGGAGAGTTACCGGTTTCAAGTCGACGGTCACATAAGAGAGCATGTAATATGCCTGGATTCTCATGAAGATAAAGAAAGAGAGGCTGACCGGGGTGAGTACCACATTGAGGGCGGTGTTTTCGACCTGCTTCAGGTCATAAGGGACGCCGTAGGATTGTCACTTCCCATCAAGCGGTTGTGCACTCTCGACTGCAGGGGCCTGTGCGGTGTTTGCGGCAGAAATCTTAATACCGGCTCCTGCGAATGCCTGACGGTGGAGGTTGACGCCAGGTTGAAGCCGCTCGAGGCACTCAGGGAAAAGCTTGAGAATGCGAAGCTGGAAGATGAAAGATGAGTTCCCGGCTGGAAAACCCTGGGGCGCAAATACGATCAAAGCAGTATATGTATGTTAGACTATGAAATGTACATTAAACTGAAGTCTTGACCGTTAAATCCCGGTTGAGTAACCTTATTCGGACGAAGTTACGTTTTGTTGACTGAAAAAAGGTAGATTATTAATGGCTGTTCCCAAGAGACGGAAATCCAAAACAAGAAAGAACATGAGGCGGTCGCACCACAGTATCGAAGCGCCGACTTTGGCGGAGTGTCCGCAGTGCCATCAGCCGAAGTTGCCGCATCGCGTTTGTAGAGAATGCGGCTACTATGACGGCCGTCAGATCTTTGAGACAGAGTAGATATTATCCATTATCGGCTATAAACTCGAAAACCCGGTTTCAAAGGTTCAATTGCCGGTTTTTTGTTTGTTTTTATTTATAATTCCAGACAAAAGACAGTTGGAGCTATAAAACAGGAAATTATTTCTTTCCCCATTAAAGAAAAGTAGTCGGGGCCGGGTGGTGGCCTGTTTGAGCGAGCGCATACTGAATGGATAGAAACCCGGCGGATTTATAATCGGGCGATCCCGGAATTTCACATAGTAATAAGTGCCGGAAATATTCTTCTATCAGGTATCCTTACTGTTTTAACATGGCGGTGCGCATAATGAGGAATTTACGGGGAGGGACACTGGTTGGAAGAGTACCAAAACAAACTGTCTGAAGTGGAGAAGCTCCTCGGGTACAACTTTAAAGACAGCTCCCTTTTATTCCTGGCCCTGTGTCACCGCTCGTACATAAATGAAATCGGAATGCCCCTGGTGGAATCCAACGAGCGCCTGGAGTTCCTTGGCGATTCAGTTGTCGAGCTTGCGATGACACATGTACTGTACGAGGATTTTCCGGATTACCTTGAAGGTGAGCTGACCAAGTTGAGGGCGCCGCTGGTGAGGGGAAAAGCGCTGGCGGAGGCAGCTACGAAGCTTGGTCTCGGTGAACATGTTCTGCTCGGCAAAGGGGAAGAGGCAACCGGTGGAAGGATGAAGAGGTCGATTATGGCGGACACCTTCGAAGCGGTGGTTGGGGCGATATACCTCGACGGCGGTTTTGATGTGGCCCGCGGCCTTGTGATCTCATGCCTGGAGAGCAAGATCCACGAGATAGTCAAATGGGGCCCCGGCGACTACAAGAGCGAGTTGCAGGAACTTGCGGCGAAGTTTGACGGATCTGTCCCGAGATACTCTATCTCTGAGGAGGGCCCAGACCATTTCAAGACGTTTCACGCTACGGTGGAAGTCGCGGGTGGCAAGTTCGGTCCGGTGGCGGGCACGTCAAAGAAGGAAGCGGAGCAGGGGGCTGCCAGAGTTGCGATCATGAAACTCGGCTGGAACCGGAACGGTTGACGGGTCCCGGCCGTTGTATTTTCATTTCAATGAGCGCGGATATGAGGTATAGTTTCGGCTGGTTAAAAGGTTGTGCATGCCACCGTCCGGCGGTGTATTCACCGGTGGGATCGCGGGCGCTCAGGGGATTGTGCGGAATGATAGAAATAAACGGGAGAAAGTTTATCAGGATAAATAAGCGGCTGACGGCTTTTGCCGGAGAGACGGCGCCTTGGGTGAAGAGGAATGTTTCAGGAGGGTATGAGCCGGTACGGATAGAATTATTGGGCGAATTACCTTAAAGAGGTTTGTGAGAACCGGCGCGCATTAGAGGATTTAGTTGTATCT
>JAFGMY010000156.1 GCA_016927325.1 Actinomycetota bacterium | reverse complement strand
CGTGGCGCAGCCAGGTTAGCGCACTGGTCTGGGGGACCAGGGGTCGCCGGTTCAAATCCGGCCGTCCCGACCATCTATGAAATGGGGTAAAATGGCGAATTTCGTAACTATGATCAGGTTGGCGCTTTCTCCGGTATTCGCGGTGTTTATGATACTTTCAAACAGCCACCCAAACATGAAGTATGTCGCATGCGGAATTTTTGTATTTGGAGCCCTGACCGACTGGGCCGACGGGCAGATTGCCAGACGTACCAACTCGGTCAGTGAATTCGGCGTAACCGCGGACCCTCTGGCTGATAGAGTATTCATCGGCACGACCCTTATTGTCCTTTACGCAATGAGAGTGCTGCCTTTTGCCTTTTTTGCCGTTGTGCTCGGCAGAGACGTAATAATGATGCTCGGTTATCCCATAATCGGCAAGTTCGATAAGACGAAGATAGCTGTCCACTGGACAGGTAAAGCGGCTACCGCGGTTCTTTTTGTATCGCTTTCAATGCTGATACTTTCTTCAATGCCCGCCGGTGGCTTCGCGGGCGACCGTTTTTCTTTCGCCGGTTATCCGTTTACCGCATGGGCCGGCTGGCAAACGCTGGGATTATGGTTGTTTACACTCGGCATGGTCGGCTCCCTTGTGTCGGGCGGTATATACGTGAAGAGGGCAATCGAGCTTTCCATGGAAATGAAAAAAAAGGGGTCCACCAAGGAGTAGTGCCGACCATATGAGTAGTGCCCCAGATGCCAATCTGCAGACTATAGTAATGGCGGGCGGCCAGGGAAGCCGGCTTCGCCCGCTTACGAGCAACCAGCCGAAGCCGATGGTTCAGGTCGCCAACAAGCCGATGATGGAACACATAATCGACCTGTTGAAGCTTCACCGGTGTGACAACATCATCGTTACGCTCCAGTTTCTTCCCACTGTAATAACAAACTATTTCGGGGACGGTGCGGGCTGGGGAGTTTCAATGAGGTATGTCACCGAAGATAATCCACTCGGGACCGCGGGGAGTGTCCGGAACGCCTATGATGACCTTGAAGACACGTTCATGGTTGTAAGCGGAGACGCGCTGACAGATATCGACCTTACCGAGGTGTCCGGATTCCACAGGGAAAAGGGGGCGGCGGTGACCATCGTCCTGAAGAGGGTCTCAAACCCCCTTGATTTCGGACTGGTGATAACCGATGAAGACGGCAGGATCGTTCGCTTTCTCGAGAAGCCCGGCTGGGGAGAGGTCTTTTCGGACACTATAAATACTGGAATCTACGTAATAGACAAGAAGGTCCTGGATCTCGTTCCCAAAGACAGGCAGTACGATTTTTCCCATGAACTCTTCCCGGAACTGCTCGAGAAGGGTTACCCGATGTATGGGTTTATCGCTGACGGGTACTGGTGCGATGTCGGCAACCATGAGACCTACCTCCAAGCCCATGCGGATATACTCGACAACCTTGTAAAAATCAATATTCCCGGCCACCAGCTTGAAAATAACGTATGGATCGGAGACGGTGTTGAAATTGATGATTCGGTGGATTTGCGAGGGCCTGCACTGATCGGGAACCATGTCAGAATTGAAAACGGATCAAAGATACGAGAGTACACGGTTCTTGGCAACAATGTGGTGGTAAAACAAGACAGCCAGATACAGCGCTCCGTAATTACCGACAACAGTTATGTCGGTTCTTCATGCCATATAAGAGGCACGATAATAGGGAGGAACTGCGATATCAAGTCAGGCGCAAGGATTGATGAAGGGGCTGTCGTCGGCGACGATTGCCTGGTGGGGGAGAACGCGATAATCAACCAGGGCGTTCTCGTCTACCCGTTTAAAACAATCGATACCGGGGCGACCATAACCAGCAATATAATCTGGGGATCACGAGGTATGCGCTCGCTGTTCGGGGCGCAGGGTGTTTCCGGTCTCATAAATGTTGATGTCACGCCGGAAAAAGCGGTAAGGCTTGGAATGGCTTTCGGCTCGCTGCTTCCGGTAAACGCGCAGGTTGTAACAAGCAGAAGCGGGGCTAGATCCGCCCGGATAATTAAAAGGGCGTTAATGGCGGGCCTGAACGCCTCAGGTGTTCACATAAGGGATCTCGAAGTCAGCTCTGTGCCTGTAAACCGGTTTACTATCCAGAGCCACAACGATCAGGGTGGCGTTGATATCAGAACCAACGAAACCGATGCCCAGTGGATAAACATTATCTTCTTCAACGAGGATGGAATGGATCTGGATCTCGCGGACAGGAGAAAACTTGAAGCTATCTACAACCGGAACGACTTCAGGAGGGCATTCCCCGGCGAACTCGGCGAGATCTACTATCCCGCAAGAGCGCTGGAATCGTATGTGAACGCTCTCGAGGAATGTGTTGATATAGAAGCGATCAAGGGGGCGAAGTTCAAAATCGTCTTTGATTTCGGATATGGGGCCGCGTCTCTTATTCTAACCGGGCTGCTGGGCAAATTCGATTGCGAAGTCCTCAGCCTGAACGCATGTACCGATGAGCGGAGAATGACCTTTTCGAGGAAATCGAGAGACGAGTCCCTTCGGAACCTTTCCGATATGGTGGTGAGTTTCAACGGTGACCTGGGTTTGCTGTTTGACAACGGAGCCGAACGCCTCGCTCTTGTCGACGACAAGGGGACGGTCGTGGAAGGCAGCCGTCTGCTCATAGCCATCGTGGATCTTGTCACCCGTACATATCAGCCCGGGGCGATCGCGGTGCCGGTCGATCAGCCTTCAGCTATAGAAAACATCGCTGAGGCCAGGGGGTTCAATGTTATCCGCACGAGATCTGATTCTTTAAATATTATGTCCACCTCAAAAAATGAGAGTGTTGTCTTCTCGGGCGACGGGTGCGGCGGCTTCATTTTTCCTGAACTGGTACCTGCATGTGACGCAATCGTTACGATTTCAAAGATCCTTTTCATGATAGCCACAACCGGCAAGAGGCTCTCCGAGGTAATTGATTCCATAAAGCCTTTCTATGTGAATAAGCGTGAGCTGTTCGTTTCATGGGACGCCAAGGGTACGATCATGAGGGAACTTCTGGAAAAGCACCAGGGATCCAACGTCGATAACACGGATGGCATAAAAATAACACTGGGAGACAACCGCTGGATCCTGATCCAGCCGGACCAGGAAGAACCGATGATTCGTTTTTCCGCTGAAGGCACTGACGAAATGGACTGCTGCAAAATTCTGGACGAGTACGAGGAACAGATTAAGAATTTCATGACATGATGATTTGATCTAATATATTTTCTGCAGGGAAGTGGTTTCATTGAAAACTATCAACTTTGGCACCGATGGGTGGCGTTCAACAATCGACGAAGACTTTAACCGGGAGAACGTACTGCTGGTGTCGAGAGGGATCGGCAGGTACCTGAGCAAGAAGGGCGACTCGGAAAAAGGGTGTGTTGTGGCCTACGATACAAGAAAAGGATCGAAGGATTACGCCGATCTGGTTGCGGACGTTCTTGTCGAAAACGGGATAAACACCCATCTAATGGAAACGTTCTGCCCGACACCGATGGCCGCGTTCGCTGTAAAGCTGCTCGGTGCGGCCGGTGCGGTCATGATAACGGCGAGCCATAACCCGCCGGACTATAACGGGATCAAATTCATTCCCGAATATGCCGGTCCAGCCACCGTGGAGATAACATCAAGCATCGAGCGGGAAATAGGGGAATTGAGCATCAACGGCTACTCGGCGGACGGCGGGATCAAAAGAGGGACGCTTAAAGTAGATGATGTAAGCACTGAATATATAAGAAGACTCCTCGAGCTTGTAGACGGTTCAGAGTCTGGTTTGTCCAGGATTAAAGTCGCGTTCGACCCTATGTACGGGGCGGGACAGAACGTTATGTTGAGGGCCCTGCATTACCTTGACTGTAAAGCGATACCGCTTCATTGCTTCGTTGACCCTGAGTTCGGAGGCGTGCTGCCTGAACCGGTGGAGGAAAACCTCAAGGCGTGCAAGAAAGCCGTTCTTGAAAACAGCGCCGACCTCGGAATCGCACTTGACGGTGACGCCGACAGGTTTGGATTGATCGATTCCAAGGGAATATTCCTCAGCCCCAACGAAGCCATGACGCTGATACTGTGGTACATGGTTTCGATAAAGGGCGAGAAAGGCGCTGTGGCGCGTACGGTGGCGACAACCCATATGCTTGACAAAATTGCCGACAGGTACGGCTGCGAAGTCATCGAAACCCCGGTCGGCTTCAAGTATATCGGAGAAGCAATGCGTTCAGGAGACGTAATTTTCGGGGGAGAGGAAAGCGGGGGCTTGAGCATAAGAGGGCATATTCCGGAAAAGGACGGCCTGCTTGCCGGCCTGATGCTTATTGAGATCGCGGCGCATTTCAAGAAGCCCCTTTCCGAGGTATTAAGAGAGATATTCAATGAACTGGGGACCTGTTACGGGGAAAGGATCGATCTCAGCATCCCCGAAGACGACAAACGGAAGATACTGGAAAAGCTGGAAAAAGAACCTCCTGAAAAAATTGGAGGGGAGACCGTCGTACGAACGAACTTTGAAGATGGGGCGAAGTTGATCACCGATCAGGGCAACTGGGTGTTGTTCAGAGCCTCCGGAACCGAGCCGCTCATGAGGACCTATATTGAAGCTGACAGCAAGGAAGCATTTGACAATATACGGGAATCGGCGTTAATTATAATACGTGGCAGATAGAAGCGGAGAGCTCGTAAAATGGAATTCTTTAAATTCGGATGCTTGGTTCCCCATCCTCCTATAGTGGTACCCGAGGTCGGCGGGGCGGAGGTCAACAGGATTTCAGACACGGTGAACTCCCTCAAGCGGTTGTCCGGGGAAATTGAGGATGCCGACCCGAAGACCCTCATAGTGATATCACCCCACAGTCCGGTATACTCGGACGGCTTCGCGGTCAAAGGTGGAAATCCACTCATCGGCTCACTGTCGATGTTCAGGGCGGCCGACGTCCAGATTGAAGCATCTCCCGACTATGAACTTATTGACGCAATCTGCGAAATTGCCATGTTCAGAGGAGTGCCGGTCACCATAGTCTCTTCCGGGAAAAGCTACGGCCGGGAGCTCGATCACGGTATACTCGTGCCTCTTTACTATCTGTTCAAGGAGCGCTACTCGCTGGTTTGCATAACAATATCGCTTCTCGATTACAAAGCTCACTATGTTCTCGGTACGGTAATAAAGGACGCGATCGAGAAAACCGGCCACGGGTGCGTTTTTATCGCTTCGGGAGATCTGTCCCACCGGCTCACCAGGAACGCACCCGCCGGGTACGACCCGGACGGTGCGGTTTTCGACCGTCAAATATACGATATCATGAAGGCCTCTGACTTCAGGGCGCTGTTTCATCTCGACCCCACGCTCGTCAACAATGCAGGCGAATGCGGCCTCCGCTCCATCATCACCATGGCAGGCATTTTTGACGGGCTGGAGGTCGAAGGCGAAGTGATGTCTTATGAAGGGCCGTTTGGTGTGGGATACATGGTCGCCAGGTGCACGCCGCTGAATGAGAATCCATCCAGGTCCATCTCTTTTTGACGAGGAGGAATCTTGCAGGATAAAAACGACATGAGTGAATTCACCAGGCTGGCACGGAAGGTAATAGAATCTTACGTTCGGGGCAACGGTATTCCTTCGATCGAGGATACCTCCGAGGAACTTACCGCGAGGAAAGCAGGGGTCTTTGTTTCCTTGAAAAAGCAGGGTGAACTAAGGGGATGCATCGGGACCATCGAGCCTGCCACGGCGAGCATCGCGGAAGAAATCGCCGGGAACGCCGTTTCGAGCGCTACCAGGGACCCAAGGTTCCCCCCTGTTTCACCGGAAGAACTTGATGACCTGGAGTACTCGGTGGATATACTGGAAGAACCCGAAGAGATATCTGACATCAGTTTTCTAGACCCTCAAGAATACGGCGTAATTGTCAGATCCGGCCGCAGGTCCGGACTGCTGCTTCCCGATCTGGAGGGAGTGGACACCCCTGAGAACCAGGTGGCCATCGCGAGAATGAAAGCAAGGATAAGCCCTTCCGAACCTGTTCAGCTGTACAGGTTTAAAGTCACACGTTACAGGTAGAATACAATAACGGTAAACACAAGCGGCTCTGATAAAAAACAGATCGATGGAAAAGTGACTATATTCACCCTGCTCGGTCCCACCGCCGTCGGCAAGAGTGCGGTTGCGTCGATGATCGCGGGGCCGCTTCACGCCGAGATAGTCTCCGTCGACTCGATGCAGGTCTATAAAGGTATGGATATCGGCACATCTAAACCCGGGCCGGCCGAAATAAGGGAAATCCCCTGTCATCTTCTGGACATAGTCGACCCTGATACGGATTTTTCCGCCGCCGGTTTCAAGGAAGCGGCCGGTACGGCTATAAGTGATATCATCAGCAGGGGTAAAAGGGCACTGCTCGTGGGAGGTTCGGGCCTCTATTTCAGAGCCGTGGTGGACGATCTTGATTTTTCCGGCCACATGACCACGAGAGAAGAGAGGGCCGGGCTGGAGCTGGAATTTAATCACCGGAGCAACCGCGAGCTCCATGACTACCTTGCGTGCCTCGACAGTGAATCAGCCGGGGTCATAGACGCCCGGAACAGGAGGAGGGTCTTAAGGGCTATAGAGATCGCACGCTCGGGAGGAAGGCCGGTGTCCGAACGGCAGGGTTCATGGGAGAGGTTCAGTTCGCCGTTTGACCTGAAGGCGGCAGGGCTGGAAATGGACAGGCCCCTTCTTTACCGACTGATAGAGGAACGGGTGGACAGGATGGTGGAAGACGGTTTCATGGAGGAAGCAGGGACTTTGGCCGCTTCAGGCAAGTTAAAGCGTGGCACCACTGCTGGAGAGGCAATCGGGTACAAGCAGATGCTGGAACACATGGATGGCCTTATCGGCTTTGATGAGGCTGTCGACCTGATAAAGAAAAAGACTAGAAATTACGCCAAGAGACAGATTACCTGGTTTAAGAAAGATCCAAGGATAAAATGGTTTAAAATAGAGGGCGGAGCGAACGATCCTGTTGAGGTGATCGAGAACTCAATCCGGACAGCGTCAACAGAGATTCTGGAGTACCTCATTTCTTGATGGAGACAGATGAATGAAATTTTATAAATACGAAGCTACGGGCAACGACTTTATTATTATCGACGATTTCGACGCGCAAACAATTGTGCCGGATGGATTCATACAGAGAGCCTGCGAAAGGCGTACCGGCATAGGCGCGGACGGGGTTCTGATCGCTCTTCCCTCGAAGACGGCGGATGTGCGAATGCGGATATTCAATCCCGATGGAAGTGAAGCCGAAATGTGCGGAAACGGGGCCAGGGCGCTGGCACTTCACATGCTGGCGACCCGGAAAATCCCGGGGGGTGAAATATCCATCGAGACACCGGCCGGAATTCGGAAGGCTACAATATCAAACACCGCGGAGGAAAATATGATCTCGATCGGAATGGGATCCGCGGGACTGAAGTGCGGTGAAATACCGGTGAAAGGTGAGCCGGGGGAAAACGCGGTGGATATACCGATTACATTAAAGAGCGGCGAAACCGTTAAAGGAACATGTGTTTCTTTCGGGAATCCACACTGTGTCATTTTCGTGAAAGATGTGAGCGGCTATCCGGTAGTGACCGCAGGTCCTGAAATAGAGACGCACTCGATGTTTCCGAAAAAGACAAACGTTGAGTTCATTGAAATAATAAACCCCCGGCGTATCCTTTTCCGGGTGTGGGAACGCGGGGTGGGTGAAACCCTTGCCTGCGGTACCGGGACGTGCGCGGCGGCCGTAGCCGCTCATTTGAAGGGAAAGACCGATACTGTAGTGACCGTTTCAACGCGCGGCGGCGATCTCGAGGTAGACTGCAGTTCAAAGGAGACTGTTCTTGCCGGGCCGGCGAACCTGGTATTTGAAGGAGTGATCAAGGTTTGATGAGGTTCTCGAAAAAACTTGAACTTATACCGCCTTATCTTTTCGCGGAGATCGAGTGGAAGCTCGATCAAAAAAAACAAGAGGGAATTGACGTGATAAGCTTCGGTATCGGCGATCCGGACATGCCGACACCGCGGTTCATTCTTGAAGCGATGTGGGAAGCAAGCGAGGATCCGTCAAACCACCAGTACCCATCATATTTCGGCATGAAAAGTTTCAGGGAAGAAATTGCCGAATGGATGTACAGCAGGTTCCAGGTCGCCCTCGACCCGCAGACGGAGGTTATCCCCCTTATCGGATCGAAGGAAGGAATCGCCCATATCGCCTTCTCGGCAATGGACCCCGGTGATGTCGCCCTGGTGCCGGAGCCTTGTTATCCGGTGTATGCAACGTCGACAATTCTGGCTGGAGGCGACGTGGAGTACCTGCCGCTCTCGACAGAGAACGGCTTTCTGCCCAGGTTTGAGGACATACCGGCGGAGGCGGCTGGCAAGGCAAAGATTCTCTGGCTCAACTACCCTAATAATCCCACAGGCGCGGTTGTAGACATAGGTTTCTTTGAAGAAGCGGTAAGGTTCGGTGCGGATAACGACATCATCGTCGCAAACGACAATGCATACAGCGAGATTACATATGATGGGTACGTTGCCCCGAGCATCCTACAGGTTGAAGGCGCGAAAGACAACGCGATAGAGTTCTTCTCTCTTTCCAAATCTTATAACATGAGCGGATGGAGAGTCGGTTTCGCATGCGGAAACAGTGAAATCATAAAGGCGCTTGGAACCATAAAGACGAACATCGACTCAGGTATTTTCAATCCCATTCAAGTGGCCTCGATACGCGCTCTCGAGCAGGGGGACCTGATACTGGAAGAAATACGGGCCGCGTACAGGAGAAGAAGGGATAATCTGGCCGAGGCGCTCCGTGGTCTCGGCTGGAACGTCATGAAGCCCAAGGGGGCCATATACTTATGGTTGCCGGTACCGGAAGGTTTTGATTCCGCCGGTTTTTCAAATGAAGTGCTGGAAAAGGCCGATGTTTTCTTTACGCCCGGAAACGGTTACGGCCCTTCCGGAGAAGGCTATGTAAGGCTTTCCCTTACGGTTCCGGACATAAGGATCGAGGAAGCGATAGAGCGTCTTAAGGAAGTATTCTGACTTGGCGTCTCGAGGCAATGAAAAGAACATGGCAGGCAGCGGCGAAAAAGCGGTGCTCGTCTCCGTTCAGCTTCCGGACATGAGTGACCCGGAAGTCTTTGAATCTCTGAAGGAACTGAAAGCCCTTGCACTGACCGCGGGCGTGTCCGTCGCCGCGGAAATAACCCAGAAACGCAAATCCTTTAATCCTGCCACGGTTATCGGAAGCGGCAAGATGAGAGAACTCCATGATGTCATAAACCGTACCGGAGCCGACTTGATTATCTTTGATAACGAACTCACAGTCACACAGCTCGAGAGGCTTCAGAATGAAGTGCGGTCGAAAGTGATGGACCGGACCGCGCTTATTCTGGATATCTTTGCCCAGCACGCATTCACCAGGGAAGGAAAAACACAGGTCGAACTGGCCCAGCTTTCATACCTGCTGCCGCGAATAAGAGGGAAGGGGATAGAGCTCTCCAGAATGGGTGGCGGAATTGGTACCAGAAGAGGCCCGGGAGAGACAAAGCTCGAGGTCGACAGGAGGAGAATCCGGAAAAGAATGAAAAAGCTCGAAGACGACCTGGCCCATATGGAAGCCGTGCGTCTGACACAGAGGAAAGGCAGGACAAGGGCCGGCCTTTTTTCGATATGCCTGGTCGGATATACCAACAGCGGCAAATCGACCCTGCTGAACCGTTTATCCAATGCGCATGTCCTGGTGGAGGACATGCTCTTCAGCACCCTCGACTCCACCACCAGAAAAGTCAAACTTCCGGGAGGAAGGAACGTGCTTCTTTCGGACACCGTCGGTTTCATAAACAAGCTCCCCCATGAGCTTATCGCGGCGTTTCGCTCAACCCTGGAAGTTGTCCGGGAAGCGAACCTGATCCTCCACGTGATTGAAACGGAGTACCTTGACATCGTACGGGATAGAATTATGGCTGTAGATTCGGTTCTGCAGGAACTTCACTCCTCCGGAATACCCCAAATCAAGGTTATTACAAAAGCGGACGCCGCTGATCCGGTCGAGCAGGACAGATTGAAAAGCAATTTTCCGGAGGCATGCTTTGTTTCCTCCCGTTCAGGAGAAGGTGTCAATTCGCTAATAAGACGGATATCGGATGAGCTGCCGGGATAATCTTCATACACTTTCCTGATTCCACTGAATGATATTGCCGCTATCTCTGAAATACAGGCAATCGGTTTCGTGATTGAAAGTAAATACATCGATAATGTTATTGAAGTAAAGGCCGATATCCCACCCGAAAACCTGAAAACATACGCAAAGTACCTCAAGAGGGGCAAGAACACAGCATAATCTGCTCAAGCAATATTTACATAAGGTTTAGAGTTGGAAATAATATAAAAAAATGAGAAAAAATTTAAAATTATTTTTTACGTATTTTTCGGTCCTTTGAATCACAGACTCTATCCGTTGTGAAGAGTTTGATGAGCAACGGAAAACGCGTACTTGCTTTCCCCCGAACCCTGCAAATATTGCTTTTTTTTGTCGGGCATACTGAAAAGGGAAAAATAACCCGGATTATTAAGAAACCCTCAAGTATGGGATTAACTTCATTCATGGTTTACATTTCTCTCAAACTGTAAACGAGGAGATGAAGTAAGAACGGTCGAAATTCCGCTTGACACACAGTATATTGTGGGTATAGATTTCTGGAGGCACAATATGTTTGATTTGGAAACAATTAGAGACTGTAGGGAAATGGCCGGGGTTTAAGATATGAAATGTCCATTTTGCGGCAATAAAAAGACTAAAGTCATTGATTCGAGGGCTATCGAAGAAGGTTCTTCGATAAGAAGAAGGAGACACTGTCAGAAATGCGATTCGCGATTTACCACATTTGAAAGAAGAGAGAAGATCGAGGTTGTCGTGCTGAAGAGAAGCGGTGCGAGAGAACCATATGACAGGGAAAAGATAGTAAGTGGTTTTAGAAAGGCTTGCAGCAAAAGAAACGTTTCGGAAACAACCATTGAGAACAAGGTTGACGAGATTGAAGAAGAGATCATGAAATACCCCGACAAGGAAATCCCCGCCGCGGATATTGGGAACATGGTTATGGAGAAGTTAAAAAACCTGGATGAAATCGCATATCTCAGGTTTGTATCCGTATACAAAAGGTTTGGAGACGTAAGCGAGTTTGAAAAAGAACTGGGCGAACTCTCGCCGAAACAGTTCGAATAGTCCAAGTTTACATCCGGGGAAGGAGAAAGGAGAGCTGAATATGACACCCCGCATACAGGTACTGAGCAACGCGAGCGAGTTTTCTTACGAAGCCGCCGATGACGCCACTGATGTTGCTCTGCAGGTCAGCACAACATCACGGGAGGAAATCAACCTCTGGGACAAACAGAAAATCGTTGATTCGATAATACTGGAGGTTAAAGCTTCACCTGCTCTTGCCAACGAGATCGCCGACGAGGTTGAGAAGTCGATA
Organism: Actinomycetota bacterium; assembly: GCA_016927325.1. Taxonomy (GTDB): domain Bacteria; phylum Actinomycetota; class Geothermincolia; order Fen-727; family Anoxymicrobiaceae; genus JAFGMY01. The sequence goes on along the minus strand of JAFGMY010000156.1, from coordinate 114,271 downwards.
GTAGCAAGCGGGCAGACACGTGTGACCACGAACCTGATCCGCGAGCTTGTGGACCTGCAGCTGATGCAACGCGGCTTGTCCCACATGATCGAGAAGCACACCAACCTGGGCCTTCCCATGTTCGACGTCGAGAACATCATTACCCAGGCGAACAACGAGAACAGCAACACCACCCACAACCCGGAGTCTATCAACCTTACAATCGCGGAATCGGTGCTGAAGCAGTACGCGCTGCAAAGGGTGTTCTCCGATGATATCGCCAGGGCTCACTATGAAGGGGATATACACCTGCACGATCTCGGATTCTGTATCCGGCCGTATTGCGGCGGACACAGCCTTGAATATGTAAAGAAGTTCGGGTTGAAGCTGCCCAATATCACCAGCACGTCAAAGCCGGCGAAGCACCCAGACGTGCTGATAGGTCACATGGTAAAGATGGCTTCCACTCTCCAGTCTTACTACGCGGGGGCAATCGGATGGGAAGCGGTTAACGTGTTCTTCGCCCCGTTCCTGGTCGGTCTTCCCTACGAGAGGATAAGGCAGCTTGCGGAGATGCTGATATTCGAGTTCAACCAGCTGGCAGGCGCCAGGGGCAGCCAGGTGGTGTTCACCGACTTCAACCTCTATTACAGCGTTCCGTCGCACCTGAAAGATGTTGTCGCGATTGGTCCCGGCGGGATTTCCACCGGTAAGACATATGGCGAGTACGGAAAAGAAGCCAGGATGTTTCTCAAAGCCCTGTTTGAAGTTTATCACCGGGGCGACGCAATGGGGAAAACGTTCGTGTTCCCCAAGCCCCTGCTGCACATCAATGACGACTTTTTCAGGACGGAAGGGTGGGAGGAGTTTCTTGACCTGGCCTGTGCGGTCGCGAGCAAGCAGGGCATCACCTATTTCGTATTCGACCGGGGTGATGAAGTTACGGTCTCCCAGTGCTGCCGCCTGAAGCTCAGGCTGGGGGAAGAGGATTTGAAGGAAGCGTCGACGCCGGAAAAAATGCGCTTCTCGGCCCTCCAGAATATAACCATCAACCTTCCCAGGCTGGCCTTCCGGGCCCAGGGGAACGAAGAGATGCTGTTCAGCGAGTTGGAAAGGACCCTTGAGATGGTGGCAAGGGCCCACATGCAGAAGAAAAAATTTATAACCAGCCTGATGGAGCTCGGCAAAGACGGCCCGGTTTCATTGCTCTGCATGGAACATGACGGCGAGCCGTATCTGAAGCTGGAACGTTTAACCTACCTTATAGGGTTGCTGGGATTGAATGAACTTGTTCAGCACCACAAGGGAATGGAGCTGCATGAGTCGAGCGAAGCTTTGAGATTCGGGCTGAAGGTGGTTGCGCACATGAAGCTGGTATGCGGGAAGCTGTCCAGGAAACACGGGATAAACCTTGTGCTCGAGGAATCGCCGGCTGAATCAAGCGCCTACCGTCTGGCCAAGCTTGATATGAAGTATTTCGGTGAGCAGGCAAGACAGGTTGTCAAGGGCAATATCGAGGATGACAATTTTTATTACACAAACAGCGTCCACCTTTCAACTGAAGCGGATATCGACTATATCGGGCGAGTGCAGAAGCAGAGCCTTTTTCACCCTCTTATCGAAGCCGGGGCTATCGTCCACATATGGCTGGGGGAGCACGAACCTCCCGCCGCATCGATAAGGAAGTTTGTGGAGAAAACGTTTTCGGAAACGCAGTGCGAGCAGATTGCCTTCAGCCCGGAGTTCACCGTTTGCGATTCCTGCAACCGGACCAGCAGAGGACTTTCAAGTGAGTGTCCCCTGTGCGGCTCCGATAACGTTTACGGCATCACAAGAATAGTAGGTTACTACTCCAAGGTTTCGACCTGGAACAAGGGCAAGCTCGGCGAGTTGAAAGAGAGAAAGAGAACGTCTCTTACAGGAGGTACGAAAGATGCAATTGAAGGTATTCGTGAAGGAAAACTGCCCGAACTGTCCGGCCGCCAAGGAAGTGGCGAACCAGTTTCCGTTCAGTAAGCTTTATAACCTTGACGAACCGGACGGGCTGGCCGAAGCCGCTTTTCACAGCGTGCTGTGCACTCCATCCATGATCCTTGTGGCTGATGATGAAACGATACTGCACTCATGGAGATGCCATGTTCCGCGACCTACCGACATAGCAAGCCACGCGGCATAGCAAGGGTTGATTCAACTGTCAGTCACTGTAGACATAAAGAAATTGAACGCCGATGCCAGGGTACCTGAATATGCCCATTCGGGCGATGCCGGTTGTGACCTGAGAAGTTGCGAAGATGTTGTTCTCCTCCCCGGGAACAGGGCTCTGGTTTCAACCGGCATCGCCGTCTCGATCCCCGAAGGCTACGCGGGATTTATCCAGCCGAGAAGCGGGCTCGCGGCCAAACACGGCATCAGCATTGTAAATACTCCCGGTCTCATTGACTCCCATTACCGGGGTGAGATAAAAGTAATACTGGTGAACCTTGACCGCGAGAAATCTTTTGAGGTAAAAAAAGGCGACAAGATCTGCCAGTTTGTACTGCAGAAGGTGGAACATGTCCGGTTCAACCAGGTGGAAGAGCTGGACGAGACGGTAAGAAACTCCGATGGCTTCGGGTCTACAGGAGTATAAACGGCGCGGAATCTTCCGGACTATAATTACTATATGCCACAAGCGGTGATGATGTTTGTATATGAGCGATAACGGTTTGTCTCCCTTCGATAAACCCATCGAAGAGCTTAAATCAAAGAACCCCGTCCAGGTATCGGGCGATGCCGGCGTGGGATGGTCTGACTACGGCGACGGGACAGGGACTTTCCATGTACCCGTATTGAATGATGAGATAAAAATCGGCTACCCCGGAATAAGCATCGAAGCGCCCGGGCATCTGCAACGGTTCACACTGAAACTCCTTACTGTCATGTACCTTGCCGGGGCGGATGGTACATATGTTCCTTCCGGCGAATGGATTGCTTACAGGGACGTCCCCGAAGGCCGTTTCTATGAGCCGGTTGTGATGAGGAGCACTGAAGACCCCCTGGCAAAGCTGTTCGGCGCCGATCTGGACCACTTCAGGGAAGCTTCCCTTGAACTTGGCGGGGTAAAGCAGGAGTTAGGCGACGGTTCGTATTCCTTCGCGATGTTTCCCAAGGTGGTTTACTGCGTGATTGTCTGGAGAGGCGATGACGAGTTCCCGGCACGCGCAAGAGTGCTCCTTGACTCCAGTTCGCATCACCACCTTGGGGCTTTCGAGCTTAGAATGGGCGCCGAGGAACTGTACAAGATGCTCAAGAACAGTTGTTCCAGCCTTTAGGCCGGCACCGGCTTAACTTTCATCTTCCTTGTCCCGGCCTTCGCCCTCCGGGACATCGTCGTCGAAATCGTCATCGGGGATTATCTTGGGCATCTTGATGTCAAGTTTAACCGCCCTTCTGACATAAGAACTGAAGATCACCGGCATGGAGAGGATTACAATAATCGCGACACCCAGCAGTATCCAGTTCCTCGTCGAGTTGCTCCCGCCGGGCTTCGCGGAGGATTTCCCTCTGAACAGGCCACTCTCGGAAAACTCCGACGCGAGGAAAAGGTGCTTTTCAATAACCCTTTCACTCAAGAACTTCTGCCAGCCGCCGCCGGCCCCTTCATCCAGAATCTCGATGATATCGTTTAGACCGTACTCTTTTCCTTCCGAATGCTCAAAGTCATTTGAAACCTGACCGGCCAGCCAGCTTATGTCCTTCTCACCGCCTGTCTCATCAATGATCCGCTTGTCGATCGACGCACAAAGTGTGGCACTGGCAAAACCGTCTGAATTAAACAGTTCATTTTGTTCCAGATTCCCCAATGTTTCATTACCTATCGGATTATCCAGGTAATCCACATAAATTTCAGAGAGCATCTCAAACGCAGATTCTTTATCGAGTAGACCGGATGAGTTGGCAATCCGCAGAGGATAGAAGATCGACATTCCTTTCTCAAACCACAGTGAATCGCCGTTTAAAGAGGGAACAAAAGCATAACCGTTCCAGAGATCGAAAAAAGCCCCCGCGGCTGTTACGGACGGTTCTCCCTTGAGACCCTTTCCGCCGTGGAATATCACCGACGAACTGCGCAGGGTGTCCCAATCAGGGCTGTTGAAGGAAAAGCGCCTGGCACCGCAAAGAACAACCGGGACGCGATTTACGCCCCTGTTGGAGACGAGGTTATTTGAAAGGTCTTCGTAAATAAGGCCCATATTTTGAGCGTATTCTTTTTTCTCGGAATCGGTTAACCGCTGGTAATCAGTAGAAAATCCGGCTACTATTTCGGGGTTGTCCTCCCTGATTGTCACTTCATCGATAATGCCCCAGGTGATAAAATTATCGAGCAGCTCGGATGTTCCGTTTACATTGAAACCGGTGCCTTCATCGTTAAGATCCCATGGAACAAACAGTTTCTCGTCGTTTCTTTTTTCAACACTGACGGTGTAGCTCTCGCCAAGGCTCGACATATCAGGGTATATTTTCGGACAGATAAGGAGTTCAGAAGCTTTGATTACCTTAATGTCATGCTTTACTATCGGGAACACCGATGGCTCATAGACGGGTGGTGAAGCAGAAAACATCACCGCTGTGTTCGCGTTGACATATTGCTCCGTCGAAATATCAGGGCTTTCAATTTTCCGCGAGCTATATACTATTTGAGCCGTACCGTTTTTTATCCCGGTTACAAGCCATCCGGATCCGGAATCAGGCAGCGGCTCCAGCTTAACGGTATCTTCAGAAACTGAAACGATAGTAAAAACAGGGGATGGATATGAAATCGCGTCCAGATACAAAGTACTGCCTTCGATTAAGGAGGTATAATCCCCTTCAGGACTCAACGCAATCTTCTGGTCTTTTTCAACATTGAACTCGAGGGTTACCTCAAGGGTGGGCTGTTCTTCTTCAATTAACTTCAAGTGGAAGTTGATACCATTGTCAGCAGCCGATACCGGCATTGCCACGGCGAAACAAGCTGATCCCGCAAGGGTAATAACAAGCAATATAAACAAGGTTGATATACCCTTATTTTTTACTTTACATGTAAGCATTACAGCTCCAGATGTTTTCAGGAGAGTATATCAGAATGAGAGACTTTAATCCTCAGTGGAAGAAGGGGGCGCGAAATGGAAGCCACGGGGTCCCGGGAAGGGGAGGGGAGAGGGGAGAGCTAACCTCCACGCTCCTTTGTGGCTCGCGCCAGTTCCACCGACTGGACATGTTTCAGGCTGGGGATCTGGCAGATGAGAAGAACGATAAGTATGCCGACGGAGACTATTACATATGTAGGCCAGTAGACAACGAACTCCAGGCTGAAATACTCGGTCTCCTGGAGGCCGATGGCATACCTTGCCACGATATTGCCGAATATTATCCCCTGTATGATCGCAAGCAGGCCGAATATCAGGTTTTCAAGGGATGTCATCGTCGAAATTTTCCACGGCGCGGTCCCGATGGTCCGCATAGTGGCAATTTCGCGCTCGCGCTCCAGTATGTTTATGGTTATGGTGTTGAAGGTAAGGGTGAAAGCCATTACCAGGGCGAACGCGAGCATCACGTAAACCAGAATGTACATGAAATCCATGTAATGGGTGACCTCGCGCTTTATTTCCTCAAGGTCGATTATTGTGGCAAGGCCCGGAAGCGCTTTTACGCCTTCCAGCGCTTCCTCGACCTTGTCCGGCCTGGCTTTGACATAAAAAGATGAACGGCTCAGGGTTCCGTAGTTCAGGAGTTCCTTCGCTTCCTCCTGGGGCAGGTATATTACATTTCCCATCACCTCGTCGATGAACCCCCCGATAACGAACGTTTTTTCATTGTAATCAGTCGAAACCGTGACCATGTCGCCGGTCTGCAGGTGCTGTTCGTTTTCGAACCAGCGGTTGAGGAGGACCCGTCTTTCGGTGATCCGGGTGTCGTCATCCCCGGTCGTGCTGAAATCCTTCATCTCGGTGTCGGGCAGGAGTCCCATCATCATGGTGTCGACCGAAGTCCCGTTCCAGGCGATTTCGCAGTCGGAAGCCACGGTAGGTTCCGCTTTCTCCACGCCGGGGACCTTTTGTATCCTGCTGACGGTAGTCGCCTCGTCGCTGTTTTCCAGGAACACCGCAACCATATCGAACTGGTTGCTGATATTGAAGCTTGTGTACATCGCGTTGTCGGCAGTGTCCAGTATTCCCAGGAAAATGAGGACCATCATGACTGAAAAGATCAACCCGATAACGGTGAATACGGTTCTCCTTTTTGTCCTGAAAATGTTTCTTACCGGAACCTTCAGAAAGAGTGGAATTCTAGAAATAAACGGCAGCACTTTTTCAATCAGGGGCATCCTGAACGACTGCTTCATCGACTCGCCCCGCATCGCTATGGACGGTTTCTGCCTCGCGGAACTGTAAGCAGGCACGATCCCCGCCACCAGGCAGAAAAACATGGAGAGGAACATCCCCTCGAAGATCACCGACCATACGGTATGGACCTTGAAAAGCGGTATACCCAGCGTGTCGGCGTAGACCCCGGTTATCGTGTAAGCAAGGAAATACCCCAGGATGACCCCGAAGACGGCGCCCAGAACGCCTATTATGAAGGCGAAGGAGAGGTAATGGACCATTATCTGCCTCTTGGTGTATCCGATCGCTCTCATGACGCCGATAAAAGGCCTTTGTGTGTACACAAGCCTGCTTAGAAGTATGTATATGCTGAAACATGCGATCCCGAGAAAAAGCATGGGGAAAAACATCGCGAAGCTCTTGAATCCCTCGAGGTCCATTTTGAGCATCTGGTTGCCGGTATGGTCTTCCCGGGTGATGACCTCCTTTATAGAAGAAGGTACTAATATCTTCTCGACCTCTTCAATAACGCCGGACATGTTGTCCGGGTCATCCACCCGGAACAGCAGTTCGTTATAACCGATCGGCTTTCCCGCCATCCACCTCACGTCATTTATCGGCATCCAGAGAATCGCCATGGTGGTCGCCGAAAGCATGGGAGAGAAGTCTCCCTTTTCTCCCGCCAGGACGATATACTCCGGACTCGCGGCTATCCCGACCACTTCAACCGGGTATCGCACACCTCGCTTTTCGAAAAAGATGGTATCGCCCGGCTTGATATCGTAAAACTCCGCGAAATGGGACTCGGCCATGCATACCATGCTGTCCGATTCCTCAAACGCGGAGCCTTCTTCAATTAAGAGATCATCCACCGTATTTCCCGGCTCGGTGATGCCGGTTACGCGGCCTATGATGTTCTTGTTTTCGACGGCATGGTTGTCAAAGACAAACGCCAGGTCCTCTTTTATTCTCGGCGTCACTTTTTCGACACCTTCGACGTTTTCAACATCATCAACCAGCGCTGGTGTAATCCGCTGAGCCTTAACCCTGAAATCCGCGAACTTCAGCTTTTCATATGTATACTCGTAAGATTTCTCGAGATTTCTGTACGCGAGAGAAGAGGCCACAAATATCCCGACACCAATAACCACTACAAGTGTTATTGCAAGAAAACGGACTTTCGCGTCCATAATCTCCCGTATGAGTTTTCTCCGCATGGAGGGCAGTTGCATAAACTATTCCCCTGAGCCTCTCTTTACCTTTATTAATCGAACTACTTCAAGGAATGCTTGATGAACTGTTTGTCCGATATTCAGAGGCCAATCAGGTTATCCGGTGCTCTAAAAAGGATTAAGACCGGCTCTGCCGGAGAAAATACCGTCTTCGCAGTCTGCTCCCTGGTGCCTGGAATACCCGTACTTTTTTACGGCGTAAACCACCCGGAGTTTCCCGGGCGGGGGAAAGGCCTGCAAAACACTCTCAAGGTTTCCACACGTTGTCAAACGTAAAAACACACACCACTTCAGTATTAATTGTTAAGTTCTTGGTCTATGCACCAACTTAAGAATCCCCGTTTCGTAACATCAGCAGTTCCAGCCCCTGCAAATTATATCCAGATTGTTCAGTTTGGGGGCCCATCTGGTAATTGCTATGAAAAACATGCAATTCAAGAGAATATATCAGCTGGAGTAAAACATGGTAATTATCTAATAGAGTATATTAAAGAGATAATAAGGTATGTCCGATAATATATATTATGTCAAGTTGGGATATATGTCTTAACTCCTTTGGCTGGAGATATGACTTATGGTGAATATCCCGTCACTCGATTCTCTTTGTATGACAGTATGTCACCTGTTGAAGGCATAGCGGAACAACTTAACATATGTGTGGATTCTTTAATAGAGACGTGCTTGGCTGAGCGCGCGAAATCTGGAATTCTGCAGACCTGAAGCAGTGGCGCTGTCACCGGACTGGTATAATTTCAGTTCCACTATGAACCGGAGCCCTCAAATCGATTCTAAGGCCCGCTGAATTCATGCCATGAAAAGTTTCCGTGATGTTTGTGCTTTTTTATACACGAAAACCCGCGTCTGGGTTCGTCACAACTTTTATGCTTCGTTTTTCAGCCTATCGAGCAGCGCCTCGATTATCACTGATGACGCCTTGTCGGCGTCCACCCTTATGTGATCGCCGTACAACACGTAAAGTTTTGACCTGTCGCCGCACTCTTTCAGCAGTTCCCGGTTCTCCCCCCACAGACCCAGCACGCCTTTTATGCTCATCCCCAGGCTTGAATGAAGATCGTCGTGGTGCGGGACTTTCCGCAACTCCACCTTTGCCTCATCGGAGAGCTTGCCAATTAAATACTCCACCGCCTCGTCAATGGTTTTCGGCAACAGGTTCTCCGGATTCTCAACGCTCATATGCAGCAACTGCCCTTTCGGCGGACAAGGCTTAATTCCATGGATGCCTTTCCGCTGGTTCATACCGCCCTTGCCGTAAACGGTGGGCACGCTATATTTATTATAGTTTCCACCGCCGCGGCCGACGCTTCGCATCTATTTTATTTCTTCTCAAGCCCATCCTACACCGGGATCGGAACCAAACGCCATGGCACCGGCGGATCTTTCAGGATGGCACTGCGTTATCTCGTCAGGCTGGCCCCTATGAGGTCAAGGTACTGCTCGTTGAGGAAATAGCCCATGTCCTCATCGAACGCCACGAGGTTCTCTCTCCTGTACTCGCTGTCCGCACGTCTTGTCATCAGCGCAAGGGTTACGGTAAGGCTGTGGATGTCATACTCATCGTCACCCAGCTCTTCAGCTACGGAATCGATGAGTTCCTGGATCATCATGCCTCTCCCCTTCTCCGCCAGCACCTTGATTACAGTAAGCTCATCTTTGTTGCATCCGTCAATATAATTATCCAGCTCATCAGGGGTCCATGTGTCCGGCTGGGGAACCATCACTATCACCGTTTCGGTGGATTGGATACCGTCTACGCCTCTGATTGTCGATAGAATCGTGTCCTGCAGGCTTTCAAGATTGCCGGCGCCGACTACCGCAATAACATCACAGTGTCCCGAAACCCCCTCCGCGGAAATAACCTGTGGCATCCCGGAGAGCGTCCTTAATACCATATCCAGCTTTCCCGCCGAAACGTTTATGAATACATATGCTCGCTTTTTCAAATCTCCCCCTTATGAATTCGGTTTACAGCTATATCATAATATATTGATGTCCGCTGTTGAATCTCGGACTCTTTCATTAAGACAGTTTTAAGATATAATCTCCTGCATATGAAACAGGATGCCCGGTATCCATCGGGCGGTGGAATCCGGTGCATTGTTGCTTATAATATACGGGTGGCGAATTAATTATGGAAGAACAATCAGGAAGCACGGATAGAATGGCATCGTTTGGCGCAATGGCGACAAGCCTTATCGGGATAATTCTCGGGATGTCGATAGTCATTCTCGGCAGTTTCCTCACCTGGCAATCAGATGAGGTGCTGGGTATATTCAACCGCTCCGGATGGGCGTTCAATAACGTTATCAACGGTGACGGCAGGATAACTTTCATCCTGGGAATCGTGTGCCTGATTTTCCTGGCGCTGGGATGGCTGCTCAAGAGCAGGGTTTCGTACGGCGTGGCGGCGTTGCTGTCATTTTTCTTTCTCGCATTTTCCATCTACGAGTTGGCCGTCATCAATTACAGGTCATCTCTTCTTGGAACCGGCCTTGGCATTTACCTCCTGGGGCTTGGGGGCGTTATCGGTTTTTTAAGCTCATTGTGCGGAGTTTTTATTGTAAAGGGAGAGTATACCGGCCCACAGATGAATATACCTTGAGGTGATTTGAATGCCTTACTGCAACAGCTGCGGAAAAGAGATCGACGCAAGTACTACCTTCTGCCCATACTGCGGCGTGGAAGTAGCGGTCCCTGTGCCGACTTTCGAACAACCGTCTCCCCCTTCAATCACACAGCCGGGGCCACCAGATATTCCTGCCCCCCCGTTACAGCAAACCGGTCCCGCCGGTTTTCCTCCTCCACCATACACCGCTTCCCCTTCCGGAACTCCCGCACCTCCATATCAACAGGAAAACTACCCGTCTTATGTGCACGCGGCCGAACGGTCAAAGGCCCAACTCGCAATCGGCCTGATGGGCATCGGATCAATGACGCTCTCGCTTCTCGCCTCCTTTCTGCCGTGGGCAAGCTTTTTCGGTATTTCCGCCAATGGTCTTGACGGTGACGGAAAAATAACAGTTGTGACGGCGTTGCTGGCGGGCGTTTTTTTCGCGATAGCCGTTGCCGCGAAAGTGAAGTGGCCGTACATAATCAGCCTGATACTGGCTCTGATTACCGCTGCCGTATTCCTTGTTAATTTTGTCGACATTTCCGATACTGTCGGCATGTCCGCAGTCAGCTTCGGCATGTACGTGGGAATAACAGGTGCATGCGCGGGTACAGTATTTTCAATACTGGGACTTGCGGTGAAGAAATAGGCCGGTCGAGACTCTCAAGCTACATTTAATTCCAGGGAAATGATATCGAAGCGGGCGGGGTCGGCCGACTACTCATTCTCTGCGGCGAAAATCAGGGCATTCTGCCGATATCCTGCATCATGGTGGTGACCTTCTTCTGGGCGTCCTCGAAAACAGGGGCGCCATGTCCCGGCAGTATAACCTTTAACGGAAGGCCGCAAAGCTTGTTCCTGATGTTAAAAAATGACCGCTCCAGTTCAGGGGTGAACAGGGCCGGTGGGCCTTCCAGGATACTGTTCTCATTTCTTATCGTGTCACCAGAAAACAGTATTCCTCTCTCCGGCTGGTAAAGCGCTATACTCCCCTGTGTGTGGCCCGGTATGTGTATTACATTAAGTCCGCCGAGTATGTTCAGTGTATCGCCTTCACTCAATCTCATATCGACATCGACTAGCCTGTTCCTGAAAAAGGGAGCCAGTGTGCGGTAGTACACTCTTCTCACGGTGTCCACACGGAAGACTTCGTAATCTTTTTCACCTTCCATGAACGCGGCATCATGTTCATGTGCGGCCACTTTTGATCCCAGCATGCTCTTCAGATGAGACATCGAGCCGGTGTGGTCTAGATGGTAATGTGTCGCGACGAGAATTGAAGGAGGGTTATAACCGTTACTCGTAACCTGCCCGAGAATACGTCTGGAGTCAAACGGAAAACCCGAGTCGATCATTGCCGAAGTGTCACCGGGTATGAAATATACATTCGATCCAAGGACGCGCTTCAGCAGGAAAACGCCTTCTATAACTTCTTCCACAACATTCCTCTATTCTTAAACCGTCTTACACGGTATCGAACGATTCAAAGAATACTTTAACCCCCTGAACGCGGTTTTTACCATCGAACCCGTCAAATTGGAATTAAATCGGGGGAATATCGGAACAGGTTTATTTGGGAACAACGATTTCGCAGTCGACCCACTGTACGCCGGACAGTCCGATCGCTTCAGCCGACCCGCGCGACAGATCGAGTATTCTGCCCGCTATAAAGGGTCCGCGATCGTTCACCCTGCATATTACGGATCTTCCCCTGAAGGTGACTTTCAGCCAGGTCCCGAACGGAAGTGTCCTGTGTGCGCAGGTAAGCGCGTACTGGTCAAAGATCTCGCCGCTCGCTGTAGGCCGCCCGTGGAACTCGTTTCCATACCAGCTCGAGTAACCTGAAAACACCTGCCCGGTCCTCACAAAACCATCTTCGTCAGGCTGCTGGTAGACGTCATTGGGATTAAACTCATCGGGTTGTGGGGTGAGCGTGGAAGGCAACTCGTTTTGAATAAGGTTTCCGCTAATTTCAGCAAGCTCGTTTTTCATCTGCTGGAGCTGCGCCCGCAGCACATCCACATCTGCGTTTCTGGCCAGTTCGGCCTGATGGTTCTTGTACTGGACCAGGCGGTCCTGCTGCTCGTCAAGATCCTGTCTCTTCTCCTTCAGCTCGGCCATTATTTTTGACTGCTCTGACGTGATCAAGACCATCCTGTCGACACTCGCAAGGAAATCATTGACATTGTCCGAACACAAGATGTCAACAAGGGAGTCCTTCCTGCCCTCTATGTAAAGGTTCCTCACCTTCTCGTTCATGCTGTTTCTGACTTCCCCGATTTCCTCCTCCACCTTGTCTATCTTTATGTAGCAGTCGTTTATCTTGAAATCAAGCTCCTGGAGCTTTTTCAGGTTGTCCGCCCTTTTTGATTCCGCTTCCAGAACCCGTCCCTCAAGTTTCATGATTTCAAGTTCAAGGACCCTCATCCTGTCGATCTGGGAAGCGGCGCTGTCCGGAAGTTGCTGGCAGTATGCACCCGGTATGAAAAATAAAGTGCAAACCAGAGATATTATCACTGCGCTTATGAAGTTGAATGAGTTGCTTTTCCTTAAATCCACCAGACCTTAACCCTTAATATGCAACAAACCTTTAATCATTCATGGTAATCCTCTACTAATTATCGGAAGTTAAATGGTTTAAATCAAGAGCTTTTTGTTATGAATATTCAACTATTGTTGTTATTTTAAACCATGTATTTATTCTTCAGGAGTAATCAGCACAAAGCTTAAACCGGAATTAAAGGTTAATGTTCTGATTGACAAAGCTTGATAAACTCTTTTCTTAACTCGGACGGGCCGGAAATAATAAGTATGTCTCCCGTTTCTATAACGGTTCCGCCACCCGGGTTGACCATGTACTCTCTTTTGATTCTCTTGATGCCCAGTACAATTATCCCTTTATACTCGCCCGAGACGACCTCCTTGATTTTTCTCCCCACCGCGGGAGAACCTCCACTGACGGTAACGTCATCGAGTGTCAGCTCTACCAGTTCACCGTGTGTTACAACATCCAGAAAATCACATACAAGCGGTTTCAGGACGAGTGCAGCCATCCTTCTCCCGCCGACATTGTGGGGCGACAGCGCGCGATCCGCACCGGCCCTGTAAAGTTTTGATTCGGAGTGGTCGGAGTTGCATCTGCCGACAATGAAGAGATCGGGACGTATTATCCTCGCGGTCATAGTAACGAAAAGATTGTCAGCGTCTGAGGAGAGTGCGGTGACCAGTCCCCTGGCATTTTCGATTCCCGCTTTTCTGAGATCCATTTCGTCCGTCGCGTCGCCTTTTATAGCTATATATCCATCGCTTACACAAGACTCAAAAGTGGCCGCGTCTCTTTCAATAATGACTACCGAGGCCCCGCGGTGCTGGCACTCCCCCGCTATCTGCTTTCCCACTCTGCCGTAGCCGCATACTATATAATGTCCGCTCAGTTCTTTAAGTTCACGCAAAAACTTTCGCCTCCCCATTATGTCAAGTATTCTTCCTTCAAGAAGCAGCTCTACTACGCTGGTCGTGAAATACACGACAGTTGCAAGACCGCAGATTATCAGGAATATAGTAAATACCTCTCCGGCCGCCGAAGGATTCGGCGCTATTTCCCTGTATCCAACGGTCGAAATCGTTATTACCGTCATGTACAGTGATTCGAGGAAATTAAGATGCTCGATTATCATGTATCCTGACGTGCCGATAATGATAACGATAATGAACGCCGCCAGGGCATTCTTCAGGTGCCGGTACTGATTATTTTTCTTTCTTAACAATAAACACCTCGCCAGGGTGCTGTCAGGATCAAAGGCCGATTATTTTGTGCCGGAAAACACTGGTGGTTCTCTATAGAAAATCCTGAGGTTCAACATTGTCTAGAAAATCACGGAATCTCTTTATCTCGTCTTCCTCAGAAGTTTCAAGAATTATTCCTGCTTCATCCAGTACCTTTTCTTCAGCGAAGATCGGTACATCCATCCTTACGGCTAATGCTATCGCATCAGACGGTCTTGCGCTGACCAGGTACTTCTTTTCGTTCTGGAACATCGTTATCTCGGCGAAAAACGTTCCGTCCACCAGATCGTTCACAAGTATGCTCTCAACTTTGACCTGGAAATCATCGAGGACGTTCTTGAACAGATCGTGGGTCATCGGCCTCGCCGTTTCAACCCCCTGCAGTGCAAAAGCTATTGCCGTTGCCTCAAACGCGCCAATCCATATCGGAAGGGATCTCTCTCCCTTCTCCTCCTGAAGAAGCACGATTGGTTGGTTTGCTGGAAGTTCGACTCTGACGCCGAGTAACTTCATTTTAATCATGATCAATCACCAGTTCTTTTATACTCCATATCGCGAGAAGAGGTCAAATCAACGCTGATTGTCGCTGACGATCAATATAAATCAGTCTTCTGAAAACCTCGCACAATTCAAGTAAATATCCGGACAGGCGCGGAGACGATTCTTCCAATCCAGCATAATACGTACCAGATAAAGAACATTATTTTCCCGGTAATGCCGTCACTCTCCGCTTTCTCCACCGTCACTATGTCTACCTTGGCGAATACCCTGCCGTTGATGCTGCACTTCGCTTCACCCACTACATCACCTTTTCTGGTTTTCGCGGGTGATTCCTTCAATAGTTCGTAGCTTACCCTGAATTCCGACCTGGACCCGTTGACCGTAAGCGCGGTGACTGAATCTTTCGGGTAAGCGTCTACGTATGCCCTGGGATATGCGGACACCCTGACCCTTCCCGAACGGTTCTCACTGTTCACCATTTCAACCGGGACAGCGTTTGCGAAACCGAACTCCAGCATATTCATCACGTCTTCGTCCCTGTGTTCACTGTTGAGCGCGACAGCCACCATTGACTTTCCGTCACGGCATGCGGAGGCTACGAGACAAGGCCCGGCTCTCAACGTATAACCGGTCTTGATTCCTGTGGCGCCCGGGTATTTCTTTAAAAAGTGATTATGGCTCAGGCACGTCCAGGGTATTTCCGAGCCGGGCTTTGGAATAGGATGGCTGCTGCATTTCACCATGTCCGCGAGAAGCGGGTCACTCAGAAGTTCTCGCCCTATCAAGGCAAGGTCGTAAGCGGTGGAGTAGTGCCCTTCCTCGTCAAGTCCGTGAGGGTTCTTAAAATGGGAATTGTCCGCTCCAAGCTTTGCGGCCTTTTCGTTCATCAAGGCGGCGAAACCTTCGACCGAGCCTGAAGTATACTGTGCCAGCGCCATCGCCGCGTCATTGGCCGAATGCACAAGCAAAGCCCACAGAAGGTCTTCCACGCTTATCTGTTCACCCGGTTCCAGCCAGAGTTCCTGTTCTCCCACGGCGGCGGCTTCAGGCGTTATCGAAACGATGTCGCCCGGTTCGAGCTGCTCTCTTGCCACAAGGGCGGTCATCATCTTTGTAGTGCTCGCCATGGCGAGCTGTTCGCCTGCGTTTTTTTCGAAAAGAACATTTCCGCTGAACTCGTCCATAAGTACAGCGGACCTCGCCTCCACAAAAGGTGCACCGGGTATTTTCCCCTGAGGGAGCTTAAACTCTTCGGCGGATTTTTCAACCGGTGGCCACATTCCCGTTTCAGCGTTAACAGCTATTGTGGCAATTCCGAACAGAGCCACAAAAACAAGAAGAACAACCAACATTAATTTATGGCGGCTTTTTGCCGTTGAACTGAATTTAGTACCGATCCTGTACCGGATATCCGTGCTTTTTTTGTTGTCTCTGTATACTCTTTTCATAAATTATAAGGAAAATATTCCCTGGAAAAGGAGAATAAGGCTTAGTCCGATTATTCCGACAGCAATAATAGACGCTACTATATTCAGTGCCCGGCCATTGACGTGGTCGCCCATAATAGCGCGGTCATTAGCTATACGGAGCATATATATTAGAATGATCGGCAAGAGTATACCATTGAGCACCTGGGCCAACAACATAACCCCGACCAGTGATATTCCAGGTATAAGCACCACCACGACTCCGCTGACAATAAAGAACGTATACAGGCTGAAGAAAAGCGGCGCCTCGGAAAACCGCCGGCCTATGCCGCTTTCCCAGCCGAAGGCCTCACTTACGGCGTATGACGTGGAAAGGGGCACAACCGAAGCGGACAGCATGGACGCGCCGAAGAGTCCCAGCGCGAACAGCCAGACCGCGTATGTTCCGGCGAAAGGCTCAAGGGCCGCGGCGGCTTCCCTTGCGGTGTGTATGGTCTGTCCCTTTGGATAAAGGGTAAAGGCGGTGCAGATCATGATGAAAAGCGCGATGATGTTCGAGATGGCCGAACCCATGATGACATCGGCCTTCTCGAGATAGTAGTTTTTCATGTCGATTCCCTTGTCCACAACGTTGGACTGGGTAAAAAACTGCATCCATGGAGCTATGGTGGTCCCTACAATCGCAATCGCGGCGAACATGTATGACGAGGTCAGTACTATTTCGGGTCTTACGAGGCTGACTCCCACCTGTGCCCAGTCGGGCTTTACAATGATCCCAGAAACAACATAGGACAGTTGAATAACGCAAATAAGAAGAAACGCTTTTTCAACTTTTTCAAAAGAACCCCTTGTAACATACAACCATATCAAAGCGGCGATGAAAGGCATCGTAAGATACTTGCTGATCCCGATTATCTCAAGGCTCGCGGCGATTCCAGCGAATTCGGCGACGGTTATAGCGACATTTGCCGCCAGAAGTGTAAGCATTGCGAAAAAAGTGGGTTTGATACCGAACTTTTCCCTGATCAAAGAAGCAAGGCCTTTTCCGGTCACCGCTCCCATCCGGGCGGACATCTCCTGGAATATGGTGAGGCTGATCGCACTTATTAAGAGCAGCCAGACCATTGAAAGCCCGAACTCCGAACCCACAACAGAGTAAGTTGTTATTCCGCTCGCTCCGTTGCCTGCAAGAGCGGCGACAAGGCCGGGGCCCGCAACCGAAGCGTAAAGCAACAGGAACCGTATTAACCGTTTCCTTCTGTTCTCACCCACTGTTCTCTAACCCCAATACCTGAGGATCGCCCATCCGACAAGCAGATAGGAAGAAATGGATACTACCATCATGGCGGTCTTTATCAGGCTCCCCTGCGACTTGACCTTTCCGTAGCTCAATTGGAAGAGCAAGACCGGTATTACTATGCCCAGGGTGCCGGTAAGAAACACCGCCGTGAAAATGCCCGCCGCGGCCGCGAAAGCCTGATGCAGGTTCTGCGTCCAAACCCGGCCGACCAGGAAAGTTACCACCGCCGTGAAACATGATACCGCGATCATGTACCCGTATTCCCTCTTGAAAATCTCTTTCCAGTTGATCTCAAAGGCCGTTTCCGTTGTCAATCCATAAACAGCGGACGCCAGTGACCAGACGGAAACATTGTTAGTGGCTCTCATGGCAAGGGGAATAAAGTAAACCAGAAACAGGGCCGCCGCGAAGACCGGTCTGAAAATCCCGAACAGCACCATTCCCGCAAGTCCGCCCAGGAAGGTCAGGGAAGTCCAGTACCAGCGGCGGCGGTCCAGGATACCGTGGACCGGAGTCCCTTCATCCTCGAAAGGAACTCCGGATACTCTGGAAAGGTCCTCGGAGGCTTCCTCCATCATTACATCAATCACGTCGTCGTAAGTAACGATACCCTTCATAACGTGATCGTTATCCACGATGGGAAGTGCCAGAAGGTTGTACTTGACCAGCTTTTCAGCCACATTCTCCTGGCTGTCCATGACATTTGAGGTGATGATGTCCCTGGACATAATTCCGCCGATCTCCTCTTCCGAAGATGCCCTGAGAAGGTCTCTGAGGGACAAGACTCCGGAAAGATGGTTGTCCGAGTCGACTACGTAGAGGTAGTAAATTGTCTCAACCTCTGAATGTTCCCGCCTCAACTTTTCCATAACATCTTCAGGTGTCATCAGCTTCGAGATTGATACATACTCCGTCGTCATCCTTCCCCCGGCAGTATCAGGGTCGTATCCCAGAAGTTCGCTTACCACGGACGCCTCGTCAATTTCCATCAGGGAAAGGAGCAGTTCGGCCTTCTCCCTTGTAAATGAACCCAGAATGTCAGCAGCCTCGTCGGGAGGCATTATTTCCAGCAGATCCGACAACCTGTCGTTATCGATAGAATCAGCAACTTCTTCAAGCTTACCCGGGAGGACTTTTACAAGCACACTGGCGGCCTTGGGATCGTCGATCAGGGCAAACATCTTGGTCCGCTGCGTTTCGTCGAGCTGCTCCACGATGTCGGCAATATCCGATGGATGGGCTTTTAAATACTCTCGATAAGGAACGAGAAGCTTTAAATCATGGGGCATTTGCTCGACGGGGGCCATAAGGTTCCAGGAGACGGTCTTGTCCCACAACTCTCCCCTGAGCCTTCCCCTGAGGCGGTCGGCTATCCACCCGAACCCGAGCCTGCGGAGAATGGCCAGAACACCTATGTCAACTCCAACCACCCTCAGCATCCGGCCCGCCCGGGCCAAACGCACATCAGTTACCCTGACTATCTTATAACCGTCGAGATCGACAATCTGCTTGTCAAGCAAATCCCTGCACAACAGGAAGTAGCCGCTCTCAGGGATTGGATCGTCTGAGTATTCCTCCACTGTCCACTTGTCGTCCTCTCCTACGGAAACTTTGTCCCACGGGACATAATAATGCCGCCTCTTTTCTGTAATTGCGGCTTTGACGACGATCCCTTCAATAAACGGAAACTTAGTCGCGCCGGTCACCATTACGTCTTCAAGGCGGCCCAGTCCGGTGCCATCGCTCCTGTATATTCTCTTATTCAGCATGGTGCTGAGATACTGCACTGCATGCCCCCTTTGTACGGGCGACAAAAAAAGCCCTCAGGAAGAGGGCTCGATCCTTTCACCCGTCCCAAGATAGATCAAATCAAGGCAAAATCCCTCCCGGGTGATCGTCAACTCGAGCAAGACCCGCCATGTTTCTTATTATGCTGTTGGATTGGTCGCTTTCTTCCATACTCTTTTCACGCCCGCTCCCGGATCAAGAGGAAGCATAGATACACAAATATTATATATTATCAGACCTCGAAAATATCAGTAAATTCAATCTGTTAAGGCTGCTATTACCCATTGTTCCGGCAATTACCCGATAAGAAGCCCTGTATCCTCTTATTCCGGCTTCTCCGTTATCCCGTCGCACTCCGCCGGGTCTTCAGGTATTTCCATTTCCTCTTCAGCCTCTGTGTCCTCTTCCGGCCTTTCAATCATGCTTTGCGGCTCATCCATTTCAGCGACGCTCGCCTGATTTAAATCTCCCTGTGAAAGATCGATGGATATTTCCCTTGGAAGATGTTCGGATAACTCTTTCTGGAGCAACGCTTCGATGAACATGTGAGATACGGAGATCAGGTTCTCAAGATGCTTCACCGCGTTTCTTTTGGAACTCGGGTCACGGTGCTGCAGTTGCGGCCTTACTATCTGCTCGATCAAGGACGCTTCCCTGTTAACGAACTGCTTGAACATCCTCAGGTGCCTGGCTTCTATTCCGTACCGGAAAAACTCCTTCGCGATCGCCAGCACTTTTACGTCCCCCGTGGCAAAATACTTGCCGTCCGGGCCGATGCTCACTTCGACAATCCCGTAATCGACAAGTTCCTTGACGGTTTCCGGCGACAGCCCCAGCTTCGCCGGGGCGAGTTCCACCGATAGAGGAACAGACCCCTCGGCAGCCGGTTGTTCTTCCTTCCCCGACATTACGGTCATATCTCCTGCAACCGTCTTCCCGGATTCAAGATCTTCCATTTTTCTTTTTATGACGGACAGCGGGAGGTACTCCTCCCTTTGAAGCCTGAGCACATAACTCAGCATTCTGATATGCGTTTTATTGAATTTCCTGTAGCCGCTCTCTGTTCTCTCCGGCGTTATCAGCCCCTCTTTTTCAAGGAACCTTATCTTGCTGATGGTAACATCAGGAAACTCTTCTTTTAAAACATTTTGAACTTCGCCTATACCGTACTTCTTTTCTTCAAGCGCCATACCCATCCACTTTCTATAACTGTGAATATAAAGTCAAACCTTAAGATTATACTGGTGAAAATGGATTACAATGTCAATAACTTTTGTGTATTACTTTGTAAAGAATACAAGCCTGAACTTGCCTATCTGCACCTCATCGCCGTTTTCGAGACTCGATGAATCTACCCTCATTTTATTTACATAAGTGCCGTTCAAGCTGCCCTTATCGGTAATCTTGAAATCATTGCCGGTTTTTTCGATAATCGCATGTATTCTCGAAACGGTTATGTCATCAAGAAAAATATCGCTCTCCGGGTGTCTTCCCGATGTTGTCGTCTCTTTGTCAAGCACAAACCTTGTTCCCGCGCTCGGTCCCCTTTTTACAACCAGCATCCCCACTCCCGGTTGAAGTTCCTCTTCCGGTATCTGGATATCTTCCTCCTGTTCCACATCGGCCTCGACAGGAGTCAAAGTTATCGTTGTCGTCGATTCGCCTTCGCGTGCCGAAGATCCGAGGTACGCCCCACACTTGCCGCAGTATGTACTTTCTTCGGGATTATTTGTTCCACAAGCAGGACAAAACATTTCGCTCACATCCGTACCCAATCATAGAGAACTATTTTCCGGTTCCAGGGACTCGTCCATAACGTTTATCTTTATTACAAGTTCCCCGATTTCCATCGGTGTAAATCCTATATCTTTGACTATTGATAAAATTGCATTCTTCTGTTTAGTTGAAAGGCTCTCGAAATCCAGCTTTATGTTGCTGGGCGCAACGCTTTCCAATGTGCCTCCTTGTCAATCCTCCAGCAGTACCTTCACGGCCGGATCAACTGAATATTGTTCAATACCCCATCGAACACCATCTTGTCCGAAAATAACACAAGCCAACCGCTTAGGCTAATAATAACATAACTACATGTCAGAAAAGGTTCGGTCCCGTTCTTGAACTCCACCGGTATTCCAGGATTCCATTCCAAACCGCTCTTTAAACAGCCTGTCCGTCATAATATTTTCCCGATCGGTGAATTCCGAATTTATGAGCTCTATATTGAGCGCATCAGAGAAACCTTTTTCAAACGCGCTGCTTATTCCGTTCCACGAGTACTCATTTTCTCCAGCTTCACACAGCGAGATGAATGAAAGCGGTCGGCTCTCGGGACTTTTCACATCACAGCCCGTCAGCCCCATGTACAACTTCCGGTCCAGGTCCAGGAAAAGCGACCCGTGCTGAAGAACCGATTTCTCGTATATCTTTTGCGCGCTGCCGCAAATTTTCCTTCCCCTGTACTTTATATCGATGCCTGCAACCCCTTCAAAACACCATGCGGAGTGCTTCCGGTTTTCTTTATGCCTTACCACCTGGGCGTGAATTCCTAAAAGCTCGAGTGAACACAGTATTCCCCCGGCTATCAAATCGAAGTACAAATCTCTGGCTCCCGCCGGGTGCTCTTCGCCGGCCATCCTCGGCAATGTAACACTATAGGTAAAATCGTCTTTATGGAGTATAGCCATTCCTCCTGTAGGCCTCCGGGCCAACTCCACTCCAGCGCTTTCACATCTTTTTATATCCAGTCCGTCGTTTATCCTCTGGAAGCGGCCTATGGTAATACAGGCCGGAGTGAACCTGTACACCCTCAGCACCGGCATGGAGCCGTCCCCCATGCAGAGAGCCAGCGCCGCGTCTCTCGCCATGTTAAGGGAACCGGAATAACCGGGGTCTTCTATAAAGCGCCATTTATCACCTATAGCATATGAGGGCATAATTTTTCACGTAACGTCCATCAGAGTTTCAATCCGTCTACCTGGCTGAGAACGTATGACCTCAGTTCCCGGGGGGAACTGTCCGGCAGCAGCTTCCCGCCGTCAGCAAACCGCTCCCTGAGGAGGCCTTCCATTTTCCGGCCGCAATCGGGGCACAACAAGTTCTTGGTGTTTGATAATTCCTGCACTCTGAGCCCGCAATCACAACATTTCCATAGCTGCTTAAGGCCGGACTTCTTGCCCCTTTTTGCAAAAGGTTCACCCTCGACCTCCACTATATCCATTGAAAAATCAACAACCCTTGAGTTGCTGATATGTGTCCCGACGCCATAAGCATCCGCGACACCGTTATACTCAATAATTTTATACTCATCCAGTCCGCCGGACACCATTAATTTCACATGGTCGTAGCCCCGTATATCAAGCTCCCACCTTACTTCTTCCATGATGCGTCTGAAATCTCCGCGCCGTGAATTCGGGGTGTCGAGTCTAACCGCATACAACTTTTTCCCGAGAATTTCCGCGGCATGCAGAGCTCCGAATTTTTCGTCCTGAAAAGTATCTATCAAGACTACCCTCTTGATTTCCGGATCCAGAGACTCGTCAAAAGCTTCAATTGCATCTTTTTCATTTGGCGAGCACAGCATCAGTGTGTGCGACATCGTGCCAACAGGCTCCTCCCCTATCCGCCGTGCGCTTTCAATGGTGGCGACTCCATCACACCCACCTACAAACGCGTTTCTTTCGATCATCGGAGCGATAGCCGGATGCATCCTGCGGGCTCCAAAGCTTATTACCGGCCTGTCTCCTGCGGCAAGCTTGCACCTTGCCGCGTTTGTGGCAATCCCTGTCGCCTGGCAAATCAATCCCAGAACCGCCGTTTCGAAAATTCCGAAATCGAGGTACCGTCCCTTTAACGACATCACCGGTTCTCCGGCACGAAAGATGGTCCCCTCATCAATAGATCTTACAGTGACAGGAAGCTCTTCAATTAGTTCAAGGACTTCTTCCAGACCCGTAAAAACGCTCCACTGCAAATCCGAAGGCAGGGAACCCGCCCTGATCTCCATTGAGACTTCAGGGTTGATTCCTTTTCCTTTAAGCGCGCCAGCGACTCTCTCGAAATAGACGTCTGTAACTGCTCCGCCCTTAATCGATTCTTCGGATGCAATGAAAAAAGACATATGATAAACCTCCTATATAACGGTCCCACCAATGACTTTTTCAATCTGCCTTAACGCGAACTCATGGTCTCCTTCATCCAGGCCTGCGACCGCATTCCTGAACACCACTACCTCGTAATCACGCATTGCTGCATCGAAAGCCGTAAAGAGAACACAGATATTCGTAACGGTTCCGGTAATTATCAACCTTGATATTCCGTATTCCTTAAGTATGGACTCAAGCGAGGTACGGTAAAAAGCGGAAAAATGTTTTTTTTCAACAACGTGGTCTGTCGCCAGAGGCGCGACCTCTTTAACAACTTCAGCACCCTTCGTGCCCGAAATTGCATGTTTCGGCCAGTTTTCAAACTCCTTGTCTTCAAGGTCGTGAGAATCGTTCAAATATATGACCGGAACCCCCGCCGCCCTTGCCTCTTCTATCAACTCTGAAACGGCCGGGAGTATACCGCGTGCAGCGGGTACGTTAAGTGCGCCTTCAGGCTCCACAAAATCATAGATCATGTCAATCACAAGAAGTGCGGTACCTTCAGTCATTGTATCCATCCAGGTCGTCCCTTTATCGAGCATCCCCTATCAGGCCTTCGTTATTGTTTCCACTACCTCGCCGCGAGCGGTATGCTTTCCGGTTCCGGTAACTCTTGCCATGACCAGTGTTCCCTCAACGAGCTCTTGCGCCGAACTTAACAGAACAACCTGGTTGCCCCTTGCGCGCCCCTTGCGAAAGCCACCTCTCTTAGCCGAACCTCCCACAAGAACTTCAACTGTCTTTCCCTCGAGCTCCCTAAGCGCTTCGGAGGTTATTTTATCCTGCAACTCAGATAGTAACATGAACCTGTTTGAAACTACCCGGGTGGGAACCTCGTTTCGCATTGCCGCGGCGGCCGTCCCGTCCCTTCTTGAATACTTGAAGATAAACGCGTTGCTGAACCGCACCTCTTCCAGCAGAGTAAACGTGTCTCGAAAATCCTGGTCCGTCTCCCCGGGAAATCCAACGATTATATCCGTGGAAAGAGAAATCTCTGGAATTATTTTCCTGGAAAAACGCACTTCCTCAAGATAATCCTCCCTGGTGTAACCACGGTTCATCGCTTTGAGCACTCTGTTGGAACCCGACTGGGCCGGGAGATGCAGATACTCGCATAAATTGGCTCTTCCAGCCATCACCTCGATTATGGATTCGTCCATATCCGCGGGATGGGATGTTTCGAATTTTATCCGTTGAATGCCCTGCACTCCCGATACGGCATCAAGCAACTGTGAAAAACGCACCCGCGGAAACAGGTCCTTTCCGTAAGCGTTTACATTCTGACCCAGCAGTATCACTTCAATACGTCCGGACCCCGCCGCTTTCTCCACTTCACGCAGGATATCATCAAGATCCCGGCTCCTTGCGTTCCCCCTGGCGGCCGGCACAATACAGTACGAACAACTGTTGTCACATCCATGATTTACCGGAACCCATGCGGAGACGGGACTCTCTGGAATATACGGGAGGCAATCAACGAAAGCTTTGTTTATGTCGCCGAGGTCGCAAACAGGGTTCTCCCTGCTTTTTTCTATAAGGCCGGGCAACCGGTCCATCGAACCGATACCAAACACGAGTCTCACGCCGGGGGAACGGTCGATTATGCTTTCGCCCAGCAATTGGGCCATGCAGCCGCCTACCGCGACTATTTTCGGAGGAGGGACTCCACCGGCAAAACAACTCAGCCTTCCCCAGACTTTATCTTCCGCGCTTTTCCGGACAGAACAGGTGTTCATTATTATTATTTCAGCCTCTTCGTCTGTCGGTGCGCGGGAGTACCCACTATCCTCGAGCACTCCGGCGATATGCTCGGAATCGTGCTTGTTCATCTGACAGCCGAAAGTATGGATAATGTAGGAATTTGGAATCATCTTGATGGTAAACGCATTCTTCCCGTTACTGCTTCTTCTTGTTCTTGAGCAGTTGCTTTCTTACAGCTATGCTCGTTACCGCGGCGCCGGTTGAAATAAACCCCATTTTTGTTATCGGTGATTTTATCGTGTTTTCGAGAGAGTCGGCGGCCTCACCCATTTTGCCGATCAGCAGTGACGCATCGCTGGTGACCTTTTCCACGTTCTCCAGTTCCTCATTGACACTATCCAGAGTTGCTTCGGCCTGTTTTATCGCCTTCATAGTGCCGGGCCTGGTTTCAACAATCATCCTTCCGACTTCCTCCAATGTCCTTTTCAGCTTCAACATTACGGGTATCATCAACAAAACGATAACAACAACCGCTACCGCGCAGATTATCTGCAGTACTTTTAACGCCATTATTCTTCCTTTCGCGGCGACTCTCAGTCAAATATCTTAAGCTGAAATCAACCGTTGCGGCATATTACTTTCGTACAAGCTTCAATATCATTATCATTATTCCACCCACCCCAGGAATGGGTACACATCCAATTTCCAACCATCGGGTTCCAGAACCAGCTTTACCTGCGCGTTCATCGGAGACCCGTCTTTCACATATACTATCACCGAAACCGCCGCGGCGCCCGGCGACAGGATATTCACACTGCTTTCATCGATAAAATAATCAGCGGGAACCTTCGTTCCCCATTGGGCCGCCCGGTAACCGTCCATTGACTCTCTTGATCCCCCCAGTAACTCAATAGCCGCTTTTCTCTTTGAAGATGCCATATCCCACAATATCTCCGTGTTTATCTCTTTTATATCAGCGTTCATAAATGTCTTCAGCGCCTCCAGCGCCTGTGCGCTGTGTTCATCCGCATCTTCCCCCCGATAATTTATCGCGTCGCCCATCTTCCCGGTCGCGTTGAAAAAATCAGCTGATATGGTAACGTTCAGGAAGTCTGCCGTTTCAAGCAACTCGTTCAAGTCCGCGTCGGCTTTCCTTGCCCTGCTCTCAATAAGGTGCCTTTCTTCCTTAAAAAGCTCCACCTTTGATTTATCCGCCGTTTCCGCGACAAGATCAAGATACTTGCCGATGGAATCAAGAGCGGCCAGTTCTTTCTCTCTTAAATCACCGGTCCCGACAGGCGCGGACCTGCTCTTCTCTTCCTCGCGCAGATCCTTTATCGAATCCCTCATGCCACGGGCCGCGGAATTGAGGTTGGTAAAATCATCAACCGTTTTAACGGTACTCAGCACATCGACGAACCCCTTTGCTTTTTCTTCGATAAAATTCCAGTTTCTCGAAAGAGAAGATTCATACTCTTTCTTCTTTGACGACTGAAAGTACATCAACAGAAATATGATCACCAGACCGGCAGCCACAACGGCCGCACCGGCAATTAAGATTTTCCTGTGATTATTAAGTGCTGAAAACATAGTATTAAAGCGTTATGCTGCTCATAAGAGTTACTCGTCTTCTTCCGATACATAGAGGGATATTACTATTTTCCCCCGGCCTTTTCTAATCTTCGGGCTGCCGTTGACCCTGAGGTAATATTTTTCGATAACCCGGCCTGCTGCCGCCTTGACCCCCTCCCCGATCTCCTCGAGTTCACCGCTCTTAAGCATCCTCAGGCGGTTCTTTTCAATGCCGGAGTCGATATCGTCCTTGTCGATTTCCAGACGACGCGTGCGGGTTTTCAGGTCTTGGTCATTTACTATCCGAGCCACCGACAGCGCCTTGTCGAGAACAGATTCAAGCGGCGGTATCTCGCCGTTCAATACTCTGTAAGCGTTTCGTTCCGACACGGCAAGACCCAGTTCCTCAGTGCAAAATTCAGATAAGGATTTTGCGTCACTTATGCAGTAAAGGTCAGTCCATACCCCGGTGCTGGAACCTCCCGGGCTCTCCTCCCTCATACTGTATAACGTCGAAGCAATCTCAGCGAAAGAACCCACATAAAAGTTTTTATCTCTGAAATCGATCGAAACTTCAAGAAGCAGCCTGTTTACGTTATGCGTACCGGAACCTATCTCACATGTGTCCCCTTCACGGCAAAGCTGAGGCATTGACGCCTGATCAGACTTTTCAGGCAACTTGGAAGTATCGATTTTCACATCGATTGATGTACCTGACCCCGGAACGGAAGTGACCAGCTTTATTTCCTCAACCCTCGACCTGATCGAAAACAGTGCCATTCCTCTGCCGTGAACCCCGAACCTGTCTTCCTCGTAGCTTTCGCACCTGGAAGTAACCCTTGGTTCGAAAATCAGTGATTGCATTTCCTCCGGTACGCCGCATCCGTCATCCAGGACGGTTATCCGGCGAAAACGGCCTTTCTCTTTCTGGAAACCTACCAGTACGTTATTCGCCCCGGCATCCCTTGAATTTCTTACCAGTTCACGGATAACATCCTCGACGGATCTTATATCATGGTAAGCTTGCCTTCTCTCCGCTTCAGCCACTTTCAGCTTGACGAAGCCGTACCCCAGCTTCTCTTCGACTTTTTGCAGAGTGTTAGAGGTCAGGCTTGAAATGAAATCATTTAAAGCCTTGTCTTCCGAGGAATCATGTGATCGGTGCATTTCTGTTTGAGATTTCAAGATATCTTTCCCACACAGTTGTTTGCCCGCTTTTTATTTAGCATACTCAACAACCCGCGTTTCCCGAATTACGGTTACGCGAATTTGTCCGGGATAATCGAGTTGCTCCTCAATTTCCTTTGCTATATCTCTTGCCAGAACAGTGCTTCCCATATCGTCTACTTCTTCAGCCTGCACCATAATCCTTATTTCTCTCCCAGCCTGCATTGCATAGGCTTTATCAACACCTGGGAACGAATCAGCCATGGTCTCCAGTTTCTCCAGGCGCTTTACATAGCTTTCCAGTGTTTCTCTTCTTGCCCCCGGTCTCGCCGCCGAAATGGCGTCCGCCGCCTGCACCAGCACATCTTCAATTGTCTTAGCCTCAACTTCCCCATGATGGGACTCAATCGCATGGCATATTACGCTGCTTTCTCCAAGCCTTTTTCCGAGTTCCGCCCCTATCGACGCATGCGATCCCTCAACCTCATGATCTACCGCTTTGCCTATATCGTGAAGAAGTCCTGCGCGTTTGGCTATTTTCGGCTCCATCCCCAACTCACATGCCATCATCCCGGCAAGGTTCGCAACTTCAATGGAGTGTATAAGAACATTCTGTCCATAAGAAGTCCTGAACTTTAATCTTCCGAGAACCCTTACCAGTTCCTTGTTTATATTGGTTACTCCCAAATCGAACGTAGTCTCTTCGCCCGCCACTCTAACTTCATTCTCTACTTTAGCTTTAGACTTCTCATACATCTCTTCTATTCTTGCGGGTTGTATTCTCCCATCTGAAAGCAACTTTTCCAGAGTCAACCTGGCTATTTCCCTTCTTACGGGGTCAAAACTGGACAGTATCACCGCTTCGGGAGTGTCATCAATTATCAGATTTATTCCGGTAAGGTTCTCGAAAGTCCTGATGTTTCTGCCTTCCCTGCCTATTATCCTGCCCTTCATTTCATCGTTAGGCAGTGGAACAACCGATACGGTAGTCTCCGCCACATGTTCCGAAGCGCACCTTTGTATAGCGAGCGATATGATTTTTCTCGCGTTCTTATCCGCCTCTTCCTTTGCCTTTATTTCTTCGTCCTTTACAAAAAGGGCACAGTCCCTTTTTACATCTTCCTCGATCGAACCGATAAGGTAATCACGGGCTTCGTTTGCAGTCATGCATGCAATCTTTTCCAAAACCCTTTTCTGCTCGGAAGCGGCTTTTGCCAGTTTGGATTCCTGAGATGCCAGGTTCTCTTCCCACGAACCAAGCCGTTTTTCCTTTTTCACCGCTTCAGAGTCCTTGGATTCGATCATTTCCTCACGCTGCATCAGACGCCGTTCCAGACGCTGGAGATCGCTTCTTCTGCTTTTCAGCTCTCTTTCGGCTTCTGAACGCATGGCATGTATCTTGTCTTTTGCCTCTACCTGGCCCTCACGTTTCAAGCTCTCGGCTTCTCTCTTTGCGTCATCCAATATTTTTTTTGCGCTTGCTTCCGCTGTGGATACCCTAGCCTCACCGACAAATTTTCGGCCAAGATACCCGATCAAAGCACCGATAACTACGGCGCCGACAGCAATAATTGCATATATAATCTTGAAGACCTCCTCTCTACGAAAAAAACGCCAAGCATTGCTTAGCGCAGTAATATCAATAGATTCAACTTATAATTTAAACTTCATATTATGATATTTAGAACTTGATATAATCTATCATTAAGATAAACTAAAACAAATCACTGATATCCCGCACCAACGGAATCTTATTCAATTCTAGTCTCGCGGTATTTTAGTGTCAAACTTATTCCTCTATAGATCTTACTGCCTCTTCCGCGATTCCACCGCTGAAACCTCTACGAACAAGATACTCCTTTAACTTCAGTTTTTTATTTTTTGTAACCGCCGAACCCGTCTTTCTTACTTTGCTGGTGCACGCGCATATCGCTCTTTCTATTTCGGTTTCAAATGGATACGTCTCTTTCAGTCCACCGATTAATTCTTCGCTTATTCCTTTATTCGACAGTTCCAGCAATATTCTTTTATATCCATAGTTCTTTCTCATCAACTCTTCAGCGTAAACCTTCATAAGCCTACTGTCATCAATCAGACCCTTCAGTTCCAGGTAAGCGATTACCTCATCCGCGGTCAATGCCCCATACTCTAAAACCGCCAATTTATTCCTTACTTCCATAGCCGACCTTGGCCTGTACTGCAGGAATCTCTGTATATTTTTTAACGCTTCTTTTGATAAATCTTCCAGTTCTATTTTTCAGTCTTCCCTTTCTTATCTTTGTCACCGGCGTCTTCGGGTTTCGAGTTGTTCCCCCCATTTCCCAGATTCGATACAGGTTTTAAGCCGACTTCCTTCCTTATGTTAATTTCTATTTCGTCAGCAATCTCCTGATGTTCCATCAGAAATATTTTCGCGTTTTCCCGACCCTGACCCATCTGATTTTCATCGAACATGTACCAGGCGCCGCTCTTTTTTATGAAATTATGAACGACTCCCAGTTCCAGAATGTCACCTTCTCTTGAAATTCCCTGACCGTATACGATATCGAATTCAGCGTTTTTGAAAGGCGGTGCGACTTTGTTCTTTACAATTCTTGCCCTGACCCTGTTTCCAAGAATATCCGTTCCTTTTTTTATCGTGTCGATTTTTCTCAGGTCTATCCTGACGGATGAGTAGAACTTCAATGCTCTCCCCCCCGGCGTAACTTCAGGATTTCCAAACATAACCCCGATTTTCTCTCTTAACTGGTTAATAAAAATAGCTACGGTCCTCGACCTGCTGATCGCGTTTGACAACTTTCTGAGGGCCTGCGACATTAACCGCGCCTGCAGGCCTACATGTGAGTCTCCTATATCACCGTCTATTTCAGCCCTTGGGACCAATGCGGCCACAGAATCGATTACCACGACGTCCACCGCCGCGCTGCGTATGAGCATTTCAGCAATTTCAAGCGCCTGCTCTCCGGTATCCGGTTGACTTATCAGCAGTTCGTCGATATTTACCCCAAGAGCCGCCGAGTACTGCGGATCCATCGCGTTTTCGGCGTCTATGAAAGCTCCCACACCTCCCATGCGCTGCGCCTGAGCGAGAATATGCAGGGCCACAGTGGTTTTTCCACTTGATTCCGGGCCGAATATCTCAACAACCCTTCCCCTGGGTACACCTCCTACTCCCAGCGCCACATCCATAGCCAGGGAACCGGTCGGTATCACGTCTACAGCCATTCGGTCGGCCTCAGCGCCCAACCTCATAATCGAACCCCTGCCAAACTGTCTCTCTATCTGCATCAAGGCCATATCAAGTGATTTTTCTTTGTCCAATCTGTTCACAACCTCTCTGTTACTTCTGAGTTTTCAATCCCTGTCCGACAGCCCTTTCTATTATCGAATACTCCGCCCCACTACTCCTGAGGTCGCTTTGAAAGAGTATTATTTCATCAACAGTCAATATTGACAGGTCTTTATACCGCGCAGCCACATCATTATCGATCCTGACAGGTTTGTTTCTCGACCGCCCAACCGTGACGTGAGGGCTGTATTCTCGTTTTTCCCCCGGGTACCCGAGCCTGCTCATTCCCCGCTCTATCTCTTTGTATATTTTATGCACTGTTCCTGAATCATCATAGGCTCCAACCCAAATTACTCTAGCAGATCCCAGTGACGAAAAAGCTCCAATTCCACCTAGTTTCATCTCAAATGGGAGGTAAACTGAAGCCATGTGTAAAACTTCCGCAATCTCAGGCACCATAGTTCCCGGTGTGTCACCCAGAAACTTCATAGTAATATGCAGATTCTCGGGTTTGACCCATCTTGTGTCTTGAACGCATTCTTTAAGGAAATCACAGGCTTTGCTTATCCGCCTCCTGGAAGCAGCATCCAGTGGTATCCCGATAAAGAGCCTCATCGATTCCCGGCTGGTAAAGCAATTCTCCCATGTATCACTCATTTACAGCATTCCCCGGTCTTATATGCCGTTTATTCTTATGACCTTGTTTCTTGAGCGTCGGCCTTTTACAATTTCTACTTCGCTTTTACCGACTTTAAAGTGTTTTGCCAGTAATCCGATCATTTCTTCGTTGGCCTTTCCTTTTACCGGCGGTACCTTGACATAAACCCTTAGCTCCTCTTCGCCTGCGGTTTCAATCCTGTTTTTATTTGCCCCGGGAATGACTTTTATTTTTATGTACATGGCGGTTAAATAAGAATGCCGGGTTCAACTTCCACCCGGCATAATACTAATATAGACATTGAATCGCAATAGTTAATAAATATCTCCATTTACTCCCAGAACTTGTTCTTATTCTTCTTTTCTTTTCTTCCCGTATTTTTTCGTCCGTCAGGTATATCCTCATTCCCGATATCACCGAACTCCGCGTACGGATCTTCACCGGGCTCCATTCCGAGAATCTCTTCAACCAGATCCTGTGTTTTTGTGGCGACTTTGCCATTATTGTCATCTACTTGAGCCGCGCACCCTTCGTTCTGCCGCACCGCCTGATACCCAGGCGCCCCTGATGTCATCTGCATTTCTTCAACAATCACCGGTCTACTGCTCTCTTTCATTCTTCCCTGAATTATATCCTGGCTCGATGCGGTTGTATCAGGAGCGGCAGGCGCCCCCGTGACCGGCGGTCCCTCAGAATTCTGGTCAGTGGCGATCCCACCTTGAGGCTCCAGCGGGTTCGACTCAGTCTCGCGTATGGGAGCATTTTGATAATCATTCTTAACCGTTTCCGGCAATCTCTCCTGTATATCGACAACTTCCGGAGCAGGGGGTGCAGCAACTTGCACGGCCTGGGTCGTGTTACCGGGAGCCATGCTGTTTACCGAACCGTCTTCTGCGGCAATTCCCTGTTCGGCCGAATTGTACCGCTTGTCCTGTTCTTCCAGTTCCTTTATCTCCCGGAGTTGCGCTTCGGCAACCTGTCTCATTGAATCAAGATACTGGCTCTTCACGGCACGGATCTTCTCGAACTTCTTTTCAATCCTTTGCCCTTCAGTCCTTGCCAGGGTGATAATGCGGCCTGCCTCTTCCTGGGCGGCACGGATTATTGCTTCCGCTTCCTTTCTGGCGTTCTCCAGCAGCAGTGAGGCTTCTCTGTTGCTCTGCTCTTTAACATCTTCGGCGGATTTCGACGCGGTTATCAGGGCACTCTGCAGTGAGCTCTGCATTTCTTCAAACTCAGCAAGCTTTTTCCTGACCGTATCCAGATCAACGGCCATGCTTCCATTTTCCATCATCATTTTCTCGAATTCATCGGCGATTATGTCCAGAAATGAATCCACATCCTCTTCATTGTAACCACCGAACCTCGCGCTCTTGAATTCCTTATTGTGGATATCCATTGGAGTTAGCGCCATATAACCCGACCTCCATTACTAATCAATTTCGCCGGTAAGCTCGCCGGCTCTTTTCGCGGCCGCTTGCACAACCGCGCCCACCATTTGCTTAAATCCAAGTTCATCAAATTTCTTCAACCCCGCGACAGTCGTTCCACCTGGTGACGAAACAGCTTCTCTAAGTTCTGATGCGCTCATGTCTGTCCTCTTGAGCACGACACCCGAACCGTACAGGGTATCTTCAGCCAGCCTTACTGCGAGATCTCCGGGCATCCCCTGATCAACAGCGGCCTGTTCCAGAGCTTCAGCCAGGTAAAAAAAATACGCGGGCCCGCTTCCGCTCACCGCAGTCACAAGGTTCATAAACTTCTCTTCGACCTTCACCGCTTCACCGATACCGCCCAGAAAGCCTTCAATTTCCGCTTCGCTTAAGCTACCGCCATTGGCATCGACGGCATACGCGGAAATGGAACACCTCATTCTGGCACCCATGTTAGGCATTACCCGCACAACCGGTATTCTCTCACCGATATTTTTCCGTATTAATGAAATACTCAGTCCTGCCACTATCGATATAAGAGCAGCCGGCTGCTCTTCCGCTTCAGCTATTTCATGGAGAACCGCGGCAGCATCCCGGGGCTTTACCGCCAGTACGCAATACTGCGCCTGCGAAGCCGTCTCAACCACGGATTTCCCGGTTTCAACAGAATATTTTTCCGAAAGGTATGATCTCATTTCATCCAGTTTTTCACAGACAATGATATCTTCCTTTTCAAGGATCATGGCATCAAGCCAGCCGCTCAGCATGGCTTCACCCATCTTCCCCCCGCCTATGAGAGCAACTTTGTACAAACCCTCAGCTCCCTTTGCCTAAAACTGGTTGAAAAAGCCCTTTTCACGCATCCATTTCCTGTCTTCAGCGGAGACCTCAACATTTGCAGGTGTCAGCAGAAATACCATTTCAGCGACCCTCTGAATCCCGCCGTCAAGACCGTATGTAAGTCCGCTTACGAAGTCGATCAATCTCTTTGCAAGGTCCCTGTCTATGTTCTGAAGGTTTACGATAACCGGAGTATCATTCTTGAATTTTGAACCTATTTGCTCAGCATCATTAAAACTGGTAGGTTCAACGACATGGACTTTTGTAGTAGATTCGGGCACCGGTTGCAGGATCCGCTCTGATCCCCTTCTTCTTGGAACCCTTTCTGAAATCTCTTCGACCGCTTCTTCACGGGCACGCATCTCGCCGAACTCATCCGGCTCCTTTAATCCCAGCCACTCAGCGACTCTGCCCCAGAATCCGGCCATCTTAAACAACCTCCTTGCCTCACATCTTCAAAATACGAAAATGCTTAGGTTATGGTTCCCGGCTCTCGATCGGTCCGAAAACACCTGTTCCAACTCTAATAATTGTAGCTCCTTCTTCGATCGCCACATCGAAATCTCCGGTCATCCCCATTGAAAGCTCCACCATGCCCGCGCCGGTTTCCTTATTGATTTCTTCCATGGCCATTCGTAAATCCCTGAACACCCATCTTATTTCCTCGGCGTTCTCTACATTTGGAGCAACGGTCGAAAATCCTCTTACGTCGATATTCTCACAGTTCAAAAACTCATTTAACAGTGGTTTTGCCTCTTCCAGGCTCAACCCGTACTTGCTCCGCTCTCCCCCCGTGTTCAACTGCAACAACACCTGCTGCACCTGGCCAATATCTGACGCCCGCTTGTTTATTTCAATTCCAACTCTTCGGCTGTCAACCGAGTGAATCAACTCCACCAAACCGACAACGTCCTTTACCTTGTTTCGCTGCAAATGACCTATAAAATGCCACTTGACGCCGCTTCTTACTCCACCCTGCTTAGCGATCAGTTCCTGGGCTCTGTTCTCACCGAAGACCTCAACTCCCGACTCATATGCCTCATTTATCTCTTCCGTGTTCCTGTTCTTGGAAGCCCCGAGGAGTACAATCTCATCAATACTCCTGCCTGCTCTTCCAGCAGCATCAAACATTCTTTTTTTTATTTGAACAATATTATCGCTAATTCGTCTATTCATATCATTCGCTTTTGTTCCGGGTCAGACCTTTTTGGGACTCACTCATGCGGTTCTTTTGAAGACTCCAGCTGAAACACACCATAAATTGAAGAAAGACAGCAACTCATCGAATCATGCTCAATGATACTTCAAGACAAACTCCCTGTCTCCTGAAGGTGGTTCCCATTCGACTGAAACCGATTCTACGCGAGCGTGTCGGGGGCCTTTGCCGCACCACTGGATCGCGCGCTCCACCTGCTCTTTTTTTCCCTCAAAAACGGCTTTCACCGAACCGTCCGGCATATTCATAACATATCCGCCGAGTCCAAGTGAAACGGCCTTTCTCTCGGTTTCCGCCCTGAAAAATACTCCCTGGACCCTTCCACTAATCTTCACGGTGGCTCTTGCAATTGCCTCCATAATACCCCGGCTTTCATTGGATGACCGCGAGGCCGGCCTGCCTCCCGGTCATGCCTCTGTCTCTCCTGTGTGAAAAATAGTCATCTCCACAGGAAGTACATTGCTTCGCCATGTGGATATTTCCGTTTGAAACACCCATCCTTTTCATCTGAACGATAATTGCCGACTCCAGGTCAACATGGTCGACATTTCCGTAGCACCTGTCCACCGCCTCTTCACCTATCGAGTCCTCGAACAGTCCGCCTAATTCCTTCCCCACTTCAAAACAGCAAGCTCTTATATGAGGGCCGATATAGATATCGATCCCGCCGGCGTCTTCCCCCGACCTCATTCTTATTTTTTTAAAAGCTTCCGGCAATACTCCCGCCAGCACTCCTCGCCAGCCCGCATGCACCGCCGCGCAGACTCTTTTCCGCCCCGCTACAAAAATCACAGGTATGCAATCAGCGGTCAGTACACCGACAAGGGTCCCGCTCAAACCCGAAATCAGGCCGTCGGTCCGGGGGATCCCGGACTCATGATCATGCGCGCCTCTACCGATATCGAATTGTTCCACAACATGAACCCGGCACCCATGCACCTGGCGGCATAGAGTCCAGTTGCTGACCGGTATACCCACTGCGTCAGACACTGTCTTGCGATTGAACGCCACCGCTCCTCTTTCATCATTAACATCAAAAGACAGGTTCAGGGTACCGTGAATTCCTTCGCTTGCTCCGCCTTTTCTGCATGTAAAATAAACCCCTATTCCATACTTGCTTTCAAGAGAGGGGTCTGTGATAAGTTCTAACGGTCCGCCGATCGATTCCAGCATTTGCATGTCCGGATTCTATTTATCCAACTCGCAATTTTCGTCCAGTATCTCCAACATCACTTTATAAATCCTGTTTTTCCTTACCCTCTCAACCTTGATTACAACCCCGTTATATCTGAACGTCTCTCCGGGCGCCGGCACGTGTCCGAGAACCTTGAAAACAAGACCGCCTATTGTATCTATTTCTTCTTCCTTTGGCAGATATATCTCCAGTTCGTCGTTCAGATCGTCAATTGATACCCTTGCGTCAACCCGGTAACGTTTCTCTCCTGTTTTCTCCACCAGAACAACTTCCTTGTCGTATTCATCGAATATCTCGCCCACGATCTCTTCGAGCAAATCCTCGATAGTCACCAGGCCCACAACAGTTCCGTATTCATCGACCACGACAGCGAGATGCACTTTCCGCTTCTGCAGATCCTTTAACAGATCGCTTAACGGCTTCGTCTCGGGAACGAAATACGCATCCCGCAGTATTGAATCGATCTTGTTTTCAAGTTGTCCTTTCTGAAGGTTTTCAAGAAGATCCTTTGCATATAAAATCCCTACGATGTTCTCCTTGTTCTCACCGTATACGGGTATTCTCGAAAACCCGTTCTTAATAATTACCAGCAACGCGTCCTTTATTGTCTGCCCTTTCTTCAGGGTAACCATGTCGGGGCGAGGGGTTATGACCTCTCTTACGATTGAGTCCCCGAATTCAAATACCGAGTGAATCATCTTTTCTTCAATTTTTTCAATAACCGCGCTTTCTTCGGCGGCTGAAATCATTGCCTTTATCTCACCTTCATCCCTCACGATATCTTCAACGTGAAGACCACCCTTGCCAATTAGTTTCAATATCACATCAGCGATCCACTTCAACGCGATAGTCAGGGGATTCAGCATTCTGCTTATCAGGCTTATCGGCCTGGTTACGGAAAGAGCCACTTTCTCGGACTCATGGCTGGCGATAGCCTTTGGCAGAAGTTCTCCGAAGATGAACATGAAAGTCGTGATGACAATTGTACCGACAGCAACCCCCAGACCGGCATTATTGGTAATTCTTGTAGTCAGCCAGGTTGCAAGAGAAGCTGAAATCATCTGTACGAAAAGCGCGGTCAGCAACAGAGGCGGCAGAAAAAAGTCGGGGTTCTCAATCAAATTCTCCAGTTTTTTGGACTTGTTTTCATTTTTTTCAACAAGGTAGCGCACCCTTATCCGGCTTACCCTCATCAACGCGGTCTCTGATGCCGCCAGGTATGCCGCCAGCCCGATCAAAATAACCAGGGCAGCTAAACCCAGGCCTAATTCCATTAATCAGTCACCTCAATCTTTCTGGTCAATTATACTTTTCTTCCCAGGAGTTCACTCGCCTTTACGGCCATTTCCTCCGCACCCTCTTCCGATGCGTCGACGTAACCGAACAGATGAAGCAATCCATGCACCGCGAGAAGTTCCATTTCCGATTCGAATGAAACCCCCAGTTCCCTTGATTGTTTTTCCGCGTAAGGAACACAGATAACGATGTCCCCGATCAGTTGTTGACGCCGGTCAACGGCATCTTCAATCGATTCGATTTCATCCGTGCTCATCATTGGGAAAGCCAGAACATCGGTTGCCTCGTCCCGATTCCTGAACTGTGAATTCAAATCCTTCATCCTGTCTTCCCCAACCAGAAGCAGGCTAACTTCAAGCAAAGCGTTGCAGGAAAGTTTATTCATAGCCTTCTTCAGTACGGTTTTCAAGTGTCGTATCTCATGTTTAGAACCGGGTACCTCTGAACTCGCCCTTACCGTCATTTCCTTGCTCCATGTATGCCGGTAGTCTTCGGATAGGTAATTCTGGGATGATATGTACTGATCAATATCTTTGCAAAAACACTCTTAATCTTGGAAATATCACCGAAAGTTATATCACATTCATCGAGTTGCCCGTCATCGATTTTATCATCCACAATTCTCGAAACCATCTGCTCGATTGCTGAAGCGGATGTACTCGGCAACGTCCGGGCGGTTGCCTCAACTCCGTCCGCCAGCATGAGAATCGCGGCGGTTTTACTCTTGGGCTTGTCGAAATGATACCGGAACCTGTTCTCGTCGACTCTCTCATTTTCGCCGTCTTCAATAGCCTTCTCATAGAAATATTTAACTATACTTGTTCCATGATGTTGCTTGATTACGTCGATAATGTCTTTTGGCAGGCCGCTACTGTTTAACATTTCAATCCCGTCCTTGACATGTGACGTAATGATAAGCGAGCTCAAATTAGGGGAAATATCATTGTGAGGATTAGATCCTTCCGGCTGGTTCTCGATAAAAAACTGTGCCCGTTTTGTTTTGCCGATATCGTGATAGTACGCGGCAACCCGTGCTATCAGCGGATCGCTTCCAATCTCTCTTGCGGCCGCTTCCGCCAGGTTGGCGACCATTACGCTGTGCGAATACGTACCGGGAGCTTTCATGGAAAGTTCTTTCAGTAACTCCTGTTCCGGTGACGCGATCTCGAGAAGCCAGGGGTTTGTTGTAACCTTCATCGTTGTCTCCAGGAAAGGCAGTAAACCCATCGCAACCACTGATGATATAAATCCGTTAAGAAATCCTATTCCGGTAATTACCAGGAAATCCTGCCGGTACTGTGACAGCAGACTTACCCCGAACGCCACGAAAGCTATCCATATTGCCGTATAAAGGCTCGCCCTTCTCAGTTCATACCTTGTGGACATCCTTGAAACCGCTATCGATGGATAAAAACCGCCGAGCAGGGCTACCGCCACCATCGTGAAGTTGCCGCCTGTTACCGCACCGGTCAGAAGCGCGCAAAGCACAACCATGACTATGGCTACAAACCTGTCGACCAGAACAGCGGTTATTATGGCTATCGCCGCCGTTGGAACGACAAAACTGAAAAGTGGAGACGAACTTCCCGCCGCGATGGCCGCGATCTTGGCGAAAACGGTATAGACAACAAGAAGCACTCCCAGAAGAACCAGTACTTTGAGATTTTCGTATATGTCGTTTCTGTACCGCGAGATAAACATTGCGAGCACTGCGATAATCAGAAAGATGAATGCCCCGAAGTATATCATGTTGAGCCCGCTGAATACCGGGCTTCTAAACCCCAGGGTTTTTAGCAGGCTGGCCTGTTCGGATGTGACAATCCGGCCTTTTCCGATTATTATTTCACCTTCAAGCACAGTGGTGATAACCGGGCTTACTGCTTCACGTGCCGCCGTTTTTCTTTTTTCGGTCTCTTCCGCGTTAAAAATAGAGTTGGGCTTTATGTAGTCGGCCGCGATATCACCCGCGATCACCTGTATTGTGGGATCGTCGGAAAATCCATCGGCTTCGATCCTGGCAAGTTCTCTGGCCTTTTCCAGTTCGTCAGGCTTGACCTGTTTGTCCATCACTTTCCCGGCGGTTTCAGCGGTTGGCGCATACAAGTTCTGTACGGTCTCCGCCGAAAGCTGAAGAATCGCCTCGATTGTCGCCGAATCCACAACATCTCCGGCTTTTTCCTGTACCCGACCAACCTTTTCGGCCATGTCCAGATCGAGGGAATATACCTCATATATCTTTTGAAAGAAATATTTGATTTCGTCGGCCACCCGCCTGGAAACGTCCTTGTCGTATTCATAGACGTCCTGTACCCCGGCGGCGGCGGCCTCTCTTTGCTCGTCTGTTTTCGTTTTGTCGATATACTGAACGGTCTTGGGGGCGATTACATCTCTCGGGCTCGGCTCCCCCTCCTTGATACTGTAACCAAATGGAGAGATTTCCAATGCTATCAACATAAGCAGCAAAACCGAAAATACGACAACGATAATGATCCGCTTGGTTTTAATAGACGAGTTATTTACCTTATCTATAAATCGCCCGGCAGTTCGGGATATCCTTTTAATAATATGCATTTCATTCCGTGTCGCCGTTAGTCTTCTGGGTATCGTATTCCTTATATGCTTCGACAATCTGCTGAACAATCTTGTGCCTGACGACGTCGTTGGCATCCAGGTAAACGAACTCCACCCCGCTTATTTCGAAGAGTATCTCCTGTACGAGTATCAAGCCGGATTTCTTTTCCCTGGGTAAGTCCACTTGCGTAATGTCTCCAGTGATAACAGCTCTGCTTCCGAAGCCCAGCCGCGTAAGGAACATTTTCATCTGTTCCGGGCTGGTATTCTGTGCTTCGTCGAGAATTATAAACGAGTCATTCAGCGTCCTGCCCCTCATGAAAGCCAACGGCACAACCTCGATCGTTCCCCTGTCCATCATCCTGTGAAAATGTTCCGCGCCCAGCATTTCATAGAGCGCATCATAAAGAGGCCGGAGGTAGGGGTCCACCTTCTGGTATAAATCTCCCGGAAGAAAGCCCAGCTTCTCTCCCGCTTCAACCACCGGCCTGGTAAGAATAAGCCTGTTCACCTTCTTGTCCAGAAGCGACTGGACAGCGTTTGCCAGCGCGAGGTAAGTCTTACCGGTACCGGCGGGCCCTATGCTGAACACGATGGTAGCCTTCCTCATCAGTTCGACATATCTCTTCTGCCCGACGGTCTTCGGTCTGATTATCTTTCCCCGGGCGGTAAGTACGGCTTCTTTGAAAACCTCCGCAGGCTTAATCTCTTTGCCGCTCTTGACCATGCTTATCGCCATGGTCAAGTTTTCGTCGGTAATGACAAGCCCCTCTTCAAGCAGTTCTATCAGTTCCTCAAAGAGAGTGGTGCACACCTCTGTCTCCCGCTGGGTGCCCCTGATCCCAATTTCATTGCCTCGCGCGACAATGCGGCATTCGAACTCGTTTTCGACCTTTCTCAAAAATCTATCTTCTTTGCCCAGAAGAGACACCATCGACTGATTCCCGGGAACAACAATCTTTACTTCAGTCAAGTCGGTTCCCAATCAGCAACCTCTTTTCTCCATGTCCGGCTTTTCGATTTTATTCGGCCAACAGTTTCAGGACCGTTTCGTTTACCAATCTTCCATCCGCTTTTCCCTTAACCCTGGGCATGACCTTTCCCATGACCTTTCCCATGTCTTTCCCTGAAGATGCTCCTGTATCCGC
This sequence comes from Actinomycetota bacterium, assembly GCA_016927325.1. Classification (GTDB taxonomy): domain Bacteria; phylum Actinomycetota; class Geothermincolia; order Fen-727; family Anoxymicrobiaceae; genus JAFGMY01. The sequence continues at coordinate 73,057 of JAFGMY010000156.1, read as the reverse complement.
GATAGCCTCCCGCACTATGCCTTCAATCTCTTCTTCGGACATCTGTTCTGGAAGATAACCCTCGATCACCGTGAGTTCTTCGCGCTCCTTTGCGGCAAGCTCATCTCTTCCCGCTTTGTCATATTCCACGATCGCCTCTCTGCGTTTTCTTGCCTCTCTGCCAAGAACCGTCAGCACATCTTCCTCCGAGAGATCCTCCCCTTTGGCGATCCTTTCGTTTTTCATTCCGGCCAATACCATTCTAATGGTAGTCAAACGAAGTTTTTCACCGGACTTCATCGATTCCTTCATGTCGGAAACAAGCTTGTCTTCAATTTCCATATACGCCACTCCCGTTTCGGCAGTTATTAAAGTTCCAGATCAGACACTGTCAGCACTTTATCCGGGAGGCCATTTCATGAACCTGCCTCCCAGAAGGTGAAAGTGAACATGGCCGACTTCCTGTCCGGCTTCCTCGCCGGTATTGACCACAACTCTATACCCTGACTGGTCTATCCCCTCGCTTACAGCTATGTCGTTGATCATTCTGAAGATATCACTTAATATATCGCACTTGTCCTCATTCAGCTCTCTCAGGGAAGTAATATGCTCTTTCGGCACAATAAGTAAATGCACCGGCGCCTGGGGATTAATATCTCTAAAAGCGATGGAATTAGCGCTCTCCTCCACAATTTCACTTCCGATTTCCTTGTTGACAATTCTGCAAAACAGACAGTCGTCCATCCTCACTTCACCTCCGAATTAACAAAGACTTCAATCACTTACGATTTCCCCGGATAACACAGAACCCTCTACTCCATCAATCATAACATCAACAATCCTGCCGACCGAGCAGGGCGGCCCAATCATATTCACCCTGGAATACCACTCCGTTCTTCCCAGCAACCTCCACCGGTCTCCCCGGGATTGTTCCTCCACAAGCACCGGGACCGTCCGCCCGATAAAACTGGCGTGAAATATCCCGGCCGTTTTTCTTGACTCATCTATAACTATCCGGGACCTTCTTTTCTTCTCAACCCCTGTGACCGGGTCGCCCATTGCAAACGAATCAGTGCCCGGCCTGGGTGAGTACTTGAATACATGCACTTTTGAAAATCCAACTTTCCTAACCATTTCAACCGTATTGTCGAAGGCTTCCTCCCCCTCGGTGGGATATCCAACCAGAACATCTGTCGTAATGGAAATGTCCGGCACCTTCTCTTTCACGATTTCCACTTTCTCCAAGTACTCCCGCGCGCTATAACCCCTTTTCATGTCCTCGAGTACCCCATCGTCCCCACTCTGCAGCGGAAGGTGCATATGCCGGCACAGACTTTTATCTTTTTCAAACAATCCGATCAACCGTCCGGTTATGTCCCTCGGCGAGATCGAACTCAATCTTATCCATATATCAATATCCTCTTTTCTGATGCTCTCTATCAATTCTACGAGGTCCACTCCTGATGAAACATCAAGGTAGCTGCCTATATCGATACCACATAAGATTATCTCACCCGCTCCACTTTCTTTATAGAACTTAACCTTATCTATCACCCGCTCCTTTTCAAGGCACCATGGGCTGATCCTCAAGCCGGGTACGACACAGTAAGCGCAGTTATGAGTACACCCATCCTGAATCTTCAGCGGCAGCCGGCACGTTTCCGCCTCGAATCTGAATTCTCCCGAGGTTGACCACGGCGCCGCTTCGCAAACAGTGCTGACAATCGCTCCTTTTTCAATATTTGAAAAAGTCCCAAGCGGCATCATCTCATCGAATGCTCCTCTGTCGAAATCGACACCGCATCCGGTCACTATGACTTTAGATCCGGATTTAAGGCATTTTCTTACCGTTTTACGGGATTTCTGAAGACCTGCCGCGGTTACCGCGCAAGTATTGATAACCCAGAATTCAGGCACTTCATCCCTATCCGCCCTTCTTAGCCCGCTATCAACGAATCGGCTTTCAATATCGACTGAGTCGGCTTTATTGACTTTACAACCCAGAGTGGTCACCCTGAATGTTCCTTCTGTCATACCCGGGAACCCCCCGCATCAAGATTCCCATAATGGCATCTGATAAGCATTGCGGCGTATGAAGCAGCGCTTTCGGTCCTGATTACAAGCCCGCCCATTCCCGCAGACACCGCCCCGACGCGCTCATACTCTTCAGCCTCTTCACGTGAGAACCCTCCTTCCGGCCCGACTATCAGGCCGATTGAAACAGGCGCCGTTTCCGGCAAAACATCCATAATGCCAGTCTCCTGCTCCATCTCCCAAAGTGTAATATTCAAGTCGTTTTGCGGCAGGATTCCAGAGTCAGGCAAATCCTCGCGCACTTCTTTCATTTCCAGCGGCCAGACCCTCCTTGAAAGCTTTGATGATTCCAATGCTATCTTTTCCCATCTCTCTTTCCTGGAAATGCTTTTCTTTATGGAATCGACCGGGCTTCTCTGTGAAATATAAGGCACGATTCCCGCCACACCCGATTCCGCCGCCCTTATAATTGTCTCATCCATATGCTTCATTTTTGAGACAGCTTGAAACACGGTTATCGAAGGCCGCTCCCGGCTTTCGCTGTCACGCGATAATATTTCTCCGGCGATGCTTCCCATGTTGACAGAGGCCAATTTCGTAACGTACCTGTTCCCGTTCCGATCACCCACAAAGATGAGTTCGCCCGGCTTGGCACGAAGCGATTTCGCGATATGCCTCGCTTCATCCCCGTACAAATGTACGCACCCTGAATCAAGGTTGATATATTCAGGATCTGAATAAAACATTGGGAGGCTCATTCTTAATTTCTGCCTTATTTAAAGTATTCCCGTGAGAAAACCCTCGGTTTCACTTTCCTATCTCTTCCTGTTTCGTCTGTCTTTGAATTCCTGGAGCAGCCTCTTTTCAGTCGCCGAAAGTTTCCTGGGAATGGAAACCTGCACCGAAACCAGTATTTCTCCCCTTCTTCCGCCGTGACGGGGAGGCAATCCTTCCCCTTTCACCTTTATTACGTCCCCGTGCTGGGTTCCGGGCGGAATCTTCAGCTTGAACTCTCCATCCAAAGACTTCATGACTATTTCCTCACCCAGTGCCGCGTCCGCCATCTCGACAGCCAGCGTCACATACAGGTTTCTTCCTTCCCTCGTGAACCGCTTATGTGGATTTATATTTATAGCGACATAGAGATCGCCGTTCTTGCCGCCATACCGGCCGCCTTCTCCATTTCCCTGTATCCTGAGCCTGTCTCCTCTTTCCACCCCGGCCGGTACGTTTACCCTGACCTTCTCCTTGATCCAGGACAAGCCCTCACCGCCGCACCCCTCACAGGGATCCGTGAAGACCTCCCCTTTCCCCTGGCAGTTCGGGCATGTCTGAGTTCGCAATATCGCCCCCAGTAGACTCCTCTGCGCCTGCCTGACATGACCGCTCCCATTGCATACATCACACCTTGCAGCCTTGGTGCCAGGTTTCATGCCCTCTCCGTCACAATCGGCGCAAGTGGCCTGCCGTTCGATCTCAACTTCCTTTTCGATTCCGGTCATTACGTCTTCGAGGTCGATGGTAACGATGGTTTCGAGGTCTCTCCCGTCCGCCCTTACGGTTTTTGAGGCATGAGACCTGCCGGAGTTGAATCCGCCGAACGGATCGCTGAAGCCTCCACCAAAAAACGCGTCAAACAGGTCCGAGACGTTCCCGAATCCGCTAAAGTCAGAACCGGCTCCCCTCCTCAACCCGTCAAGGCCCCAGGTGTCGTAGTCTTTCCGCTTCTGCGGATCCGACAGCACCTCATAGGCAAAAGTCAGTTCCTTGAACTTACTCTCCCCTTCCGGGTCGTTATGCGCGACATCGGGATGACATTCACGGGCTTTCCTTCTATAGGCGCCCTTGATATCTTCCTTGCTGGCCGAACGGCTTACTCCCAGTATTTCATACAGATCTTTCTTGATATCGTTGTGCATCTTATCCACCTGACTGTCTACATCACTCTATACAGTATTCGCCCCAGGTTTTCAGCTATATATTCTACGATCCCTATCGCCCGCGCATAATCCATCGATGTCGGGCCTACAATACCCAGAGAACCGAAAATACCCTTCGCAACGGGATAACTGGTCCCAACGAAGGCACACCTCTTCAACTCCCGGATCTCATTTTCTTCACCGATCCTTACGGTCAATCTTCTGATTTGAACGAGGTCCTTCAGTAAAGCCAGTATGAAATCCTGCTTTTCGATAGCCTCGAGAAGCCTCTGGACCCACTCGCGGCCTTCGCAGTCCATTTCCCTTACAATATTTGAGGTACCCCCAACAAAAATCCTCTCTTCAAGTACATCCAGACAACTTGCAAGTGCTTCAAGCACTACCGCCGCAAGATCTTTGGTTTCACCCTCAAACCCGCTCTGATCGAGAAGTTTCTCCTTGTCCAGCCCTGAAATATCGGTGCCCGAAATCTCCCCGTTCAAGAACTCAGAAACCACCTGGATACTGTCCCTGCCTGCACTGAAGTCCAGTTCTATCATTCTCTTTCCCACCTGTCCCATCGATGTAATTACGATTACCACCAGGTGAGTATAATCCAATGGAACAAGATCGATACGGTGGACTATATGGGTAATCTCAATCGGCGCAAAAACCATGGCCGCGGTTCTGGTTAGTTCGGAGAGGAGGATCGAAGCCTCCTTGAACATGCCTTCGATTTCTTTATTCCTGACCGCAAACAACTGCTCCGCCGCCTCCACATCTCCATGCGAAGGCCGCTTCTGACTGAGAAGAATATCAACGTAATACCTGTAAGCGATATTGGTCGGCTCCCTGCCCGCGGATGTATGCGGCTGTTTCAGAAACCCCATCTTCTCAAGGGCCGCCATTTCATTTCTGACCGTTGCGGGACTTACGTGGAGCTTTCCGCTCTGCGCTATCACCTTGGATCCCACAGGATTACCCGTCAGAATGAACCTTTGAACGACTTCCCTCAGTATTAACTTTTTTCTTTCGTCTATTTCCAAATAATACATCTTAATAAACACCATCCGGATGCATTACATTTTAGCACTCCATTATAACGAGTGCTAATTATTGCCCCCGTTTATGAACCGTCCTCATTACTCATCATCGATATGAAAGCTTCCTGTGGAATATCCACCTTTCCTACCCTTTTCATTCTTTTTTTACCGGCCTTCTGCTTCTCCCAGAGTTTCCTTTTTCTCGTAATGTCACCGCCGTAACATTTTGAGGTAACATCTTTTTTCAGTGGAGGAATCGTTTCCCTTGCAATCACCCGGCCGCCGATCGCCGCCTGTACCGCGACCTGGAACATCTGTCTCGGTATTATTGTCTTTAACTTCTTTGCCAGTTCTCTGCCCCTTGCCTGAGCGTTCTGCCTAGGAACGACCTGTGAAAAAGCGTCCACAGGTTCTCCATGGACAAGAATATCAAGCCTTACGAGGTCGCCCTTTTCAAAACCGGTCAATTCATAATCCAATGAAGCAAAACCGCGAGTATTGCTTTTCAGTTGATCGTAAAATCCCGAAACCATTTCCATCAGTGGCATCTTGTAGTAAAGCTCCACCCTGTTGCTGGAAAGATAAACCATGTCCTTATAGGTCGCCCTTCTGCGCTGCGAAAGCTCCATGACCGGCCCTACCATGTCACCAGGAGTAACCACCAGGAGTGCGACGTAGGGCTCCTCTACCGTTTCCACCTCGCTTGAGGGGGGCATGTCGGTTGGATTTTCCACGATGAGTTTCCTGCCGTCCTTGCAGTTTACCCTGTACGCAACACTTGGGGAAGTAATTATCAAGTCCAGATCGTATTCTCTTTCCAGTCTCTCCCTGACGATCTCCATGTGAAGAAGCCCAAGGAAACCGCAACGGAAACCGAACCCGAGAGCTTTTGAATTCTCCGGGTCGAAATAAAAAGAAGAATCATTGAGCTGCAGCTTTGAAAGAGCATCCCTCAGTTGCTGGTAATCGTTGTTCTCAACCGGGTACAGACCGGCGAATACCACCGGTTTCGGCCTCCTGTAACCCGGAAGCGCCGTCCCCGCGATGTTCAGTGATTCAGTCAGCGTGTCACCTACCGGCAATTTTGAAACATCCTTTATCCCGGTTATTACAAAACCGACCTCTCCTTTTTCCAGAACATCTGATGGAAACATTTCAGGATTCATGTATCCGAGGTCCTCGATATGGGTTTCGCTGCCGGCTCCCATCATCTTTACTTCCATCCCTCTTTCCAGCTTCCCGGACATGACTCTGACGAATATCACCACGCCCCTGTAAGGGTCGTAGTTTGAGTCGAAAACAAGAGCCCGGAGCATGCCGTCTCCACTCCATTCAGGTGAGGGCACCCTTTCGATAACTTGCTCCAGAATCCCAGGAACACCCTCTCCCGTTTTAGACGAACAGAATAATACTTCTTCATGTTTTACTCCTACGATATCCACTATCTCGTCCGCCGTTTTCCCCGGCTCCGCCGATGGCAGATCGATTTTATTCACTACAGGAATGATCTCCAGACCACTCTCCATGGCAAGGTGGAGGTTTCCTATCGTCTGAGCTTCTACACCCTGTGACGCGTCCACCAGCAGAATCGCTCCCTCGCATGCCGCGAGTGTCCTTGAAACCTCATAATTAAAATCAACGTGCCCGGGTGTATCTATCAGGTTCAACTGGTACTTCAACCCTTCCCGCCGGTACTCCAGCCTGACCGCCTGGGCCTTAATCGTGATTCCTCTTTCCCTCTCCAGGTCCATCCGGTCCAGAAACTGGGGTTTGGCGTGTCCGGCCTCTATGGCGCCGGTCAGCTCGAGCATTCTGTCGGCCAGTGTGGACTTTCCGTGGTCTATATGTGCAATTATGCAAAAATTTCTGATTAACGCGCTGTTCAGTTCCAGTACCTCCTTAATCCCTATAATAACAAAAGGCATTGTGCGTCAATTTATCGACAACAGTGATCGTATGTGCGAATGCCCGCGGTTTTCCCGACACTTTTCGGACCTTTTTTCCACAAGCACGGATACATTTGTTATCGACACCGATATTCAGCTGTGCTAAAATCCCACGTGATAATTTCTATTTCACAGATAACATAGCTTAATAAAGAGGTGCAGTACATGCCCAACATAAAATCCAAAGTAAAACGGATGAAAAAATCGAGGGAACAGCGGGGACGGAACCGTTCGGTCAAGTCCTCACTCAAAACAACGCTGAAAAACTTCGAGACAACATTCGAGGCGGGAGACAAAGAAAAAGTCAAGCAGTCTTATATTGAAGCACAAAAAGCGCTGGATAAAGCAGTCTCCAAAGGTGTAATCCATAAGAACAAGGCAGCTAATACCAAATCCCGCCTTTCGAAGGCCATAGACGAAATGAAGTAAGAACCTCTATCCAATTATCCCCACTATCAACTTTTCCATGATCAAGGACTGGTATTCCGCACCGGGAAGATATTTCGCACTGTGCATTTCCATCTGAGCGTTCTTGAATTCAATGAATATTTCCCTGAGCTTCCCGGTTGAATACTTTCTCGCCTGCATCTCGCACTTGCTGACAAGGAACGGAGGTACTCCGACTATGGAAGCTATCTCAGGCCTTCCGTAGGAGTGCGAAAGCGCTTTTACGCGGGCTATTATCCGGAATTGCCGCACCAGAAGATTAAACAGGTTCTGGGGATTTTCACCCTGTGATATCAAGCGGTTCAAGAGCAGAAGCGATACGTCCCGCCTTCTTTCCGCAACCGAATCGACCAGTTCGAAAACGCCGTGGAACGCGGACTGAAAGACAGTCTCCTCAACGATTTCGTCAGTAACTGTCGTTTCTTCACCAGCGTACAGACAGACCCGTTCTATAACATTAGCCAGATCCCTGAAGTCGGTCCCGGCTCTTTGAACCAGCAGCGTGGCTGCTCCTTCCGTAACCTTTTTGCCTTTTTTCTTGAATTCTTTTCGGACCCAGTCCTCAACGCTCTTTTGCCTGCCCTTTCCGGGCCGGGCAAACTTCAGCGCTTCACCTTCCTGTTTCACTTTCTTGTAAATAGCGGAACTTTCAATTCTTTTTACCTTGCCCGCGTCCCTGCTCTCCCCTGCTTCCGGAAAAGTGGTTACCATAACCAGAACCGTTTTCGGGTTCGGTTCGCCGATATAATTGATAATCTTGTCTTTTTCCGATTTTGAAAGTTTATCAACCCCGTAAACTATCATGAGGCGCCTGTCCGATATCATAGGCGAGATTTCCGCGCTGTCGATTATCTTTCGGGCACCCGCTTCGCGTGCGTCCATGACCTCCGTATCCAGGTCTCCGCCCGCCTCCACTTCGAATAAGCCCCGGAGCCTCTTCAGGGCTTCTTTTGCAAGGTACTCCTCGTCACCGTAAATAAGGTATACGGATTTCAAATCTTCAACCTTGTTAGCTTTCTTATATGTCATAATCCACTCCGGCCAGTTTGAACAGAAATCACGTCTTCCTCTATTGACATTACTATATCGCCCATTTTATCAGTGCGAAACGTTTTTACACCTTCACTTCGGAGCATGCCTGTGAATATTTTTGAAGGATGCCCGTACTCGTTGCCCTCTCCGACCGATATCACAGCCAGTTCAGGTCGGCAGCAATCAATAAATTCCTTTGAGGCAGCATCTCTGGAACCCTGATGGGGAACCTTCAATACGTCACAGTCCAGTTCACTGTCACGGTTCATCAATAATTTCTGCCCTTCGATCTCCAGATCGCCCATTAAAAGCGTCCTGACACCTTCAAGCTCGCACAGTATCACGATTGAACCATTATTCAAGTCATCCTTATGAAATACCGTTGACTCTAGAGGGTAAAGCACGTTCAACTTGCACTCCGGCGATATCTCAATACACTGGCCTGCTTCGGCAACCGTTTTTATTATCCCGTTCTTAACGGCTTCACGGGTAAAATCGGCCCAACTCCCGGGTAGCTCTTCTTCAACACCCGGCACAAGTATCCGGCCGACCGGGAACTCCTTCAATACGCCGACAAGGCCGGCTGAATGGTCCTGGTGAGGATGGGTCAATATTACCAGGTCAAGTTTCCTGATGCCGTTTATTCTCAACTTATCAACTATTATTTCACTTTCAGGCCCACCATCGACAAGGACTGTTTTCCCGGATTCATCCTGTATCAGTATCGAGTCACCCTGGCCGACATCAAAAAAGATTATCCGGTTACCGCCACCGGGCCCGAATAAGAAAAAACCGGGAAGCACCAGTACGAGCAGTGCGCAGATTATAAGAATGCATGCTTTCATAATGCTTTCTCCCCTCTTAAGCTTTGACACCATTGTGTAGAGCGAAAATCCGAAAATTAGCAGTGAAATGCCTGGAAGCAACCTTGAAAAGGCCGCTTCGGGAAACGCCGAGAAACTTTTCGAAATCAGTATTACAAACCGTGTATAAAGCGAAGGCGCCGACGCAATCAACTTGCCGGCGTGAACTGATAAATGTGAAACACCCGCGGCCAATATGCTGAGGAGTACGGCTGGGCCTAGAAAAGGTACTACCGCTATATTGGCCGGCAATGACACCAGTGGAACCTGTTTTGAGTGAGCTATCAACACCGGCAGCAGCCCGGCCTGTGCTCCCGCCCAGACAGCGGTCAGGCGTTTTGGAAATGTATATGGAGGCAACTTGCCGATTACCGTGAGTATTCCCAGGACGGCTGCAAACGAGTATTGAAATCCAGGGTCAAAAAGAGCTCTTGGATTCAACCCCAGTATTGCAATCCCTGCGATGCCCAGCCCGGAATAACCATTGAAACGCCTTCCCGCCAGCACCCCGCCGAATGCCGCGAAAACCATTATTGCCGACCGGACAGCCGAAGGCCTGAATCCCGAGATCGATACTATTAATATAGCGACAATAACCGCCGTTATTATCCCCGATCTTCTGCTGAAACCCGCAAAACTTACCAGCCAGGTAATAATCAGGGCGGTTGTCCCTATGTGAAGTCCGGAAACAGCCACAATATGTGACAGTCCGCATTTATCGAGGTCGTCAAGTGTACCGCCGTCAATATCAGTTTTTGAGCCGATTGAATAACCTTTGACCAGACCGGCGACACTTTCTCCAAAAACCGAATCGATGCCATCATTCAGCCATTTGCTCATGCCCTCAATGCACCTCGAGACAAGGTTCGCGCCACCTGTTACCGAGACAGATCCCCTTTCGGCGTCAATTTCAGCTACAGCTCCCCTGATCTCGAGCCAATCGGGACTCTCTTTTTCATACAAGACTTTTCCCGCAACGGTAACTTTTATCCCTGGAAATAACTTGCTGTTATTCTCATCTGCTTTTGACATAACATTAAGGCGCTCGGATGAACGCCACTGCCTTCGTTCCGTCTCGATACGCTCGCACTGTAAAATAAAAGACACCCGATTACCGGTAAAATAAGGCTCCGACTTCACGGTTCCCGTTACTCTAACTTCACTGCCGTCCTCGATAACAGCACCGATAACTGCTTTGCGCATACCCTGGAACGAGAACGAAGAAATAATTGAGCCGCAAGCCAGAAATAGAACAGCGATTAAGATGATTCTTTTGCAGTCGATTCCGGCCCGTGCCGCGTATAAATACAAAAGGACCGGCAGAATAATAGTCGCTGCGATCAGCGCAGGCCCCGCGAATCTGCCCAGCAGAATACCAGTAGAGAGTACCAGCAGGCAGAATATAAACAGGGCGCCACTCACACTACAACGTCACCAGGCCTTCAATCTGTTCAATCGTTCTGGGCCCTATTCCCTTCACATTCTGAAGTTCATCAATCGATGAAAACGGGCCGTTTTCTTTTCGATATTCAATAATTCTCGCCGCATAGGACGGACCTATGCCGGGAAGCTCATCAAGCTGATGCTCATCTGCACTGTTTATGTTAACAAGGTTGCTTTTTGCCGTTTGCTGAACGGTGCCACCCTGTTCGGCGGCGCCATCCACCGCAACCGCCACAGGAGGCACGATTATCTGTGTTCCATCCTTCACCCTTGCCGCCAGGTTAATGCTCTCAAGAGAGGCGCCCGGCGTTGGTCCTCCCGCCTTGTTAACAGCGTCTGATACACGCGATCCTTCTTCAACCTCATACAAACCGGGTTTAACCACCTCACCGGTAACATGAACCGCTATTTTCATATTTTCTTTTTCCGAGGCGCTTTCACCGGGACTCTTCACGTTGATTTCAACCGGCCTGGATTTGTAGTAATTTATGCCCGCGCTGAGTAACAGGGCGAACATCAGGACCGCTAATATCATCATCTGCGTCCTGCTTAAGTCCTTAGCGGAACGGGCAAGCTCTTCCAGTTTCTCTTTGATAACGGTTAAAATACGTTGATTAGCTTGCATAGCTTAGAAATAATAACATAGCAATACAAGCCAATCAATAGAAATATATGAAGCCGGGCAATCCTGATTATCGGGATTCACAAAGGTGGGTCTTACTGAACGACTATATTAACCAGTTTTCCGGGAACAACTATGACTTTCTTGATTTCCTTGTCCGCGGTATGTTTTCTTACACTCTCGGAACCCAGCGCGAGGGCTTTCATTTCTTCTTCGTGAACTCCCGCCGGAGCCGCAATCTTATCACGCACCTTGCCGTTGACCTGAACGACAACTGTGATTTCCAGAGGTTTTGCCAGGTTTTCATCATATTCAGGCCATGGTTCCTTATGGACGCTTTCCTTGCGGCCTATTTTCTCCCAGAGTTCTTCGGTGATATACGGTGCAAAAGGCGATAGTATCTTTATCGCGGTCTCCATCGCTTCTCTAACCACCATCGGGCTCGTAACGGCGTCTTCACCGGTATACTCATATATCCCGTTAACGAGTTCCATGATAAAACTGACCGCCGTATTAAAAGCGTACTGCTCGATATCCCTGGTTACGTTCTTGATCGTCATATGCGTCAGGCTGCGCATCTCCAGATGAGCCCCCCTGCCGCAGTCAGCATCGCTGCCTTCATTCAACCTCGGAAGGCACCTGTCCAGAACCATCCTCCAGACCCTTCCAAGAAACCTGTGCGCCCCCTCGACGCCCCGGTCGTTCCAGTCTTTCGAGATCTCAGGCGGACCCATGAATAAGATGTAAAGGTGTAATGTATCGGCGCCCAGCTTGTCCATATACTCGCCTGGAGAAACCACATTTCCCTTGGATTTGCTCATCTTGGCACCATCTTTGGTTATCATTCCCTGACAAAGAAGGCGAGTGAACGGTTCGGTAAAATCGATAAGGCCCATATCAAAAAGCACCTTGGTGAAGAACCTCGAGTACATGAGGTGGAGTATCGCGTGCTCTATTCCGCCGATATACTGGTCGACCGGAAGCCAGTACCTTGCTTCATCAAGGTCGAAGGGCATCGAGTCGTCGTGAGGGCTCGCATATCTGAAGTAATACCATGAAGAATCTACAAAAGTATCCATGGTATCCGTTTCACGTCTGGCTTCTCCTTCACAGCGGGGACACTGTACCCCGTAAAACGATTCACTGAAAGGCAGCGGCGATTTCCCTCCTTCGGCTAATCGGAGGTCCTCGGGCAGTATCACCGGAAGGTCTTCTTCCGGAACGGGGACAATGCCGCACTTGTCACAGTAGATTATCGGAATGGGTGCGCCCCAGTATCGTTGCCTGGAAACAAGCCAGTCCCTGATCTTATAGTTGACCGCCCTTTTGCCCGCGCCTTCCTGTTCAAGATATTCGCATACCTTTTCTTTCCCCGGCTCGCTCTCCATGCCGGTGAAACCGCCGGAATCAACCATGACCCCGGCGTCTTCATATGCAGCCGTCATCCGCTCCGGAACGAGTGTTTCACCGGATGGCTGGACCACCACCTTGATCGGCAAGTCATACTTCCGTGCGAATTCAAAGTCTCTCTGGTCGTGAGCGGGCACCGCCATTACTGCTCCGGTTCCATATTCATAAAGGACAAAATTCGCGGTATATACCGGCACCCTTTCGCCGTTAACAGGATTAATCACATAATCGCCCAGAAAAACGCCTGTCTTTTCAACTTCAAGTGACGTTCTCTCGAACCTGTTCGTACCCTGCAGTATCCTGCGAAATTCATCGACTTCCCCGGTTTTGCCATTTTCCTCCGCCAGCCTGTCTACAAGCGGATGCTCGGGCGCCAGCAGGAAAAACGTAACCCCGTACAGAGTATCAGGCCTTGTGGTATATATTCCGATCCGCTCTTTTGTTGACTCGAGTTCGAATCCGACCTCCGCTCCATGGGACTTGCCGATCCAGTTTTCCTGCATCGTCAGTACCCTTTCGGGCCATCCTTCAAGCAGCTTCATATCGTCCAGCAGACGTTCGGCATAATCGGTTATCTTAAAGAACCACTGGTTGATCCATTTGGTTTGAACACCCGTTTCGCACCTCTCGCATGTTCCGTCAGAAAGCACCTGCTCGTTCGCAAGCACCGTCCCGCACGATGGACACCAGTTCGCCACCGCGTCTGTCTTGTAGGCAAGCCCTCTTTCGAACATTTTCAGAAAGAACCACTGCGTCCATTTATAATATTGAGGCTCGCAGGTGGAGAGCTCCCTCGACCAGTCGTAGGCGTAGCCCAGGCGTTTGAGGTCTTCCCTTATAAGACCAATGTTGTTCCGGGTCCACTCGGAAGGGTGAATTCCGCCTGATATGGCGGCGTTTTCAGCAGGAAGGCCGAAAGCGTCATACCCCATCGGATTGAGTACGTTGTATCCCTTGCTCAAATAATACCTGGCAATGACGTCCCCCAGCGTGTAACAGGCGACATGTCCCATATGGGCTTTGCCGCTCGGGTAGGGGTACATTGCCAGGATGTACCGCTTTTCACGTCCTTCATCGACAACCGCCTCATAAGGGTTTTCCTCATCCCAGCGTTTTCTCCACTTGGATTCAATTTGTCTGTGTTCATACTCTTCAGGCGTTTTGATCAACCTCCAATCGCACCGGATAATACCATAAAAGAAGGAAATAATCAGGCCGTTTCAGGGACCGGACACTGAATATTCTATCAATCAGAAAGGTTTCACACGGTGCCTGAAGTGGAAATTAAATTGATCCCGGCATGGAACCGCACCCCGCACAGGAATTCGTTCCTGATAACTTCTGCATATTATTTGATATTTAACAAAACTTCGGAAAAAATATTGAGATATAATTATCGGCACGATATCAGCCGGACAGCCTGAATAGCAGTTGCTTACTGCAATATTCACGATCAATAACGGCTCTCCGGTCGCGGCGGCGTTAGTGTGCGATATTCAAGGAGGAGATCATGGCCAGCAAACCGCAATGGAACCATACTGTCATAGAAGCAAACGGCCTCAACTTCCACTGCGTAATAGAGGGAAAAGGCGAGCCGGTGATCCTCTGTCACGGTTTTCCCGAGTGCTGGTACTCCTGGCGCCACCAGATCCGCTCTTTGTCAAAACGCTTCAAGGTAATCGCGCCTGACATGCGGGGTTTCGGTCGAAGCGATAAACCCGAAGGCGTTAAGTCTTACATGCTTCAAACGGTCGCCCGGGACATAAAGGGAATCATAAATGCTTCCGGCTATGAAAAGGCTCATGTAATAGGCCACGATTGGGGTGGAGCTGTTGCCTGGATGACCGCTATTCAACATCCCGAGTCTGTCGACAAACTGGTTATTCTGGACGCCCCCCATCCGGCTGGTTTTTTCGATACCCTTCTTTCCGATCCCCTTCAAGTCATACGTTCTTCATACATGGCCTTTTTCAATCTCCCGGTGATACCTGAAGCTGTTTTCAGCAGCTTCAACTACGCACCGTTGAAGATGGCGTTCAGGTACGGCAGTTTCAGGCGTAAAGCGTTTTCCCGTGAAGACCTTGAAGTACTCGCCGGAGAAACGGCGAGGCCCGGGGCTTTGACCGGGGGGCTCAACTACTACAGGGCTCTTTTCAGGAACTTCGAGCTTATAAAAAACCGCTCTAAACTGCCTAACGTCAAATGCCCCACCCTTGTTATATGGGCCGACCTGGACCTTTTTCTCGGGAAGGAGCTGACTTACGATCTTGACCGCTACGTAGATAACGAACTTACAAGGGAGTATGTTCCTCACTGCAACCACTGGATCCAGCAGGAACAGCCCCGGGTGGTAAACCGTCTTATCAACAACTTCCTTTAGGGCGGTTACGGTAAAAAAACCGGGTTCGGCGGCTGACTTCAAGCTGAAATTGGGGTGCCACTGGAATTTTTGTGAGGGCCGCCATGGAATATCAAGCCTGGCGGGACATCATGATCTTCTTGACTACCGTCCCGGATAAAAGCAGTACCAGGAGGTACGCGATAGAAATTATCACGAGAAACCACATGTTATTCAACTGGTTTACTTTATTTCCGGTGTGTCCCGCCTCGGACCTTCCAGGCACTTCGCCGCCGGACGATTCAGTTTTGGAGGTTGCGGATGTATCGAGCCAGCTATCTGTATCACCGGCTCCCCTGTTAAGCCCGGCACCCAATGCTCCGAGATCATTTACCCGCGTAACGCCCGGCTCTCCAGCCGCGTTCAACGGAAATGACTTCCCGGCAATGGCGGGGAGGACACTTGCAGTGGTCAGCACCGGCTCTGAATCGGTATCCGCGGTCAATGAGATCCGGCCGTTGTCTTTCTGTAATGAGTCAAGATAGTCAACAGGATTAATTCCCTGGTCCGTCCACTCCTCCGACGCCGGATTTTCTCCCGCGGCAGTAACGGCCATTATCACTTCGCTGGTCGTACGGGCATCGGACCCCTTCCCCGATGCTGAGAAACCTCCATCCGCGTTAATATTGTTTCTCAAATAATCGAGAGCTTTCTCAACCGCGCCACTGTCTCTTTCGCCAAGGGCGACCAGAGCTTCGACCGCTATCGCGGTGTCTCTCGCAGGCTCGGAGTCTCCCCATCCACCATCGGATCGCTGATTGTCATAAATCCATTCACTGCATTCAGGAGGAACCTCCTCTCCCGCGCTCAACAGGGCTATTACCCCCATGCAATGCCGGTATGCATCACCGCCGATCCTTCCGCCTTCTTCCCTGCGGGACTTAACCGCCGAAACCATATCAATGCCTGCAATGTTGCGGGGGTCCCTGCCGGCCGACGAGTATGCGAGAACATACAACTCAAGATCCAGAACATCTGAAACCGTTCCAGCCCTTCCGTTCAGGAAATCAAATGGATTCCCCCCGGCTGCCGCCCAACTTCCTGGATCCTGACCCGATGCGATTACGCCCAGTATCACCCGGCAGGTGATCCCCGCCACTGATGCTCCGCCCGGTTCGGCAAACCCTCCATCTTGCGCCTGGTTAGCCTTTAAGTACCCCAGTCCGGTTGAGATATCAAGAGCGGATACCGTCAAGCATGGAAAAACGACAAGAGTCAGCAGCAGAAAGGTATACATAAATATTTTGCCGGATACAATCAAAAAGTTGCCTTGATTAAAGGTGTCGCAGATCAATAGGTGTCAAATCCTATATCTTCAGCCGATACGCGATACTGGTGTTTCCTTCTAAGAACTTTTACCTTCACAAACCGGTCAACCCTTTTGAACATGTTGAAGGTCAACCCGTACTGTCTATTCACGCTAATTCTCTTCTTCACACTCCTGGAGGTTATCTTTTCCTGTGTGAAGCCGGGCAACCCCACTTCCATTGCCGCATTGGCCTTTGCGACCATTCTTTCAGTAATGTCGGTTCGTCCGTTAGCTATGAAATCCGCTATTACATCGAGGACCATCTCCCGCGTGTTGTAAAACCTCTTCCAGTACCGCTTCAGGAAAAGTGTCCTGATAATCGGTTTTGCGAAACCCGGCAAACCCATTAACATCAAGTCGGGATCCAGAAGATCTTCTCCCTTTTCTCTTATCATCGGAATGCCCGTGTCGAGATAATATAGCTTATCCACGTTTTCAACAGAAAGGTTCCGCGGGTCATAATCTTTGAGGCCCCAGTTCATTATCCTTGCGTCAATGCCGACTTTCAGTAAAGTGGCGCCGTTGTTGTATCGGGCCACTTTCATTATTTCGTCAAGAATAAGCTCGAAGAATGCCAGGCACTCCTCATCATTCGAGTCCTTTACAATCCGGATTCCGGACGATTCACGGGACAGTATGCGTTGAGTTATGAACACTGTGAACTTCCCGTCTTTCCTTGAGACATACTTGATTCCATGAGCGGGGGGATTCAATCCGGCCTCTTTCAACAGGTCATGGTACCTTCCGAATATCTCCTGATAATATTCGACTGTCTGGATATCCGGGAAAGGCGGCATCTTCGTGTAAGCCATGTCTGAATTCATTCCCCTGCCGTCCATATTTTCACGTGAAAGCGCCACAACAGAGTTTGCGACTCCAACACCCAGCACCCCAACGCTGATCTCACCCCTGAACAGTTCTTTCATGTCCCTGTTGAACCGCTTGAAAAGAAATACGTCGCTGTCCAGATACCTTATAAGGTCGTCGATTTCACGGAAAAACCCGAGTGACAGGCTTCGAAGCTCTTCATCAACGCCGAAATGGCGTGGGTCGTGTTCAGCGAATGCCCGAAGCATCGGCAGGTACCTGTCAATCATCCGGTTTTCTTCCTGTGCGCAAACCACCATGCTGCCGAACGCCTTGAATCCCATTCCACTTCTGTCTTGACCAAGAAACAGTTCCTCGAGATTTTTTCTCGCCGAAGGGTTGTCTACATGCCTGTCAAGAAAGGATGCAAGCGATTCCGGGCTGACCTGACTTATGAGTTCATTGGCAAATCCCAGGAGCGTCCAGAACAGCAGTTGCCTCCGGTCCGGGAGGATAAGCTTCAATGGTTTGGGGAACGGCTTATAATCCTTAAGGTAGAATTTCCAGTCCCTCTTTTCCCATATGTCACCATAACCCCTTGGTATCGTAGTCTGCCACGATTCCGGAAAAAGTGAGTTCAGGTACTTCAGATGACGAGACTTTATCTGATAGAGGTCTTCCAGTTGTTCAAAAAGATCTAATGTCAGTTCCATTCTTCAGTTGCCCTCCCGGCAACTCAAAATGATATTCACCGCCGTTCTCGGAGCCGGCGGCCCCTTTTCCAGCTTCAGTACATGAATTATCAGATAATACAATATCTCATAAAAGATGAACTTTACACCGGTTACCCTCAAAAAAACCGTGTATTCACACGGTTATTCCTTGAAAGTCACAAGATTCCCACTAATCGGTAAATGCTCCGGCCTTGATTTAATTGATATCTTCCAGTGCGGTATAACTGTAATAACGAAAACGTTTAACACAAGCCATTACTGCGCATAACACATCGAACCTAACAAACAGCGCAACTCAGGCCGGTCATATCTCAATTTTGAATTGATCCAGATATCTTCCCTCCGGGTGGTCTCCAGCTTACTCGGCATTGAAGTAAATGTTCAGGATTTTCCACTCCCCATCCTGCTTGACCAGGTTCATCTCCCAGTCCGCTTTCTCGCCGTCCTTGCTTTCAAGGTCCATTTCTACCTCAGCGGTGTTGTTCTCCACATTAATACTGTTCGTGTTCCAGGTTTCCAACTCGCCTTCAAGGATCCCGAACTGCTCGTCAAACTCAGATCTACCCTCTTCTTCCTGCGCTTCGCTGGAGAAGTAGTCCCATGCTGTTGACAGATCACCTTCATTCACCGCCTCGACAAAGGAGTTCGCCGCGTCAGCGGGGCCGGTTACCGCCTTCCAGAACACAAGGACGCCGACAGCTATTGTTCCGGCTACAAGAAGGACAATAACCAGGCCCGCTATTATGGCTATTTTCGCGCCTCGTGGAAGGCCCTTCTTTTTTCCCGCTTCATATCTCGGTGGCGGAGTTCCCGGTGAAAAACCGCTTCCCGCCGGTGCTGTCCCGTGTGGCTGAGCAGGAGGCGCAGGCGCAGGTGTAATCATCTGCCCTCTCTGCGCTCCACAGTTTGTACAGAAGCTTTCGCTGTCATTCATCTCATGTCCGCAGTTAGAGCATATCGCCACTTTTACTCCCCCTTGCTCTTTTTCATAACGCTTGTAATTGATTCCACTCCTGGACTAAAACCACATTTCGGGCATATTTCACCATCATGCAAAGATGCGCCGCATTTTTTACATTCACAGTCCGCCTTATGTTTTTCTTCTCTGCGAACTCTTGAGAATAACGGCTTTTTATCCTTTTTCCCCTTCTTACTCTTGCCGGACCCACTGATCGGCTTATCCATTATGTCGGTAATTGTGTCCGCAGTGGCCACGGTACCGCAATAAGGACAGTTTTCCTCGAATTCAGAGAAATCCGTTCCGCATTTCTTGCACTTGGGCATGAATCCCACACCTCTCTTAACGCTGTTATCCTATTCCTTATACTTTAATTCTATTATAAAAGTGAGTTGCCTCCGGCAATAACACATATTTCTATCAACAGTTGAGGAAAAAAGTAATGCGGGCCTGCACAGACCCGCATTACTTTTTCTGAATTTATTATTTAAGCCCCCTCGACTATCCCTTGATAATGTCCCAGGCTTCATCTTTGTCCAGTTCCATTACATAAGTTATCCCGGACACTTCAGCGGCCTCCTTTGTCAAAGCGACAATATCATTTCTGGCCACATGCTCGAATGCGAACTTCCTTGCCCCGCACATAAACTGCCTCATGCCCTGCGCCAGCCTCTGGTAGTATGTATAAACTCCAACTCCGCCGGGGTGCTTCCTGGTAAAGTCCTCTCCGTAGGTGTCTTTCAGATGGACACCGGTCACGAATATCTCTTCCAGGGTAGTTCCGTGCCGCTCAATATAAACAGGCAGGTTTTTCTCTTCCACAATTCCACCTATAGTCTTGCCGACCATCGCCGCCGCAAGAGAGCTTCTTGCCATCCCAACCCCTTTTACGTAAGGAGCACCCAGCGCAAAAGCCTTGATTATCTGGTCTTCCATGGTTATTCCACCGGCGAACACAACCGAGGGAACATACTTACCCTGCCTGGCAAGGTAGTCTATGTACTCATAGGTAAGACTGCAAAGCTCAATTGTCGGTATTCCCCACTCGTTCATCATGCGCCAGGGACTCATGCCGGTGCCGCCGCCCGCGCCGTCGACGGTCAGCATATCTATCCGGTTGTCTGAAGCGAACTTGACGGCTCTGGCCAGATCGGCCGGCCTGTAAGCACCGGTCTTCAGAAATACCCTCCTGGCTCCCAGGCCGCGCAGCTTCTCGACACTCCGGCTGAATCCTTCTTCCGTTACCATTCCCAGCCTTGAGTGCCTCTCAAACTCTTTTATACCCCCGACTTTATAAGCCTCAACCGACTCCGGGTCCTCGGGGTCAGGAAGAACAATATAACCCTTCTTCTTCATCTCAACGGCTTTTTCAATTTTCTTGAGCTTGACCTCGCCACCGATATCCTTCGCCCCCTGGCCCCATTTGAGCTCCACGGTCTCCACGCCCAGGTCCTGAAGGACGTACTCGGGCACACCCAGGTTGGTATCTTCAACGTTGAACTGGACCACGATATCTCCGTAACCGTCCAACTGCCATTTCCTGTAGGTATTAATGCGGTTTTCCATGTCCGGGGACTTCTTTATCCTTCCATTCTCAATAATGGACTCGTCATCCATTCCGCAGACGTTCTCCCCGATCGTCAACAGCGTGCCTGAAATCGCGGTCCCTACCGCCAGCCCGTCCCAGTTTCTTTTGGCTACCATGGTTGAGCCCAGCCCGGGCACAACGAACGGCAGCTTGAGCTTGATAGGGTTTTTGTCACCTACGGTAGTCTCCAGATCCACATTTGTAAAAATCGCGTGTTCGCTGTCTGCGGGAACCCCGTATGCCCCAACCGCGCTGCCCATGATGTTGAAATGAGAAAAATCTACGGGATAATCCTTTTCCGATGCCGCGGTCATAATGCCAAACGGTTGAGGATAAATGCACTCCGCTCCCCTTATCGAGGATTTTCCGATTTCGCACATTCCTATACAGCCCTCAACGCAAGTTGCGCACATACCGCTGAACGGGCTGACGCTATCCGGCGTTCTGTTTTTTGATAGCGTCGCTGCCGACCTGTTTATCTTGGTAATTGACATCTCTGGCTTATCCTCCTTTTATTATTCCCTGCACGGGAATGGTTCTATCCTGATATTTTCGAAGCACGAATTACAGAGTTCACCGGGTTGAAGCGGCCCGCAACACGGCAACTCGCACACCGGGCATATATATAAGCACGCACCGCATTCACGGCACTCTGCGGGCGCATGATGGAACGGCATTGCTACTTCCCGGCCGACCCCACGGCCTGCGAAGCCGATCGCTCCACCCTTCATCTGCTGTTCACACATTCGTACGCAAAGGCCGCACAGCAGGCATCCCCTGTCCTCGCTCTTGAACCTCACCCTGGTTACACCGTACTTTGAGGCAAGGCACTGGAGCGTCCTGGAATTCGGACAGGACGCGAGCATCAGTTCGATTATCATTTTTCTAGCCTTCTGCACCCTCAGCGAATCAGTCAATATCTCAATACCGTCCCGGACCGGGAAACAACACGATGCCACGAGACTCGACCGTTCACCTTTTTTAAGTTCTACCATGCATATCCTGCATGCGCCGTACTCGGACAATCCCTCATCGTGACACAACGTTGGGATGTCGATTCCATACCGCTTTGCCGCCTCAAGAACGGTCAGGCCATCCTCCACCTCTATGTGCTGACCGTCGATTATGAGCTTAACCACATGATCACTTCCTTATGACCGCACCAAATTCGCACACTTCGTAGCAGATACCGCATTTGTCGCATTTCGCCGGATCTATCTCGTGCGGCTCTTTCTTGTCTCCACTTATCGCAAACACCGGACACTCTCTGGCGCAACGGGTGCATCCGGTGCACGCTTCACCGTCTATGCTGTACTCGATCAACGCCTTGCATACACCAGCCCTGCACTTCTTTTCATGTATATGTTCCCGGTACTCATCTTCAAAATATTTTATGGTCGACAGGACCGGATTAGGCGCCGTCTGTCCAAGCCCGCAAAGCGATGTGTCCCTTACAACCTCGGCCAGCTCCAGAAGAAGCTCCAGCTTCTCGTCAGAGCCGTTTCCCTCGGTTATATCGGTTACTATCTCCAACATATGCTTCAGCCCTTCCCTGCAGGGAGTACACTTGCCGCATGATTCATCGGTAAGGAAATTCAGGAAATACTTTGCCACATCCACCATGCAGGTGTCTTCATCCATCACTATCATCCCGCCCGATCCCATCATCGAGCCGACTTCGGTCAACCGGTCAAAATCAACCGCGATATCTATCAGGGATTCCGGTATGCATCCGCCTGAAGGACCCCCCGTCTGAACCGCCTTGAATTTTTTGCCGTTGGGAATGCCGCCACCGATATCAAAAATGATTTCCCTTAGTGTGATGCCCATTGGTACTTCGACAAGCCCTGTATTGTTGATCTTTCCAACCAGGGAAAATATTTTAGTGCCCGTGCTGTTTTTGGTGCCCGTTTTTGCATAAG
The DNA here is from genome assembly GCA_016927325.1 of Actinomycetota bacterium. Taxonomy (GTDB): domain Bacteria; phylum Actinomycetota; class Geothermincolia; order Fen-727; family Anoxymicrobiaceae; genus JAFGMY01. The sequence continues at coordinate 50,603 of JAFGMY010000156.1, read as the reverse complement.
CTTCCGCGCCCTCATTGATAATAAGCGGCACATTAGCCCAGGTTTCAACATTGTTCAGGTTCGTAGGCCTTACATGGAGACCTTTTATAGCGGTGTGAACGTACTTCTCGCGCGGCTCCCCGATTTTTCCTTCTATGGACGCCATCAAGGCGGTCGATTCGCCGCATACAAAAGCTCCGCCGCCCCTGCTTACTCCAACCTTGAAATCGAATCCGGAACCTAGAATATTTTCACCCAGCAGGCCCTTATCTTCGGCGTCCTCAATAGCCCTTGTTACGCTCTCAACCGCCAGTGGATATTCGTTCCTTACATATATGTAACCCGAATTGGCGCCGATCGCTTTTGCGCCGACTATCATCCCCTCAAGCACGGAATGGGGGTTCCCTTCGAGAAGTGACCGGTCCATAAATGCTCCGGGGTCTCCTTCGTCTGCATTACACAGTACATACTTGACCCCATCCACCGAGTTTGCGGCTCTGCAGGATTTCCACTTCTGCGCGGCAGGGAAACCACCTCCTCCTCTGCCCCTTAAACCGGCTCTCTCAACTTCCTCGATTATCTGCACCGGCTCAAACTCCAAGAGAGCTTTCTTCAGCGAACGGTACCCTCCAATCGCTATATAATCGTCAATATTCAACGGGTCAATATCACCGTTTGTGCCCAATATCTTTCTATCCTGTTTTTTGTAAAAACGAATCTCGTCCTCGCTTATTACTTTCCCCCCCACTACCGGATCTTCATACAGCAATCGTTCCACAATCTCGCCGTCTTGTATCGTGCATTTGACTATTTCCCGAACATCTTCCGGCCTCACCTTTTGATAAAGCACATTTGCGGGGTTTATTACCAGCAGCGGTCCTCTTTCGCAGAATCCACGGCAACCGGTCCTCCGAAGCATTACTTTTTCGCTTTGCCCGCTTCGCTTCAGTTCGGACTCGAGAGCTTCATACACTTCATTGCTGCCGCTTGCCTTGCATCCCGTACCCGAACAGAGAGAAACACTCACGGTATCGGGATATCGCAGTTCCCTAATCTTAATTCGATATTCCTCAAGATCCCCCGGACTTCTAAATTTCGATATGGCGACATCAACAGAGGCTGCTTTCTGATATTTCTGCAAGACTTTATTCACTTTTGCCGCATTCATATCACCATAGTACTTACCGTCGACCACAATAACCGGGCCTATCGCGCAAGCGCCGAGACAGTTCACGGATTCCACCGTAAACAAGCCGTCTCCGGTGGTTCCCCCGGGTTCCACGTCAAGATATCTGCATATCTCTTTAAGCAATCCGTCCGAGTTTCTGACATGGCATGCCGTCCCCATGCATACAGTGACAATGTGCTTTCCTTTTGGCTCCATCGAGTATGATTTAAAAAACGTAGCAACTGAATAAATATCAACAAGGGGCATCTGCAGGGATGAAGCAATATCAATTAGAGCCTGCTCTGGCAAAAAGTTGAAACGCTCCTGGACCTCTTGAAGAATCGCGTGAATTCGACTCTTGTCGAACTCATTCCTTGAAACTGCGTCTTCAACAAAAGCCTTGATTCCCGTGGATTCCAGTTCTTCCATGATATCCTTTCTAAATAAAAAAAAGAGACCAAAGCATGACGCCTTTGTCTCCTGTTTGACACCATAGTCGGTAACCGTACACCGTTGTACGTTTTGTGAATAATATGAGAAGGCCGATTCTCAGTCAAGTACAGTGATGAAAATCAGTTGCCGCCGACCTCACTCGCCAGTATTATTGCTTCGGCCACATCCCTGATCGGTTTCCTGGCATCCATCGATTTGCGCCTAATCGCCTGAAACGCCTCGTGCCCGCTGACCCCTCGTTCGTCCATGAGGATGTCCTTGGCCCTTTCGATTATCTTTCTGGTCTCCAGTTCTTCCTCGATCAACTTCATCCTGACGGCAAGGTCCGTGTTCTCAATCGTCAACGCCGCCTGATTTGCAACCATGGACAGCACGTCCTTTTCTTCCTGCGTGAACTCGTGCTCCTCCGAGGTATAGCAGTTGATCACCCCGAGCACCTTTCCCTTCAGGCTCAAGGGCATGCTGAGCAGGGAACACAAGTTCTCCTTTTTTGCCACTTCCTTATTGAGGTAAAGCGGGTCTTTCTTGACATCCCTGCAGACAATCACCCTGTTTTCTTTGGCGACTATTCCGCTAACGCCCTCCCCCAGCTTTATCCTGGGCTTCTTCAGGTAGAGATCGCTTACCGATTGTGTCGCCCTGATCTCGAGTTCCTGGGTGTCACTGTTAAGAAGCATAAGCGAACAGATGTTTGAGTCCATCACCTTGGCGGTGACAACCACGATTAATTTCAGTATGTCATCCAGGTATGTATCCGACGTAAGCGCTTTGCTGATCTCAAACAGGGCCTCCAGCTTCTGCCTGTTCTCATCCACTGCTTTTTCAGCCATCTTGCGCATCCTTGTTGTTTGTTCACCGATTAATGTAATGCAGTTGTATATTTTACCAATAAACACCCGTAGATACCTTCCGTAATTTATTTACCACAAGTAAGTAAGCAATATTGCCGAAATAATATTGAGGGTTTTAAATGACGCACATGTCAGAGGACAGGTTCTACTTTAATAGAAAACCTTACTGAAGTGGTGTCGTTTGGTTATTTCGTCACTATCGTTTTTTTCGATGGCCTGAGTTGAGAATTGAGAATGAGAAATTGAAGAAGAAGACCAAAGTACTGATAATCGCCCTGGTGACAATAGGTATCCTCCTGATTGCAATGGCTCCGATATGGAGCAAGGTGATACTCCCCGGTTTTATTAGAGTTAATGACGATATCGAATTCACGATGCAATTTGAAGGTACTCTCCTTCTGAATGTCGACCCCGCGTCTTTCAACCCCTACGCGTTAAACCAGGAAATCTCGCTACCGATAACCTTGTCATGGACACTGAAAAGCATTCCCGGAAAAAGCAGTGCTGATGTTATTGCCATTGACGAGGTCATAGAACTCAAGTCCAGAACAGGCCAGAATCTGGCTACGATAAAGCATATTTACGACATGGACAGGAAAACCGGGCAAAACGTAATTGGAGAAGCAAGCGACCAGGAGCGAAAGGGCTACCTCATTCCATTCGACCTCAAGCCTGGAGTTTTTGAAAGCTGGGACAACGAAACCGTTGACGTTATAAGACTGCAATTTGTGAAGGAGGAAACAAGGGACGGGGAAGATTACAAGGACGTCAGGGTTTATCTTTTTGACATAACAGTGGATTCCGAGAAAATAGTCGGCTCTCCTCTCGGCTTCCCTACTGAAATATCGGGCGCGATGCTTAAGAGACTGACGTCGAATCCAGGCCTCCCGGTAACGGACGATCAGCAGTTGCCCGTTGCATACTATACTACTATTTCTTCGATAACCGCTTTTGAGCCAACAACCGGGATAATGGTCGATACCCCTGTCTATAACCGGACGTATTATGTAAACACCGCTCTCCAGGGAGAACAAGACAACCTTGTTGAAGTCGCATCTCTAGACTACAAACGAACCGGGGAAAGTATCAGGGAAACGGTAGACCTTGCGGCAAAACATGCCGCCACCCTTGATTTCGCAAGAAAATGGGTGCCGGTAATATTCCTTATCGCCGGACTCCTGCTGCTCGCGGTGGCCGTATTCATATACATCAAATACTCCGCCAGGAAGAGCAAACCGCGCGGAAAGCGCAGAAAAAAGTCAGGCAAAGCAACATCATACGATAACTGCTCCGACCCAGACGGTACCTGAACCTTCCACTTATTTCATGTCCCAGATCTAATGTGTCGGCTTACCCTGAAATCACGTTATAAGAATAACAGAGGATTGCTTAAAGATTCTTGCCAACTTCGAATTCGAGTAAGTCCATATATGTTATAATTATTAAAATTGTTTCTTCTGCATATCAATGAATAATATATGAATATAATACGTTGCTATGTAGTATTTAACAGGAACATTGTTTTCTATTCATGAATGAGGAACTGTTGGTCTGTTAATGGCGGAAAACACTCAAGCGGTCACAGGCAAAGGCCTGTCTTAACTTAAAGTCGTTATATTCAGAAAGCGGCCGTTACGTGAGTACTTATGCCATATTGTCGGCAATCAGTCTGTTTATAACCGTTTCACTGGGCCTGTACATATTATCCCGGGAACCAGGATTCAGGGTTAACCAACTTTTCTTTCTCGCCATGTTTTCTTTTGCGGCCTGGAGAACGGGTGAGTTATTAATGCGCGTCGCGACAACAGAGCAGGCCGCAACGTTCGGCGCTGAATTCGCGGCTATCGGATGGTGTCTCCTGGGGCCTTTGGTTTTTCATATAATGACCGAATTCGTGGACTTCAACAACAGGTTCAAAGTGCCCGTGCTGCTCTGCATGTACGCAATAAGTGTTGCTCTTGTCATATTAACCTGGACAACTGAACTCATGTTCAAAGGTTTTTACAAATCGGGGTGGGAGTACAAAGAAATTGAAGGCCTGCTTCGGATTCCTTCCAAACTTTTTGTTTCTTTCTGCGTTGTCGCGGGCCTGACAATAATGGTGCTCAGCTATTTCAGAACAGGCATAAAAAGAAAAAAGAACCTGCTGGTCTACATGATCATCGCCGGTCTTCTGCCAATAACTTCCGAGCTGATCTCAAGCGTAATACTTCCTGCATTCGGGGTGTCCATGCCGGTAATCTCATTCGTCGGCACAATAGGGATGGCGGTGGTTATCGCCTTCGCTGTCACGAGGTATGACCTCCTTACAACCGTTGCGGGAGTAATGGGCGGTGCAATAATTTCAAATATAAACGACGCGGTATTCATCGCCGACCCTGCAGGCATTATCGATAACGCTAATCCGGTCGCGGAAAAGCTTTCGGGATACTTGAAAGGCGAATTGATCGGCACACCGGTGAGCAGGCTATTTGTAGACAGGCCACCCGGCTCGGGTCATCCGGATCTCGAACAGAAAAAAGACGAAAGCTCCAAGTGGAGCTTCCTTGTAAGCAAGGAAGGGGAGCTGATCCCTGTAACCAGAAGCCGCGGCGACGTAAAGAAGCGTTCCGGCAGGGAAATCGGAGCTGTTGTGGTAGCCCACGACATGAGGGAAGCCTTGCGCCTGATTCAGGCGGAACAGGAGATAAAAGTTGTCACCGCTCAAGTCGAAGAGGAGCGCGACCGCAGTATTATCCTGAAGAAATCGCATGAAGAACTGAAGGAGTTGAGTGATTTTCTTGAAAGCGTTATCGATAACCTTGCTGAACCTGTTTTTATTAAAGACCGTGAGCTGAAATTCACTTTCGTCAACGACGCCCTGACAAGGCTTCTTGGATACTCCGAAGACGAGATTATCGGAAAGGAAGATGTTGAAATATTTCCCTCCAGGCTCTCCGGCATACTTTCTGAAAACGACTCTGTAGTGCTTGAAAACAGCGAACTGGTCTACTCCGACGAACGGGTATTTTTGGATAAGCAGGGTGCCCGGCACACGATCAGGACCTTAAAAACACCGTTAAAAAATGAATCGGGCGAAGCCGAGTTTATCGTTGGAGTAATCAGCGACCTTACCGATATAAAGAAGCTGGAAAAAGCGAGGCTGGATTTTATAAGGGTTGCGGCCCACGAACTGAGAACGCCCCTTACGTCCCTGAAGCTTGGTTTCGAGCTTCTGACCCGCCGTGCCAGGGAATCGCTCGATGACGACCAGAACAGGTCCCTTGACATCCTCTCGCTTTCGATTGACCGGCTCTCCTACCTGGCAAACAACCTCATCGATCTTGCCGGTATGTACGCAGGCCTTGTGACGCTGGACAAGAAGCCGATAAATACCAGGATGCTGATTGATAACATACTCTCAATGCTCGAAAGCGCGATCAATGAAAAGGGGCTTACCGTAACGGTGGACTGCCTGCCGAACCTGAAACACGTGAATGCCGACCTTGGCAGACTTTCCCAGGTACTTTTCAACCTCATAAGCAACTCCATAAAATACACTTCTTCCGGAGGGCTGCATATAATCGCCCAGAATCTGGAAAACGACCAGATCAAAATTACCATATCGGATACCGGCTCCGGAATTCCATCGGAACAGATTGATTCAATATTCACGCTGTTTACAAAAGGAGAATGCGTTGAGACCGCACAGGGTGGTACCGGTCTCGGGCTGTCCATCTCAAAAGCTATCATTGAGGCGCATGGCGGCCAGATATGGGCGGAGAGTGAGTTCGGAAAAGGTTCGTCTTTTTCTTTTACGGTTCCAACTCACGAAGAAGCGGATCATTGAACCCGTGTAAAACATCTGCGGGCATTTCACAATCGCGCCCGCATTAATTCCCCTGCAAATCCTTATGATCAAGCGTTTAATGACAGATTCACAACAAGTACCACGGCGATGTCATCGGTAAGATTTTCCCAACGATGTTCCTTCTCTCCCGGAAAATATGCGCAGTCCCCTTCTCTCAACAGATAAGAGTTCTCCTCTATCTCAAAACGGAACTCTCCGGTAATCACGAGCGCAAATCCCTCGATGCAGTTATCAATCCTGTTCTCATACTTCGATCTCGGCTGAAAAGTCCCGACATAAGGCTCCATTTTGGATTCTTTGTCGTCAACCAGCAGTTCGAAAACTACCCCTTCGGAACTGTCGACTCTTCTTCTTTCTTCTTTCCGATAGGCAATCTTCTTTGAGAGCGGCTCTGTAAAAACCTCTGATAAAGTCACTTCGTAAAAATCAAGCAGCTTTATAAGGTTTCTTATAGTAATACTTGTTTTTCCATTTTCCAGTTTGCTGAGGAAAGACACCGAAAAGCCGGTTTCGTCCGATACTTTTCGTATCGAATATCCTTTTTCATTCCTTATGCTCTTTAATAATTTACCAACGTTTACCATATTGCCCCCAAGTTTTTACTGCGATTATAAAGATATTTGGTAATATTTACAAAATCACATCGCTCGTTTCAACATATTGTTATTACAGTGAAACAATAATTATCATTAATTATCTTATTTATTTTCAATGTTCGTATATAATAAGCCAATATTCCCAATTTAAGTATAATATGATTATTACATATTTTTACCAGTAACCGGCAATTTGCTGACCAATGTTCCAATAATTTTAAAAAACGTCTATAATATTACTGTAAAATGAATGGAAGTTTCATTCGTTTTATGATGGCCCCATAAATACATACCCGTATTAGAGAAAGGGTCTCGTCAAATGAGGCCCTTTCATTTTATTCTGTCTTTTAAAGCCCAGCATCATCCATCAGGACTGTGAGAAGCATTTAATCAGGCAAACTCCGCGCATGCTTCGGGGTTAAACGGGTTCATTCTCATTGCAAGGGAGAACAGGTAAGGGTAGTTGATTCTTAAGTGGTCCATGTAACTGAGCCACTGCAGAGTCAATGCGCTGTAGACCCTCTTCATGTCTCCTGAAATATGCACGTAATCTGCATCACTTAAACGACAGCACTCCATTCTGTTTTCCAACTCCTCGGTCAAGTGAAAGACCGCCCAGAGAAGATCGGTAAACGATTCATGCTCCAGTAGAAGGGGGTTCTCTATAAGCCTGACCATGAAATCGCGGTTTCCAACCAGGAGCAATTTGATCTTATCGAGGGAATCGTTCGTGCTTTCAATATCAAACCCATGGCTTGAAAGTCTTGACTTTACCTTGATGAAATCCCGCTCGGTCCATTCACCATCAATGTCGAGAATCTCCTGCTTTTTCATACAGTTCTCGTCAAAGCATGAAAGCTCCCTCAACAACTCCGTCCCCACCTGGCTGAAAAAGGCCCCGATCACCATGTTAAGCTTGTTCATGGCGATTCTCCTGTCCCTGCGGCTCAATAAGCGGTCCACAATCACAGTCACGAGTAGCACCTCGAGAGGAAGAAACGCCAGATCCCCCAGCATATAAATGAAAATATGGTTGGCGTCGCGGAATATCTCGAAATGCAGCAGATAAAGCCCGGCGGAGCATGTTGTCAAAGCAACCGCAATCCAAATATACCACCATTTTCTAGGCATATTTTTACCTCACCCGTAAAACAATATTTTCAGGCCACGGTCACTTCCCTGCAGGCATATACATCCTGAACCGCGTTGAGTATCTCGACACCTTCATCCATCGGCTTCTGAAACGCTTTCCTGCCCGTAATAAGCCCCATGCCTCCGGCCCTCTTGTTTATCACCGCTGTCCTTACCGCCTGAGCAAGGTCACCCGCACCCGCTGAAGCGCCGCCGGAATTTATCAGGCCCACCCTTCCCATGAAACAGTTCATCACCTGGTAACGTGTAAGATCAATGGGGTTCGAGGAGGTCAGCTCGGAGTAAACCTTCCTGTCCGTCTTTCCGAACTTGAGTTCCGTAAATCCGCCGTTGACGTCCGGCTGCTTCTGCTTTACTATGTCCGCCTCGATTGTGGCGGCAAGATGGTTCGCCTGTCCGGTCAGGTCCGCCGCGGTGTGGTAGTCGGCTTTTTCGGTCTTGAAACCCTCGTTTCTCAGGTAAGCCCACAGTATTGTCACCATTCCCATTTCGTGAGCGTACTGAAACACCTCGGATACCTCGAGTATCTGCCTGTTGCTTTCCTCCGACCCGTAATACACTGTCGCCCCGACCCCGGCGGCGCCAAGCTCGAAAGCCTGGTCTACGCTCGAAAACATAATCTGGTCGTACTTGTTTGGGTAAGTCAGGAGTTCGTTATGGTTCAACTTGACGATAAACGGGATCCTGTGCGCGAACCTCCTCGATACCGAGCCCAGTACCCCCAGGGTTGAAGCAACGGCGTTGCAGCCTCCCTCGATCGCCAGCTTCACAATATTCTCAGGATCGAAATACGCGGGATTGGGCGCGAAGGATGCCCCGGCACTGTGTTCGATTCCCTGGTCTACAGGCAAAATCGAAATATATCCGGTCCCCTTTAACCTCCCATTCTCGATAATGTTCTGTAAATTACGCATTACGGCCGGTTTTCTGTCGGTAATGGAAAATATCCGGTCAACGAAATCAGACCCTGGAAGGTGAAGAGACTCTTTCGGCACAAGGCATTTGTGTCCCAGAAGGTCTTCCGCTTCACTTCCCAAGAGTTCCGTAATCTTGTCAATCATTATAATCCCTCCCTGAAAGTCTTATTTTATTGTTATCAATCAATTCTTACATCATGTTCATATTTCGATTACCGGGACGATATTACTTTGTTAACATGGTATTCTTTCCATAAATATATCCGCATGCTCATTCAATGATATTGAATTGATTACATTGAGATACGTCGATGGATACAAAGTTTTCAGCTTTCCCGGGCGATATTAAGCAAAGGACGGCTTATGAGCCTGACTTAGATCTGCCTTGGCGGGAATCGTGGATTCAACCTCTCAGCATTGCCCAATTCTTCACATCGGTTCCTGGAATAATCGACTCTTCCAGAACCTCGAACCCAAAATGCCGGTAGATTTCAACGTTCTCTTCAGTGTTGGTTTCCAGGTAGCAGGGCAGCCTCTCTTCATCTATCCTTGAAAGCATCGGTTTCAGCAGTATACTGGAGTATCCTTTTCCCTGGCAACACGGATCTACGCCTATCATCTGCAAAAACCAGTGATCATAAGGCACCAGCCTTTCATGAACTTCGTTAATAAAGCGGTCCACTCCTCTCATCCCTGAGGCACCGGAGAAACCGAATCCCACCAACACGTTAAACGGGACGGCGCGGGCTACTCTTGCCGAAGACATTGGATGTTTCTGTGAGGGTATCCACACGGCGATCCCTTCCACCTTGCGTGATGTTGCGTAGACCTCACCATACTTCATTCCATAGTACAGGGGCACCGAAACGAAATAACGGATAAACCTTTCCCGGCGCTCTCTTTGCGGAAAGAACTGTTTTACTAGCGGGTAATCACCGAACGCCCCGCACAAAGAATTAACGGCATCTTTGACAAGACCCTTTTCCAGCCTGACAGGGTTCAAATGATTTCTGTCACTGTTATTGGCAACCGTACCCGTGGTGACCCCCATCGAGCATCCCGCATCCTTTTAAACATAAGCCGCAGGCTCGAGTCCTGCATAATAAAACGGTGGATTGGCTCCCCGGGCAGGACTCGAACCTGCAACACACTGGTTAACAGCCAGTTGCTCTACCGATTGAGCTACCGGGGACTGTTTAAATTATTTGTGCTCAGTGAATTATAAGGAAAGAGGTTTAATCAGGCAATGTTACGTGGGCATCAAAGTAAAATAATCGTACATTTCAATATCCAGTCGCAGGCTTAACCCGCAGTTTTAACGTCTTCCTCATCCTCTTTTCGGGGCAATTCCCCGAACTCCGCCATGCACTCTTCCGCGTACCGGCACCATTCTACGCAACCCATGTCCAGCTTTGGATTTTTCAGCTTCGTGCCGCAACTTCTGCATTTTCTGGCAACGTCATCCTTGAAAAATTCAATCATATTACCGCATTCAGGGCATTTCACCTCGTAAATGTCCTCAGGCTTCCAGAACATCTGGCTCTGACCCGGGCATGTTTTATCCATCTCCCGCACCGCCGATAATTTCCTCTTTCTCCATGAGTATGTCACCTTTAATGCTCAACCTTATCATCTTTACGGATATCCGCTTTCCTGAGTTCAAAATGGACTCCCTTATCAGGTGGGCCATCCCGAAACAACAAGGGACTTCCATGTACGCGATCGTTACCGTCTTTACGTTGTTCTTCATGAACATCTGGGAAAGTTTTTCCAGGTAATAATTGTGGTCATCCAGTTTAGGGCACCCGACAAGCAGTACCTTGTCCTTTAACAGTTTCTCATGGAAATCAGGAAAAGCGAATGGGACGCAGTCCGCTGCAACCAGAACATCACCGTTCTCCAGATACTGAGACTCAGGCGGAACCAGGTTTATTTGGATCGGCCAGTTACCCAGCCTGGAACCACCTTCCTCCTGCCCGGCGCCGCTTTCAGCTTCTTTCACCCTCACCGCCGTACTGCTTCCAAAAACGTTTTCCGTGCTTCTGCAGTTGATCGCTTCTCCACTTTCTCCACTCTTAAGTACTGCATCTGACCCCTTTGAAATATGTTGTTCCACGATCGCATGGTCAAAAGGGTCCGCCTCTCTTGTTTCAATCTCAAGAGCGCCGTTCGGGCACTTTCCCAGGCATGCACCAAGACCGTCACAATAAGTTTCACTGACCAACTTGGCTTTTCCATCTATAATCTTTAATGCACCTTCAGTACAGGCGGGAATACACTTTCCACATCCGTCACAAAGGTCTTCGTTTATTTTTATGATATCCCGCCCTGCCATTTCGCTCCTTTAACGCTGACGCACATCAATTTTAACCGCACACTATTTTCTTCTACGTTTTTTGAGGTGCAATTCCTTCATGCCGGTAACCAAACTTTTAATACCCGATGACCGGCACTTGTAATTAGTAATATTATGGTACTACTATACCAATTACTAATATACGAAAAATATCAATGCAATATATTCTGGTCATTTTCCCCCGGGTTGTTTACTTCCGGTTCCGTTCTATTCCTCAGGCTCAAACTGGTCTTTTGACGCACCGCAAACCGGGCAAGTCCAGTCGTCCGGCAAATCCTCAAAAGCGGTTCCTGCCGGGATGTCACCGTCGGGGTCACCTTCGTCGGGATCGTATACATATCCGCAAACCTGGCAGACGTATTTCTTCATTTTCGTTTCTCCTTCCTTTATTTCGTTGTCATCTTCGGGTATCGATAACGGCGAAGTGCCGGGCGTCCTGCCTTTCCTCTCGCGATAAGCGGCATATGTCAACGGCTTTCCGCCACTAAGTACCCGGGTCTCTGTCACTTCAACCAGAAACAGGGTATGGGTGCCGGTATCCATACTGTTTATTGCTTTTCCTTCCAGCCATGATAAAACATGTTCTGTGACGCATGGGATGCCGGACCCGGTCTTCTCATATTTGATACCGGCAAACTTATCGAAATCTCTTCCGGATCGGAACCCGAACCTGCCGATTAGAGCAAGCGGAGCGGATTCCTCGAGAATCGAAACAGCCAACAAGCCGCTTTTTTCTATCAGCTTGTGGGTGTAATTCTCCTTATTGATCGCAACCGCTATCCCGGGAGGTTTCGACGTGACCTGGATAACCGCATTTGCGGCCTGGCCGTTCATTGCACCACCGTCTATCGAAGAAACGATAAACATGCCATAGCTGAGGGCGTATAACGCTTTCGTGTCAATTTCATTTGCCTGCATTTGTTATTTCCTTCAGTTGTTTTCCGCACTTGACACCAAGCTCATAACACCTGACCAGGTCTTCTTCACCCGGTACATAGTTTACCGACACACCTTCATCGATGATTTCCACTTTCATGCCGTCAAGTATTTCATTCAAGTGCTTTACCGATTCTCCGCTCCAGCCGTAAGACCCGAATGAAGCGCCTATCAGGTTCTTCGGCTTGAGACCTTTAAGGTAAGTCAAAACATCCGCAACCGAGGGAAAGATGTTGTTATTAAGCGTGGGAGATCCAACCAGGAACGCTCCCGCGTCAAGTATTTCAAGCGCCACCTCGCTCCTGTGGCTCGATCTCACCGGCATTACTTTTACGGCGATGCCTTCGGCATCGAGGCCTTCAGCAACGGCTTTGCTCATCAAGGCGGTACTTCCCCACATTGAATCATACAGAACGACTGCCTTATCTTGCGGTTTCTGCAGTGCCCACTTCCGCCATAGACCGATGATTTTGTCTATGTCTTTGCGCCACACCGGACCGTGATCGGGGCAAAGAGTATTAATCTCGATGCCCAGTTCGGCGATATTTGCGATCAACTTTGACACCAGGTTGCTGTACGGCAGAAGTATGTTCGCGTAGTACCTGGCGGCCTCTTCTTCCAGGATACTGTATGGAATCTCATCGGCGAACCTCTCACCGCCGGCCAGGTGCATACCGAAACCGTCCTGCGAAAACAGTAACTTCTCTTCAGGAAGATAAGTCACCATGCTGTCCGGCCAGTGGAGCATCCGTGTCTCAAGGAAAGACAATTTGACTCCGCCCAACTCCAGTTCATCCCCGCTGCTCAAAGCTTTGATTTCACGATCGATATCAAACTGTGTGTTAAGAGTCTTTACACCGGTCTTTGACGCGTACACTTCATCAGGGTCGATAAGTTCCATGACTTCCACAAGGGACCCCGTATGGTCCATTTCAGAGTGATTTGAGACGAGGTACTTGATTTCCCGCGGATCGACAATTGATGATACCCTGGAAAGCATCTCCCGGTGAAAACCCGCTTTTACGGTATCGACAAGCGTAACCTGTTCACCGACAATCAAATAAGCATTGTAGGTGGAACCCCTTCCGGTAACATAACCGTGAAAGTCACGTATATTCCAGTCGATCGCTCCGACCCAATATACAAGGTCACTGATCTTCACTGCTTTAAGCGTTGAACCTAACCCCACTGAATCATCCCTTTCTTGAGCCACCGCCGTCTCTGTTGTCGCCTGTCTAACCGACGCCGCCGGCGATCCCGGCCGGCTGCGGATTAAAAACAGCCGCTCCCATCTCCTTGTCCAGCATGTATATGCCGCCGGGAGCCCCCTCCACTCTCTTCAAGTTCTGAATAACGTTCCGCGCCGACTCCTCTTCCTCAACCTGCTCATCAACGAACCACTGCAGAAAGCTGTTGGTTCCGTGGTCCTTCTCTTCAATCGCAAGGTCCACGAGATCGTGAATCATCAACGTTACCTTGCGTTCGTGGGCTAGAACAGCCTCAAAAGCCTGCAGGGCACTTTCCCAGTCACCGGGCGGCATATCAATGCCGGCCAAACTTATCCTTCCACCTCTGGACTCTATGAAATCGTAAAACTTCATCCCGTGGGTTATTTCCTCGAGCCGGTGTATCCGCATCCACCGGGCGAAACCCGGAAGGTTTTCCGAGGAGAAATAAGCTGCCATGGAAAGGTAGAGGTACCCTGAGTACAGCTCCGCGGCAAGCTGGCCGTTCAGAGCCTTTTCCATTCTCTCACTCAACATTACTTTTCGCCCTTCCAGAGTCCATGAATATTGCAGTACTCATATGACACGAGGTCTTCTTCGTCAACAGGAAATACCGCTTCGGGAACTTCGCCCGGTTTCAGGAACTTGTGACATGACATATCGCCGGTCCGGACTTCTATCCATTCGATATAATGTACATCCTCCATTGGATGCGGCGCGCTACCGACCTTTACCTTCACACCGCCGTCGGCTTTCTCGATAACCGGCACATGCTTCTCTACCGCGGCGTCGATCATTCCGGCCTCCATAAGCTTCATAGGCTCCCCGCAGCACACCAGTTCACCTTTTCCCTCATGCATTACCCACACTATGTTTCCACATATCTCGCACTTGTAAACTCCCATTCCTGTCGCCATACGACAGCCACCCCTTTCATTACTCTCCGCCGGTCCACAACAGTTTCAATCCTGCACAGAGATTCCTTACCAGTTCTCGCCAAGCAGTTCAAAATACGCCTGAGGATGTGCACAGGCCGGGCACTCCTCCGGGGCCTCGGTGCCTTCATGCAGGTAGCCGCAGTTCCGGCAACGCCATACGACCGTTTTCTCTTTCTTGAACACCGCTCCGGCCTTGACATTCGCAAGAAGGCCGAGATACCTTCGCTCATGCTGCTTCTCCGCCACCGCAATCGCTTCCATTGCGTCGGCTATTTCGCTGAAGCCTTCCTCCCTGGCCACCGCAGCGAATTCAGGATACATAGTCGTCCACTCGTGGTTTTCACCTTCCGCGGCGTCCTTCAAATTTTCAGCGGTATCTTTAATTGCACCAGCCGGATACGCTGCCTGTATTTCCACATTCCCACCCTCGAGAAATTTAAACAATCTCTTTGCATGTTCTTTTTCCTGATTGGCCGTTTCCTCAAATATATCCGCTATCTGAACATATCCATCTTTCTTTGCCTTGCTTGCGAAGTAGGTGTACCGATTCCTTGCCTGAGATTCACCCGCGAACGCGGTCAATACGTTCTTTTCCGTTTTTGATCCTTTTAAATCCATATGAACCCTCCTTGCCTTATTGCCATATTTATTACCACAAACCCGTCTGCCCTGTTATTGCGCTTTATCAATTTAAGTAAGTAATTCCTTGAATTCCAAATCTTTCCTTATACCTATTCTCGATATTATGAAATCGTATCGCACCGGATCTTCCGGTACGATTTCCCTGAATGCTTCAGTTATCTCAACAGCGGTCTTCCAGTTCGCCTGCTTCCGTGATGTCAGTCCCAGCATCCGGCAGTTCCGGTAGATATGGGTATCAAGTGGAATTATCAAGTCGGAAGGCTTCAAAGCGTCCCAACCCCCAGGATCGACCGCATCGGTTCTAACCATCCACCGGAGGAACAGGTTCATCCGCTTGCAGGCGCTACCCCCCGCCGGTGAGGGTAAAAGAAATCCGCATTTCTTTTCGTCTCCGCACGATATTTCGGACGTTAAAAATTCCATGGCCTTGATCAAAGTGCCGTTAATCCCCATTCCCGCCGCGATACACTTATTCAGTGAGCCGAATTTCTCGATTACCGCCTTGACACCGCTCAACATCCCGGCCATTTCATCACCCGTGTTAAACCGGTGCCTGAATCCCGAGAGTTCTTCCCTCACATAATAATCAGGCACCTCGTTCAGATAGCGGTACGGTGACCTTCCGATTATCTTCAAGACCCTCGCAACACTCTTCAGTATCTGCTCCACCCTCCCGTAAGCAAGTGACGAAGCGACAAGTGCCACAATTTCACGGTCACGGATCTCCCCGAAATCATAAAGAAACTCTATTGGATCGGGATGCACATACTCCCGTTTGTTATATTTCAGGTACAGTTCTTCCAGCTTGTCCTTGTCGAGTCCGTTCGTATTGATGGACACCTCTCCCCACCGGTTAATCGCCCTCCAGGTCAAGAAGGTCCGCTTTTGTAAACAGGTATTCCTTCAGTTCTCCTGAAAACGCGTCGTCTTTCCTTCTAATCCACTCCAGAATCATGGACGCATGCTCTTTCTCTTCATCCCTGTTGTGCTCGAGTATCCTCCGCAGTTCCGTATTATTGGTCGCATCGATCCTCTGTTGATACCAGTCGATCGCCTCCAGTTCCTCGATCAGCGACACAATGGCCCTGTGGTAATCGGTTCCCTCTTCTCCAATAGCATCCGGAGATTCATGGTACGGTTCAGCACACATTTCAACTCCCCCCTGTTCAGTTCACATATTTTGAAGTCAATCATCTTCAAAGGAGCACCTTGATAAAAAACAATCAATCACAGAACTGCCTGTTACCGATCCCTGATTGTTCCTGCATTTACCGTTAAGCTGCAATCGATCCCCATTAACGGTTTTTATCAAACACGAGCATGTTTATAACATAAAATAGCGGGATTCTTAAATTCTTAATTTTAAAAGCTATCCGCTTTATTCCTCTATATAATCTCTCAGCTTCCCGCTTCTCGACGGATGCCTTAATTTCGAAAGGGTTTTCGATTCAATCTGTCTTATTCTCTCTCTTGTCACACCGAAAACTCTTCCCACCTCTTCAAGCGTCCTCGGCTGTCCGTCCAGCAACCCGAACCGAAGCTGTATTACTCTTTTCTCCCTGGTGTTCAAGTCATCAAGCACTTCCTCCAACTGCTCCTGCAGCAGTCTGAACGCCGCAGCGTCAACCGGCACCGCCGCGCCTGAATCTTCTATGAAATCCCCAAGGTGGCTGTCCTCTTCCTCTCCGATTGGTGTTTCAAGTGAAACAGGCTCCTGGCTTGCCTTCAAAATGTCTCTGACTTTCTCCGGGGACAGCTCCATCTCGTCCGCTATCTCCTCGGGTGTCGGCTCACGGCCGAGATCCTGCAGCAGTTGCCGCTGGACCCTCACAAGCTTGTTTATTGTTTCAACCATATGAACGGGTATTCTGATCGTTCTCGCCTGATCGGCAATTGCCCGTGTAATCGCCTGACGGATCCACCAGGTCGCGTAAGTGCTGAACTTGAACCCTTTCCCATGATCAAATTTTTCCACCGCGCGGATCAAGCCGAGATTGCCTTCCTGGATGAGGTCCAGAAAAAGCATACCCCTCCCAACATAGCGCTTGGCAATGCTGACAACCAGGCGTAAGTTCGCTTCCACCAGTTTCTTCTTCGCTTCAAAACCATCCGCCTCAACTGCTTTCAGGCGGCGCATCTCCTTATCGCTTAATTTTTTTGAGCTCTCCATTTTACCCGTGGCTTGCTCTCCGGCATCAATCCTTTTCGCGAGGGATATCTCCTGTGCAGCAGTCAAAAGAGGAACCTTTCCTATCTCTTTCAGATACATCCGCACCGGATCGTTGGTAACGGTCTGAACCGAGAGGTCCAGCGGTTCCGCCCGCTCTTTTCCTTCGCCTTTTGACTCTTCTTCGATTTCCTCTTTGATTTCCTCGACCGCTTCATCGATGATTTCGATACCCATGTCCGAAATCAAAATGAATATGTTATCCAACTGCTCGGGCGTCAACTCAACACCCTTGAGCCGCTCAATAATCTCATCGGTCGAGAAAAATCCCCGGTCCTTGCCGATTGTAATTATTTCACGGACTTCTTCTATGTCCAGATCTTTCCATTCTTCAGCCATTAACGCGAATTCACCACCTCACGAATTAAGAATTCGTTTATGCGCGTCATCCGTGATCATAAGGGAACTGCTCCCTGATCACCTTGTCGAGTTCGAATAAACGGGTACATAAGCTTTCGTATTTCCTGGGCTCCAGATCTTTATTTATGCGGTTTACTTCCGATTCAACTTTTCTCTTTTCTTTCTTGAAGAACATATATTTTAACCTATCGAAAACCTTATCCCCATATTCAGTCTCAAAACCAGGAGGTTCCTCAAGAAGTAACCTTGCCACTTTCCCGCGCAACTCGTCGTCCTGCAACTGTTCAACCATCCTGCGAATATACTTATCATATTCCGCTAGTAAATCTTCTTCGTCATATGCGGCAATTTCCTTTAACATCTTCATTATTTTTTTGCTGTTTTCGTCATCAAAGTAGTCCTCATCAAGATAATGGTGCTCCAGTAAAGCTTCGGGACAGTGAAGAAGAAGGCAAAGCGCTTCCTTTTCCACTTTTTCCCACATCGCCGGAACCCTGGCCACGTCGACCCTTTTTCCGCCGGCACCACCGGATTTCATCGAACTTCTTATAAAAAGTTCTACCGATTCCCTGGGCATATCAACATGGTCGCAAATTTTTCTGACAAGCTCGTCTCTTAAGTTATGTGTCTCTTCGCTGTTGATCTTCGCCATAATAGGAACGCAGGCCTCTAATGCCCTGGTCTTTCCCATCGGCGTAGACCGGTCTATCTTCTCCACCGCCCTTTCAACCGAAAAATCCAGCAGATACTGCGAGTCTTTCTTGAAATCATTAAAAGCTTCCGCCCCGCCGGACTCTATTATGGAAGCCGGGTCCTCCCCTGCTTTCACTTTGACCACGTATATATCCATTCTGAACCTGTTAAAGAAATCCAATACCCTGTTCGCCGCCGCGATGCCCGCCTGATCGGCGTCAAATGCAAGGAATAACCTGTCGCAGTATCTGTTGAGCAGACCGAGATGATTTTCTGTAAGAGCGGTCCCGAGTGTCGCCACAACCTCCTTTATTCCGGATTTCCACAGTGCCAGGAGATCCGTGTAACCTTCCACGATTACGGCTTCGCCTTTCTCCTGGATAACGGTTCTGGCCTGGTAAAAGCCGTACAGGGTATTCCCTTTTTTATAGATCCTGGTTTCGGGGGAGTTGATGTACTTTGGTTCATCCTCGGACCCCGAGCCGGGCATGCGTCTTCCACCGAACGCTATGAACCTCCCCCGGTGGTCGAGTATCGGAAAAATTATCCTGTTTCGGAAGATGTCGTATATTCCAGGGGTCCCCTGCCCGTGGGTGGCGCGCTCGCGTGCGAGACCGGCACTTAGTATTTCCTCGTTCTTAAATCCTTTCTTGGCCAGAAAAGCACAAAGATTGCTCCACCCGGGCTGTGCGTACCCAACCATGAACTCTTTTACGATGTCACCTTCAAACCCTCTGCTCTCAAGGTAGTCCCTGGCCTGTACCGCCTCGTCAGTCCCCAGAACATATGAATAGTACTCCGCCGCCGTCTTGTTCAGCTTGAACAGCCTGTCTTTCTCCAGCCTGCCTTTTACTTCGGCTTCGGAACCTTTTTCATAGTTAATACGGTATCCGATCGACTCTGCAAGCTTCTCGACCGCCTCGTTAAAAGAAAGGCCGTCCATCTCCATGACGAAGTTGAAGACGCCGCCGCTTGCCTTGCAGCCGAAGCAGAAATAGACCCCTTTTTCCGGATTTACGTAAAACGAAGGGTCCTTCTCCTTGTGGAACGGACACGGACCCCTGAACTCTCTTCCGGACTTCTTTAACGGGACATAATCCGAAACCACCTTGACCAGATCAACGCGGTCCCGGATCGCTTCGATATCGGATTCTTTGATTCTTCCACTAGGGGACAATTGTTCGATCCTGTAAAACTTGAATTAGCGGGATCAACCAACGCGTCGTCAATCCATCCCTTCGACTGTGAACCTTGCTTATCCTACGGTTCCGGCTTCTTACCACACCGAATCCCGCCCGGAACGGCCGCGGCTACTCTACAAGCCACGAACGCGGCAGGAATATCTGCTTGTACTTCATCAGAGCATACCTGTCGGTCATCCCCGCGACATAATCGCATACTCTCACCGGGAGTTCCTCGTAACAGGCCGCCTGATACTCCGGTGGGAGCTCCTGTGGGTTCTCGAGGTAATAGCTCGCAAGAGATTCAAGCACCCTGACCGCTTTGTCCTCCTCCGTCTTGGCAACAGAACCGATATAAACGTTTTCAAACAGGTAATTTCTCAACTGGTCCATCAGTTCCCACGTATCACGGCTCATCTTTATAGAGTCACTGTCAAAGCTGTTTGTTATGGTATCTCTTACCAGGTAGTCTATTCTCTTGTTCTGGTAACTTCCCAACCTTGAAATCGGATCTCGCGGGAGGTCGGCTTCACTTATTATTTCCGCCCTGATGGCATCATCGATGTCATGGTTTATGTACGCTATACGGTCCGCAATCCGGACAATTTCCCCTTCCAGGGTTTCCGGTTTTTCATCCCCGGTATGTGTCAGGATTCCATTTCTCACTTCCCATGTAAGGTTAAGCCCTTTACCTCCGTACTCCAGCTCGTCCACAACTCTCAAGCTCTGAATGTTGTGCCTGAACTCACCGCCAAGAAACTTCGAAAGCGCGTTTTCACCAATATGGCCGAACGGGGTATGTCCCAGATCGTGCCCGAGTGCTATAGCCTCGGTCAGATCCTCGTTGAGCAGGAGCGCCCGGGCAATGCTTCTTGATATCTGCGACACTTCCATGGTATGTGTCAACCGGGTTCTATAATGGTCGCCTTCCGGAGCCAGAAACACCTGGGTTTTGTGTTTTAACCTGCGAAACGACTTGCAATGGACGATTCTATCCCTGTCCCTCTGAAACTCCGTCCTTATCGGGCAAAGCTCTTCAGGCCTCCTTCTCCCTTTACTCTCAGACGACAGTGAGGCCCTGGATGACAGTATATTTTTCTCTATCTCTTCAGTTCTTTTACGAATTTCCATTTGTTCTCTTGCCGGAGATCTTCGATCCACAAAACTCCGCTTCAATCCCCAACTGCCTCGACTATCGCCTCGGCCAGCACTTCGGCACGCTCTAACGCGAACGCGTCTTCACTGCCGGGTCTCTGCGCGCATACACCCTGATGGCCGGCGCCGGATTCAAACGATCCGTCTCCTACTATCCTCATTCCATGAACCATCAGTATGTCATGTATAGCCTTGATTGTCGTTTCCTGTCCGCCGTACTTTGCCGCCGCGACCGTTACCGCCCCTGCAGGTTTGCCTACAAGTGCCTTGCTCCTCCGCAGGTTCCTGCTTTTGTCCCAGAAAGCTTTCAACTGGGCACTTACGGTTCCAAAGTATACCGGGCTTCCAACTACAAGAGCGTCCGCTCTTGACAGCACCTCATAAGCGCGGCTCAGGTTTTCATTTTCATGGCATATTCCGGGACATGGCGAGCCGCACGCCTTACAGTAAGGCCATTTCTGGCCTTCCAGCGCGTCCATCACATTGATTACCGCTGTTTCGGCTCCTTTCCGCCCGGCTGCATCCAACACCCTTTTCAGAATATAAGCGGTATTCCCTTCATTGTCCGGCGAACCGTTTATTCCAACAACAAGCATAATCCACCTCCACGGCAACTTCCTTAAATCGTGAACACCCGAACCGCATATTTTGCGGCCGGCGCCCTCCGCAGGCCTTTTGCCGGATATCTGATTTCTGGTTAGTCTTATTTATTTTCCAGCGATGCCTGTGCGGCGGCAAGCCTCGCGATCGGTACCCTGAACGGGGAACATGAAACGTAGTTCAAGCCGGCTGCGTCACAGAACTTCACCGACGAAGGCTCTCCTCCGTGCTCGCCGCATATTCCAATTTTCAAATCGGGACGCTGGTTCCTGCCGCGTTCGATTCCAATCTTCATGAGACCGCCGACTCCTTCCCGGTCGAGCCTCTGAAAAGGATCCGCCGGGTAGATTTCCTTCTCGAGATATGTCGGCAGGAAACCTTTGACATCATCACGGGAAATGCCGAATGTGGTCTGGGTAAGGTCGTTGGTTCCGAATGAGAAAAATTCCGCGTTTTCCGCTATCTTGTCGGCTACGATGCAGGCCCTTGGAAGCTCTATCATCGTCCCCACCATGTAGTCCAGATCAACACCGCTTTCTCTTATGACACCATCCGCCACCCTTACCGCCATTTCACGGGTAACAGCCATTTCGGAGGAACTCCCGACGAGAGGTATCATAATCTCGGGACTCGGGGCGAGACCTTCTTTCTTTACTTCGCAGGCGGCCTCTATGACAGCTCTGACCTGCATTTCGTAAATCTCGGGATAAGTAATTCCCAGCCTGCAGCCCCTGTGGCCCAGCATGGGGTTCGCTTCCTTCAGCCTCCGGTTGCGCTCCTCGACCTCAGCGGCGTCTATTCCAAGCTCCGATGCTACCCGCTCTATCTCTTCAGCCTCATGCGGAAGGAACTCGTGCAAAGGCGGGTCCAGAAGTCTTATCGTAACCGGCCTTGTTCCCATTACACGGAAGATCCCTGCGAAATCCTCCTTCTGCATCGGGAAGATCTTTTCCAGGGCTTCCCTCCTCCCGGCCTCGTTTTCGGCGAGAATCATCTGGCGCACGGCGAGTATTCTCTCGCCTCCGAAAAACATATGCTCCGT
Organism: Actinomycetota bacterium; assembly: GCA_016927325.1. Taxonomy (GTDB): domain Bacteria; phylum Actinomycetota; class Geothermincolia; order Fen-727; family Anoxymicrobiaceae; genus JAFGMY01. The sequence goes on along the minus strand of JAFGMY010000156.1, from coordinate 28,281 downwards.
CCTGCAGAGTCCAATACCCTCTGCCCCGAAAGCGATTGCCTGCTCGGCCTGGCCCGGAGTATCCGCGTTGGTCCTGATATTCAACCGGCGGTACTCGTCAGCCCATGAAAGCAGCTTCTCGAAACGCTGGAAGGCTTCAGACTCGTCCGGCTTCATCGTTTTACCTATCAGCACCTGTTCGACCTCGGAAGGCCGGGTCTCTATTCTCCCAAGATAAACCTCTCCGGTCGTTCCATCGATTGATATCCAGTCGCCCTGTTTTATCTCGACGGTCTTTCCATTGGAAGGAATCTTCACCAGGAGGTTTTCATAATCGATATCCAGAGCGCCGCATCCAACAATGCAGACTTTGCCCATCTGTCTCGCAACGAGCGCCGCGTGAGACGTCGCGCCTCCAAACTGGGTCAAAAACCCTTCTGCTGCGGCCATGCCCTTTATATCCTCGGGGCTTGTCTCATGCCGTACCAGCAGAAGCCTGGCGTCCGGATTCTTGCTCTTTATTTCATGTGCGTCGGATGCGAACAAAACCACTTCACCGGTGGCCGCACCGGGACCGGCCTTGGTTCCCGTCGCTATCATCCTGCCCTCGGCGGAAGCTTTCTTTATCGATTCAGGATCGAAAACAGGCCTCAGCAGATCGTTCAGCCCTTCGGGATCGATCCGGCCGACCGCCTCATCAGTGGTTATCAGGCCTTCTTCCACCATGTCCACCGCTATTTTTATCGCCGCCATGCCGGTACGCTTGCCGACTCTGGTCTGGAGCATCCAGAGCTTCTTTTCCTGGATGGTGAACTCGAAATCCTGCATGTCACGGTAATGGTTTTCAAGCACTTCACGAATGCGCATAAGCTCTTCATACGACTCCGGAAGTTCGCTCCTCAACTTTTCGATCTTCTCGGGGGTCCTGATTCCGGCAACCACATCTTCTCCCTGCGCATTCAGCAGATATTCGCCGTACACTTCGTTGTCACCCGTCGCCGGGTTCCTGGTGAAACCCACCCCGGTTCCCGAATCGGTGCCGGTGTTTCCAAATACCATTGACTGAACGTTTACCGCCGTCCCCCAGTCACCGGGAATATCGTACATCTGCCTGTAGGCGACCGCCCTTTCATTATCCCATGACTTAAAAACCGCCATTATCGCGCCGTTCAACTGCTCCGTCGGGTCCTGTGGGAACTCAACGCCTTTCCTCTTCATGATTTCCGCCTTGAACTCGCCTACCAGCTCCTTAAGCTGTTCGGCCGTCAGTTCATTGTCCTGCTCCACCCCGGCGGCTTTTTTCTTGTCTTCCAGAAGGGCGTCGAACGGATCCCTTTCCGCCTTGGTTTCCGGTTTGAGTCCCAGGACCACGTCACCGTACATTGCAACGAAACGCCTGTACGAATCCCAGGCGAAACGCGGGTTCCCGGTTTTCTCCGCCAGCGCTTCAACTGATCTGTCGTTAAGACCGAGGTTCAATACCGTATCCATCATACCTGGCATGCTCGCTCTCGCTCCCGACCTGACCGATACAAGCAAAGGATCTCCGGAATCTCCCAGCTTCTTGCCCATTTTCCGCTCAAGTTCGCCTAGATGCTCTTTTATACTTTCCAATAATCCCTGGGGGTACTCTCCATTCCTTGAATAATGTACGCAGGCCTCGGTCGTAATTGTAAAACCCGGTGGCACAGGTATCCCCATGCCGGTCATCTCGGCAAGGTTGGCGCCTTTGCCTCCCAGCAGGTTTTTCATCTCCATATTTCCTTCTTCGAAGTCGTAGACGTACTTGGTAGCCACTGCGGTTCCTCCTTCTATTGACTGCCGTTCTTTCCTTGAATAAGCGAAGCTTTTAATCCCATTTTAATTTTGAGAACTCCGCAATCTTTCCATATAAAACACTTATATTCGCGAGCATGGACAGCCTGTTGGCCCTGATGCCGGGATCCTCATCCATTATAAGTACCTCATCAAAAAGCCTGTCGACAGCCTCGCTTACCGGTTCGAGAGCCAGAAGCGCCGCCATATACTCTCTTCCTGAAAGAAAGCCGTCGATCTTCTGTCCCACGGCATCTATCAGCTCAAGCAGCTCTTTTTCTATATCCTCGACCGCGAGCTCAACCACCGGTTTACCGGCTTCATGCCCGCGTGAAAGGTTATGACAACGCTCAAACCCCGTATAGAGTCTTGAAAGCAGGCCACTTTCTCTTGCCTCGACCATCGCTTCAAGCAGCTTCGCCCCTTCCAGCGGTCTATCCCATTCAAGCTCGATCGCCGCGTCAACCAGGTCATACCTGTAATCTTTTTCGTAGTAATAACTCTTCTCCCGGGATATCAGAAATTCGCGAAACGCTTCCTCCGCCCGATCGTTCCACTCAAATCCATGGTCCTCCTCTTCGATAAAACCCGCCGCATCCCTGACAATATCTATCACTGATAGAGAAAACTCTTTGTCGAGCATTATCATGATCATGCCCGCCGCCTGCCTCCGAAGCCCGTAAGGGTCCTCCGAACCGGAAGGCACATGTCCCAGCCCGAACGACGACACGAGGTTGTCTATTCTTTCACCTATTGAAAGTACCGCGCCCGGGATCGATTCAGGAAGCTTGTCTCCAGTGCTCTTCGGAGCATACTGCTCTCCGATCGCCGCCGCCACACCTTCGTCTTCCCCGGTCATCCCCGCGTAGATCTCTCCTACTTTCCCCTGGAGCCCGGGAAACTCGTTGACCATGTGAGTAACAAGATCGCATTTGGCGAGAACCGCCGCTCTTTTCGCGGTATCCACCGCGAGGGAATCCAGCTTCAGCTTCTCACCGATCGCTCCCGCTATCATCGAAAGCCTGAGTGATTTTTCATACATGCTGCCGAGTTCAGACTTGTAAACCACCTGCTTCAGGTCGTCCGTCCTGTCAGCCAGCCTGGTCTTCAGGTCCTCGTCAAAGAAAAACTCCGCGTCAGCGAGCCGCGCCGCGAGAACCCGCTCGTTTCCGTTTCGTATGATTTCTTCATGTTCGCTGTCGCCGTTATGAACGGCGATGAACCTGTTCGCGATGTCGCCGTTCTTTTTGACGACGGGGAAATACCTCTGGTGCTCTTCCATGGAATGCACCAGCACTTCCCTCGGAACCCTCAGGTACCCTTCGCTGAACCGGCCCATGATTACGCCCGGCCACTCCACGAGTTGGACAACTTCATACAGGACGTCATCATCGAAGTCAGCGACGAAATCCAGTTCGCGGCATGCCCTCTCACCGGACTCGACTATTACGGATTTCCTTTCCCGCGGGTCGACAATCACGAAGTTCCGCTTCATTGTTTCGATGTATGAAGCAGGGTCTGTAATTTCTATCAGACCTTGAGAGAGATACCTGTGTCCGTAGCTCTTATTTGACGAAGAGAGATCACCGAATTTGAAGGGCAGAACGTTCCCGTCCTGGTCTATCGCGAGGATCCATCTTACCGGCCTGCTGAACCTTTCCTCTCCGTCTCCCCATCGCATGGATTTCTTGAACTTGAGCGACTCCACAATCTCTTTCATGAGTCCGGGGACCATATCGTCGGCCGCCTGGCCCTTTTCGTGTGTCACCGCGAACACATAACTCCCTCCGGGCATGTCTTCCACAACCAGTTCATCCGCCTCAACGCCCTGGGATTTCGCGAACCCCGCAGCAGCTTTTGTCCAGGCGCCTCCGCCGTCCTTCGCAACTGAAAGAGGGGGGCCTTTTTTTCTTATCACTCTGGCCTCGGTTTGCCCGGCAATACCGGTAATAACCGCGGCCAGGCGTCTTGGGGTACCATAGACGCTCAAACCGCACTCTCCCAGTCCTGCGGATGCGAGAATCTCAGGAATTAACTTGCTTATTTGCCCCATTGCGCTGTAAACCGCGGACGCCGGCAGTTCTTCCGTTCCGATTTCCAGTAATATCTCCATCTATGCCTTTCGACTTTCTTTCCAGGATTCCATAAGAGGATGGCCTATGTCTTCCCGCCACTTCAGGTAGTTTCCGGCGCATCGTCTGGCCAGCGCTCTTACCCTTGCTATAAACGAGGTCCGCTCGGTTACGCTTATCGCGCCGCGCGCGTCGAGCAGGTTGAATATATGGGAACACTTGAGGCAGTCCTCATATGCCGGAAAGACGAGTCCCTCTTCCGACAAACGCTTTGATTCAGCCTCGAAGTCGGAGAACATCCGGTAAAGTGCTGATGGCTCGGCCTTCTCGAAAGCATACGTCGACATCTCGACCTCGGCCCTGTGATACAACTCACCGTACGAAACCTCTTCGTTCCACATTACGTTAAACATGCTGTCCACGTTCTGAACGTACATCGCGATTCTTTCAAGCCCGTAGGTTATCTCGGCGGACACCGGCCTGCAGTCAAATCCTCCCACCTGCTGGAAATACGTAAACTGTGTGATCTCCATTCCGTCCAGCCAGACCTCCCAGCCCAGACCCCATGCGCCCAGGGTAGGCGACTCCCAGTCGTCTTCAACGAAACGGATGTCATGTTCGCTTGCGTTAATACCCAGCGCGTAAAGGCTTTCGAGATACAGGTCGATAATGTTTTCCGGTGAAGGCTTGGCGATTACCTGGAACTGAAAATGTCTTCCCACACGGTTCGGGTTGTCGCCATACCTTCCGTCGGTCGGCCTCCTCGAAGGCTGCACGTAGGCGGCTCTCCAGGGCTCCGGCCCCAGGCAGCGCAGCAGGGTGGCGGGATGGAAAGTCCCCGCCCCGACCTCCATATCATATGGCTGCACCAGAACGTAACCGTTGTCCGACCAGTAACGCTCGAGTGTCAGTATTATCTTCTGCAATGTAAGGCTCATAACAACAAAGACCCCGTTTCTCGAAAATCAGATGATAACAGAAGCCAGAAGCGGTGTAACTCCGAAACTTATTATCCCCGCCAGCAATGAGTACTCAAGGCCCTTTTTCCAGTAAAGATAGCCTAATATTCCAACCAGTGAAACCGAGACGGCGACACCCGTAATTACCGGGAATATGATCTTTTCCCCGGGGACGATACTTATCATGGTCGCATACAGCAACGATATTAGCGTGGCGGTTGCGATAGCCGCCCAATGAGGCTCGAGCTTAAGCTTACTGCGGTATTTCGAAAAGAGCCACACCAGCGATGATACAAGCAAAAACACCAGCATCAGCTGCAGGTTCATAGCGACGTAGATATGGTTAAGACACTGCTTCCAGAAGGGAATAGTAACCAGCGCGGCTTCATCGGGGACGCCTGCCAGCTTCGTAACCAGAAGCCCCGCGGTAAGCGGCACAAGAGCTACAACACTCCATATGGCTGAACTTACAGCCAGGTCCCCCAACTTTGAAGCTTCAAACTTACCTTCAATAGCGTCGTCAATTAATGGTGTCTTCAAATCGGTTCTCCTCTGAACGTTTATGCCCAGGAAGATAACCATCGCCATCATCAAAATGCTCGTCAGCCCGATATTTAAAATGAATATCTGAAATGTCGGCTTTATAGGCTCAACCGGTTTTTCCTTATCGTTTTCCTTCTGTTCTTTTTCAGTCGGATACTTCTTCTCAAATTCCTTGAGTTTCTGCGGATAATCTTTCTTATCAACTTTATAGGTTTCCTGCCACTGCTCCTGAATGTACGGATACTGAAGAAAGGAAACTGCGGCCACTAAAATCAGCAGGAACAGGAATGCTTTCATCTCCGGGCTACCCTGCCTGATAATGTTCCACTGTTGCGGCCTTTCTTCCGCGGCACCGCTCTTCTTGGAACCGCCCTTTGATCCGCCGCCTGTGGAGCCGGAACTCTTCGCCGCCGTACTTTTTGACTTCTGCCCCGGCGGTTTGCCTTTTGCGTATGCCGGCTTCTTGGCTCCAGCCGGTTTTTTCTTTTTTTTACTTTTCGCCAATTCAATTCCTCTCACAAATCAGTATTTCGCTTTCGATATTCTACAATAACCAGGCCAGCAAGGTTGACGGGTAACCCGAAATTCGGTTTCTTGCCATGAACTCGGTCAAACCGCATTCCGGAACTATTTTGACTTGAACCGGGAATCATTCCTGCCCACGGTTACCTGAAATATCAACTTAAAAATAAAATAGAAAAGCCCTCCCGGTGACCATGAAGGGCTTTAAATTAAGTTAAACACATATTCAGGTCTTTTGTTTTCTTTTCTCAAAACACAAGACCCGGTACACCTGGAGATTATCTATTGGGCGGGCTGCTGCACCGGCAGCGGCTGCGCGTTTTCAGGCGCCTTGAGGTTCAGGTTCTTGTCGAAATTAGAAAACATGATTGAAGAATCCGCTTTTATCACGTCACCCGCCTCCGCGTAACCGTGCTTGATGAAATCCTCGCCGGCCCTGTACTCTATCTGACCGTTGAACTGTTTGACATAATAGTTGCTTTTCATGATATAGAAGTCACAAATGAACTTCATTTCCTCGATTTCATCCACCGTTCTTATCTGCTCCCCCTGAGGGTCTTTCAGTAAGTCGGTCACACCGGGAAGCTTTATCATCTCCGCCATATCAGGCCATCCACGGACATGGTAACAGTCTTCACCGTCGATGTTCACATCTCCAAGCTTTTTCATTTCCTTGAAGTACTGCAAATACTGGGAAATCGACAGGGTTTCGGTTATCGACGACTGTATCTGCTGGGCCTGCGGAACCTCATACCAGTTGCCGGCCAGTTCCCAATACTGCTTATCGCCTATCTGCAGCATCGAGACCGGAACACCAGGGGCAAGTTCGGTCATGACAAGCGCGTCGCCGGTTCGAAGATCGACATCACCTTCCGAGTTCTGAATGAACTCCTGGGTCCCAAGACGGCCGTCCGTTATCGGGGCGCGGGGAAGCTGGATATTCTGCTCCATTTGAAAGCTCGCGCTTTTCTGTTCCTTTGAAGCCCGAATTGCTTCTTTTACAATGTCTTCGGCGCTCTTGCCGCATCCCGAAAGAAAAACACCGGCTGTCAGCAACAGCATTATCAAGGGCACAATCAGTTTCTTCAACAGCTTCACCTCGCTGAGTTAACAGAAGGACAGTTACCATACTGGATCAGATTCCAACGACTTTCAGAATATTATAACGGCCGGAACCGGATGAAGGTACCCCGGCCGACAGGTAATGTCCGCCTTCTTGTCGAAGTAAATATGAATTTTGCGTAATTTATATTATTTTCTGCAAGAGGATCAGTGTGAACGGCTACGCCGGAAAACTCTTAAACTTTAATTTAAACGACGGAAGCGCCAAAGAGTTCACGGTGCCCGAAGAAGTTTACGAGAAGTTCGTCGGCGGAAGGGGAATCGGAGCATGGCTGCTCCTCAACGGTCTGGATCCGCACGTTGACCCGCTGGAACCCAACAACGCCCTGGTCATGCTTACCGGCCCGCTTACCGGCCTGTCGATCCCGGCGGTCAACAACCTGTGCATCTGTACCAGGTCCCCACTGACAGGTACCATCGTATGCTCCTCTCTTTCCGGTGATTTCGCGGAAAAACTGAAGTCATGCGGTTACGATGGATTGATTTTCAGGGGCAAATCCCCCCGGCCGGTGCTTTTAGATATCACAGAGGGACAGTGGAAGCTGAGAGACGCGGAAAATATCTGGGGCGCCAATGTGGCAAGGACCCAGGAACTCCTCGAGAGCAGCAAAGCCAGTATGCTGTGTATCGGCCCCGCCGGTGAAAACCTGGTCCGTTTCGCTACCATAGTTTCCGGAGAACACACAGCTCAAAGGGGTGGGACGGGCGCTGTAATGGGTTCCAAACTTCTGAAAGCGATCAGGGCCGGCGGGACGTTTAAGACGACGGTTTTCGATTCGGACCGCCTGAAGCAGCCGGTTGAGACTATTAAAGAACGGTTGAAGACCCCTGACTGCTTCCCCAGATACGGTACCGCGAGCAACGTGACACGGTCCAACGAGAAAGGCATCCTTCCCACCCGGAACTTTACTTTCGGCACATACGACCATTACCTGAAAATTACCGGCGAATCTCTCCGTTCCCAGATCAGAAGAAAAGGTTTCGACTGTCCCGGTTGTCCGGTCAACTGCACCTCCGAGATGAAGCTTGCGACACATAAGGACGTTTTCAGGGTAAAAGGTCCCGGTTACCAGCCATTGGTTATGCTCGGAAGCAACTTGATGATTGACGACCTGGACACGATAATCCGCAATAATTACCTTTGTTACCTGCTGGGCATGGACCCCATCAGCACGGGCGGAACAATCGCCGCGGCGATAGAACTCTCTGAAAGAGGAAAAATGGGACTTCCCTTGAGGTTCGGCCGGGGTGAGGACATCGGCCCTCTTCTACCGTTGATCGCTGAAGCCAGGGGCCCGGGAGCCGAGTTGTCGGAAGGTGCGATGCGCCTCGTCTCCAAGTACGGTTACTCCGAATACGCAATGACCGTCAAGGGGCTCGAGATGTCCGGTTATGATCCCAGGGGCGGCTGGGGACAGGGTCTCGCTTATGCCACCTGTCCGCACGGCGGAAGCCATGTCGGCTCGATGATGGCGGCCCCGGAATCCCAGGGGAAGCCGGTTGAGATTAACCCCACCTCCTCCGGCGGCAAAGCCGAGACGACGGTATTCGCCCAGAACATGTTCGGCGCTCTTGACTGCCTGGTCGCCTGCCACCGTGCGTGCTACTGCGTTTCAACGGTACCCGGCTTCACGACCAGGCTACCTCACTGGATTATCGGTTTCTTTTCCTCGAATTTTCCGCGCATGTCTCATAGTTTTGTCAATATGTCTGAGTATTACAGCGCGCTCTCATATGTAACCGGTGTGCGGTTCAACCGTAACACTCTTCTCCTCGCGGGTGAAAGGGTTTTTAACATGGAAAGGCTTTTCAACCTCAGGGAAGGCTTCACCAGCAAAGACGATACCCTTCCCCTCAGATTTATCGGGGAACCTTTCAGGGAGGGTCCGTCGGCGGGCAATGTCGTCCCTCTCACCAAGCTTCTATTGAAGTACTATAAGATCCGGGGCTGGAATGAAGTGGGCATCCCTACGCAGAAACGTTTGAAGAAACTCGGTATTGCTGAGCACGCCGGATATTAAAGGCCTTTTCCGCCTCTTCCCGTATCGTCATTGAGCACGGAGCATTACAAACTCTTCAGTAAGTACCGGGTGAACGTCAACTAGTATCTGACCGCCTCAGATCGGCCTCTTGATTCCCCGTTCTGTTATTCCACAACGTCCCCGTACTTCCTTACCCGTTGATTGAATACATCAATTGCCTCTTCAAGATTTTCGCCCCTGAAATCAGGCCAGAGGGTATCGGTTACATACAGTTCGGTGTAGGCAAGTTCCCAGAGTAGAAAATTGCTGATTCGCATCTCCCCCGCAGTCCTGATCATCAAATCGTAATGGGACAAATCCGGCGCATACAGGTGGCTGCTGATGGTTTCTTCTTCTATCTCGCCCGGCTCGAGGTCGCCGTTCCTGACTTGTACCGCAATTTCACGCATTGCGTCGACGAGTTCCGCCCTGGCCCCGTAGTTGAGCGCGATGTTCAGCTTCATTCCAGTATTGTTCCTGGTCAACTCCGTAGAGTCGTCCATCTTTCTGAGCAGCATATCCGGAAGAGGGTCCCTCCGCCCCAGGAACCGTATTTTCATGTTCCTGGAATGAAACTCTGTAACCCTCATCCCAAGGATTTCCGCGTTGAAATGCATGAGGAACTCAACCTCGTCCGGCGGCCTTTTCCAGTTCTCCGTTGAAAACGCGTATAGAGTCAGGGCTTTTATCCCAAGATCGGATGCTTTCCTGGCCGTCGTCACAACTGACTGCTCCCCCGCCTTATGGCCTTCTATACGGCTCAAACCCTTTGATGTCGCCCACCGTCCGTTTCCATCCATGATGATCGCGACGTTTTCCGGGATTTTCAGTTTATTATCCGTCATCTCACCAACCTTACTCTAGTTAACTTCCTGGGATACTCTTTAATACACGGTGCGACTTGAAATCCCTTTCCATCCAATGTTCCAGAACTCTATCCATCAGGTATCTCATTTCTCTCTGGGCTGTTGCGTTCCACTCACCTTCAAGCCAGTTCTTTTCCCCACCGTCAGCTATTAAGATTATAAGCGCGATGCACTCATTACTGAGCTTAATGAGCTTTCCGGTCAGTGGACTTTTCTCTTTTCTGCATTTATCGCAGATCAGTCCACCCAGGCGAATGGAAAATGAAGTACACTCTTTTCCTTCTACCCCGGAACATGCCGCGCATGAACCGGTATTCAGTTCGTACCCGGCCCTTGCCATTACGGTGAATTCAAATCCGGCCTGAACCAGCGCGGCCTTGCCGGGTGATCTTTCCATAATTGTCTGGTACTTATACAGTAAATCAAAAAGACCGCCGTCTTTCTGCCTTTCAACCAGGACGCAATCCACCAGTTCTGCCATTGCGGAGGCACAGACAAAAAGGTCCAGGTTTTCCCGGAGTTGATGAAACGAACTCTCGATCTCGGCCTGGTTTATGATATCAAGCGTTTTACCTTTGTGAATGAGAAGTTTTAAACAGGTAAAAGGCTCCAGTCTTGCCCCGAACTTGCTTCTGGTCCGCCGGACCCCTTTTCCCACCGCCGATACTTTGCCGTTTTCCCGGGTCATGATCCTCAGTATCTTATCCGCCTCTCCAAGTTTATATGACCTCAAAACGATGCCGAAATCACTGTACAGTGGAGCGTTTTCCCTCCGCGAACTGAACCCTGGCTTTCCATCACATGGATTCGACAAGGTACTCCTCCATAATTTGCGGCCCCGCACTGGTGCCGACTCTGTCAGCCCCCGCGGAAAGCATCCCGCACACGTCTTTCCATGTTCGTATTCCTCCGGATGCTTTTACCCCAAGACGGTCCCCGACCGCAGCGCGCATTATTGAAACGTTTTCGCTTTTCGCACCCCCGGGACCGACTCCGGTTGCGGTCTTAACATAATTGAAACCTGACCCCTCCACCCTTCGGCATGCTTCTGTTATCTGTTCGTCCGACAGATACGGTGTCTCCAGAATAGCTTTGAGCACCACCGGATCCGCCCCGGAGTACTTCTCCCACTCGCGCACCGCGAAAGATACGGTCGACAGATCTTCCCCCACCGCATCCCAGTTTTCCGATAGAGCTTCTGATATGTTCATCACAACGTCTATTTCTGTTGCCCCGTCTTCAAGCGCCACAACCGACTCATCCGCCTTCGCCTCCGGGGACGCAAAACCATACGGAAAAGAAACCACTGTTCCTACTTTTACCGTTGACCCAGCAAGGTAATTTGCGGCAAGGGCTACGTGACACGAAGGGACGAAAACGGCACCAAAAGACCATTTCATCGCCTCATCGATAAACGCGACGTACTTTGCCCTGGTCTCCTGCGGCTTAAGAAGCGTATAGTCAATAATGTTTTTCAGTTCATCAAATGATATCCCGAAAATATTTTTCACGCCCCACCCTGTTTTTTGAAGTGCCGCATCATCCTGATTTCGGCCTTTTCGATCACTTGATCAACAACAGACCTACTCCGAGGTAGATCCCCAGACTTACCATATCCATTGTTGTGCCCACCAGAGGGCCCGGCAGGCCCCCGGGGTCGCGGCCGGCTAACCTCATAACCGCCGGGAAAGCGCAACCGATCATCGACGCCGCGATAACCGTAAACGTCAGCGAGAACCCTACAACGAAACCCACCCTGACGTCCTGATCGAGCAGAAATGCGATCAGACCCACGGCAACTCCGGTCAGAACCCCGATGATAACACCCCATAACATTTCCTTAAACACGGCCTTGATAACGCTTCGGCTGAAAGAGCCGTCTGAAAGCCTGTGCCCGATTATCGTTGACGACTGGATCGCGATATTTCCACCCATCAGCACTAATAATGGAATAAAAAACACAAGTATAATGAATTCGGATAGAACATCCGAATACATCTTCAGAATTCCACCCGCAATAAGTATCTCCAGGGCGGCCGCCAGAAAAAACCACGGCAGTCTCCTCGATATGTCCGAGACCAGTCCCGGCCTGGTGTCCTCCTCAGCCGTGGTAGCCCCCGCAAGCCGCATTATGTCCTCTTCAACCTCTTCACCGATAACATCCATAACGTCATCCACCGTTACAAGGCCGAGCATCCTGCCCGACGCATCCATTACCGGAACGGCCAGGAGGTCATACTTGCTGATAAGCTCCGCAACCAGTTCCTGGTCATCGTCAGGTTCCACGGCGATCACTTTTCTTGGAGCCATTTCACCGACTTTTTTTTCCTTTTGTGAGACGATAAGCTCCCTGAGCGAAAGAACATTCCTGAGGACCCCGTCTTCAGACAATACATAGATATAGTATATTGTCTCAACATCCTCCGGCGCCGACCTTATCATTTCAATTACTTCACCGACGGTGTCGTAAGGGTGAACCGACAAAAAATCCGGTGTCATCAATCCGCCGGCGGTGTCGTCAGGGTACCTGAGAAGTTCCCTGAATTCACCGGCCTCTTCCCGGCCGAAAAGCCCGAACAGCCTGATCCTCTGCTCGAAGGTAATATCGCCGAGGAGGTCAACCGCTTCATCGACCGGCATGTTCACAAGCAGTTCGTACAGTTCGCCTGTCCTTAATCTACCGGCTATTTCCACCTGATCCGGGTCTTCCAGTTCCAACAGCGCCATAGCGGCGTTTCTGGGCTCCATGTTGATCAGTATCTCGATCCGGTCGTCAAGATCAATATGCTTCAATGCTTCAGCCAGGTCCGCTGAATGCAGTTCTGAAGCCGTTGTGACAGCCTGGGAAATATCCCCCCTGATTATCATGTCCTGGAGGGTTTCAGCTATAACTCTTATTCGTTCTTCCATCTGCCTTCTTAACTACTCGTACTCGAGCTTCTTTATGAATTCCGGATTTTTCGACCAGTTCTTCGCAACCTTTACCCTTAAGTCAAGAAATACTTTATTTCCGAGAAGGGGTTCGATATCTTTTCTTGCCCTTGTCCCGATCTCACGAATCATTTTGCCGCCTTTTCCCACGATGATGCCTTTCTGAGATTCCCGCTCCACATAGATCACCGCTTCGATCTCAATCAGCACCCCGTCTTCTCTCGGAGCTATCGTCTCGATCAATACGGCAACGCTGTGCGGGACTTCATCATGAGTAAGCTCGAGCGCTTTTTCCCTTATCAACTCACCGACAAGCACTCTCTCCGGCTGGTCCGTCTTTGTGTCCGGCGAAAAATACCATGGTCCTTCAGGCAGGTATCCAACAAGCGTCTCAACCAGTTCTTCAACGTTTCGCCCGCTTGTCGCGGAAGCCGGGAACAGTTCCCCGAACTGAAACAGGTGACTCGCAACCTCAAGTTGGGACAGTATCCTTCCCTCGTCGAGCAGATCCACTTTGTTCACTACTCCGATGACAGGGGTGTCCACTTTTTCGAGTTCCCCTGCTATGAATACGTCTCCCTTGCCTATGGTCTGTGTTCCGTCAAGAACGAAAACGATCACATCCACATCCCTCATCGTCGTACGTACCATAGCGTTGAGCTTTTCACCGAGCGCTTCCCTCGGCTTGTGGAATCCCGGGGTATCCACAAAAACGAGCTGCGATTCCTGTTCGGTAAGGACGGCCCTAATACGGTTCCGGGTGGTCTGCGGCTTGTCCGACGTTATAGAGAGTTTTCTATGCGCAATCCTGTTCAGTAAAGTGGATTTACCAACATTCGGTCTGCCTATCAAACCTATGAAACCCGATCGGGTACTGCTTTCATCAACCATGCTATTAACTCCACTGTAAAGTCTTGTACTGTTATGAACCTTGCGGGAAGCGCCTCATTCCAATATTAACGAGCAGGCCGACGCAGAAGAAATTCAAAATCAGTGAACTGCCCCCGTAACTCATAAAAGGCAACGTTATGCCCGTGACCGGCATTATTCCTATCGCCATCCCTATGTTTACCATGATCTGGAAAAACAGCATGATAAGTATTCCGGTCGCCATCATCATTCCGAACGGCTCCTTGGCGGTCAACGCAATCTTGAATCCTCTCCATATGAGCAGACCGAACAGGCCCAGAAGCATAGCGGCTCCGATGAATCCCAACTCTTCTCCCACTACAGAAAATATAAAGTCGGTATGGTGCGCCGGTATAAACTTCAAGTTGGTCTGCGTACCTTGAAAGAGGCCCTTGCCGAACAGTTGACCCGACCCGATCGCGATCTTTGACTGGGTCAGGTTGTACCCTGCATGAAGGGGATCGAGGTCAGGCTTGATGAACACCATCAACCTGTTCAGCTGATAAGTTTTCAGCAGGCCGAACTGAATAAGAACCGCGGCGGCCCCGATAGTGCCAACTCCAAGTACCGACACCTGCTTTAACCTGGCTCCCCCTATGATTATCATGAACAGAAAGATTATGAATATCGATATGGATGTCCCGAGATCAGGTTCCACAAACACCAGAAATACCGGCACGAGTACGATACCCAGAGCTTTCAGGAAATCCAGATTTGAGCACGACTCCGACCTTCTGTCGGTAATCATTGTCGCAAGCATAACGATTACCGCCAGCTTGACGAGCTCTGAAGGCTGAAGGTCAAACAGCAACAGCGGTATCCACCTGTGCGATCCACCCTTGGCCGGGAACACCAATACCACCAGCAGCAAAATAATGGACACGCCGTATATCACCCTCGAGTAGGACATCAGTTTACGATAATCAAAGGTTGTGCCCAACACCATTGCAATTAACGCTATAACCAGAAATATCAACTGCTTCTGAAGATAATGCAGCGGATTATCGCCCGCGTGGGTCGCGCTGTATATCATCAGTGTACCGTATAACGCAATACCGACAGCGGCCATTATCAGCAGCTTATCGATTCTCCTCAGGGGGATATGGCCCAGCAGTTCCTTGAAGTTCCTGGGTTTCACAAGCCCCGGCGAAAACTCTGTTTTTCTTTTATGCCTGCTCATTCGCGGCTACCTTCTCAGTCTCCGGGACTTCGTGGGATCTCACCCTGGGTCTCTATCTGGAACAACCCTTCGAGGATTCTCCGCGCGGCCGGGGCGGCGCTTTCCCCGCCATGTCCACCCTGTTCTATCGCCACGGCTACGACATACTTCGGATCGTTCGCAGGTGCGTAGCAGACAAACCACGCGGTCGTCTGTTTGGAAATGATCTCACTGGTCCCCGTCTTGCCCGCTACCGGTATAGCGTTTAGCGGGAACCCCTCAAATGTTTTAGCAGCGGTGCCTTTCCCTTTCACGACTTCAGTCAAGGCGGAAGATACCTGGTCCAGGTGCTCTTTATCATAAGTCAGTTCCGAGACCACTTCCTTCCTGGCCTCCTTTTGCACCTTTCCGTCCTCGTCTTCCAGAGATTTCATCAGGTGCGGCCTTATAAATTTTCCATCGTTGGCAAGCCCGGCGTACAGATAAGCCATCTGCAGGGGTGTTGCCAGCAGGTCACCCTGGCCAATAGCCATATTTACGGTGTCCCCGGGCCACCAGACCTGGTACTCCTTGTTGTTCTCGTTGAACTGCTTCTTCCATTCAGGATTGGGGACCCTTCCGTCATACTCGCTCGCGAGGTCAACACCGGTCTTCTTTCCCAGGTTGAAGTCGCTCGAGTAGTCCCACAGCGGCCGTCCCTCCTGGTTGATCTGGCGGTTGTAGAAGTCATAGCCGATCTCATAGAATACGATATCGCAGGATTGCACTATTCCCGTAAAAAGGTTGATGTTCCCGTGTGTGCTCCAGCAGTGCTTCGGAGTTTTCTCAAAGGCGCCTTTCACATACTTGTTGTCGCACCGGAACGGCGACTCCATCGTATATGTGCCTTCCTCCAGGGCCGCCAGGCCGGTTACCACCTTAAAGGTTGAACCCGGCGGGAGCTCGCTCATGGTGGCCTTGTTGCTTAAGGGCTCGTTGTTCTTAGGGTCGTTGAGCTCATTCCATGTCTTAACGTCAATCCCGCCGACAAACTTGTTCAAATCAAGCGTAGGGTAACTCGCCATTGCTATTATCTCGCCGTTACGAGGATTGAGGACAACTGCCGACCCGCCGGTTGCTTTGTAGTTCTCGCCGCTCTCCGGGTCATAACGCGTCCTTGCAAGGTCCATCTCTCTCTTCAGCGCTTCCTCCACCACCATCTGAGCATCTTTATCGATAGTCAGCCTGAGGTTGTATCCCGACCGGGGCTCACGGATAGATATATCGTTTACCAGCGCGCCTGACGCGTCGACCTCGATTTTATACTTACCGACCTCGCCCCGGAGATCTTCGTCGTAAACCGCCTCAACTCCGTCCAGCCCGATCTCGTCACCTGCCTGGTACTTTTCGCCCTCCTTCTCTTCAAGCGATTCCGAAGAGATCTCCCCGAGATAACCAATAACATGTGCCGCCAGGCTGCCGTACACATACTCCCGGACAGGCTTTTTCTCCGCGTTCACGCCAGGCAGTTCCCTCTGGTGCTCCATAATGTAAGTGTACTCATCCTCACTTATATCGCTCGCGATCAGTACCGCCCTCTTGTTTGGGTCCTGCGATTTTTCAATCTTTTCCTTTATGTCCTTTTCTCCGATCCCGAGAAGCCTTGAAAGCCTCTTTATGACTTCTTCATCCTTCAGTATCTCGGCGGGAATAACCGTTGCGGCGAGAGAACTCCTGTTTTTCACCAGCACGTCACCAGACCTGTCAAGAATCCTGCCCCTGGGAGCTTCAAGCGATATCTCCCGGATGCGGTTTCCCTCCGCCTCCTTCTTATACTCTCCGCCGGATACAATCTGCATAAACCATATCCTGGCGAAAAGCACGCTGAATACTATTATGATAAACAGGCCGAACATGGTGATCCGTCTCTGGAAACTCTCCTGGGCCATGTCGGGCCGGTAATACGACGTCTCGCTCAACTTCATCCTGTTAACTTTTTTCCTGATATTCATTGTAAATCACGCTCGACCTGCTTCACGTGCGAATCGGACAAAACCATAGACTTATCCTTCGTTTCGAAGTGCAGCCTTTTCAGTAAAGGATACAGCAAGAGCACTATCAATACGTTATAGACGGACGATATAAACACATCCAGCAAAGCGAAAGGCGGTATTCCCTCCTGCCCGAGAATCGCCACCGAGGCCATAAAAACAGTCTGCTCAAAGAAAGTCAGGGCAAAAGTAATAATCAGCGGCAGCAGAACCGAGTAAGTAATCGTCATGTCCTTGAGCAGGCCGGCCATGTAAGCCGCCATGGCCTTGGTGAGGGCACTTACACCAAAGTAGCCGGGACTCATCATGTCCTGGAAAAGGCCTCCGATAAAACCGGTTGCCGCTCCAGCGGTGGGCCCGTCCTGGATTGCGACCACTATTGCCAGGACAAGAAGTATGTCCGGCTTGGCGCCGAACAGCTGCAGATGCGGAACTACCGAAATCTGCAGAAGAAACCCCGTAATGATAAAAAGTCCGAGGATTGCCTGACGCTTCCGGCTCACTGCGTCCCCTTCAAGATCACCGATTCCGGCTCCGGAGTAATGATTACAAGCACATCACTTAACTTGGAAAACTCTACGAAAGGTTCGACTTCCACAAGCTCGGACAAGCCCTCGGTTCTCTTTTTAATCTTGCTTATTTTTCCTATGGCTATTCCGGCGGGAACCGTTCCCCCGAGGCCGCTGGTTTCAATTATATCGCCGACCTTTAAATCCGCCTCTTCGTTCATCGGAACCAACCTCAGGACATCGGAATTCATTCCCTCTATTATCCCGGTCTCCCTGGAGCGCTGTACCCTCGCCCCTACCCCCGAACGAGAGTCGGTTATCAACTGCACGACAGAGGAAAAGGTACCGACGGATATTATCCTGCCGACCATGCCTGATGCGGAAACGACAGCCATGTATTTCTGAACGTTGCTCGACGAACCCTTCTTTATAACCATCAGCCTCTGCCAGTTGTCGGGGGACTGGGCGATTATATCCGTGCCGACAGTTTCCATCTCGGGATGCTCCTCACCCCAGTTCAGCAACTTCTTCAGTTCCTCCAACTCTTTTTCGAGCTCAACCGCTTCGATGTTTTCCCTCCGCAGTTGGTCTACCTTCTTCTCAAGTTCAGCGTTATCCCTGGCTAGAGTGGGAAGCCTGAAAACATTGACGAAACCGTCTTTTATCGGTTTGAACACCTTTGAAAATCCCGAACTTATCGGAGAGATTACATCCATGAAAACATCCTGTACCTTGTGGATGGGGCCGGAATCGCTCTCCCTGGCGTACATGGTTATCATGGTAACGCATAAAACAATAATCACTATCAGAATTATCCGGTTTCTTCTGCTGCTGCGATTTGTAGACATGGCAATCAGGAGTTAATGGCTTATGCCGCTGATGAAATCAAGACCTTCTTCATAATATCGAACTCTTCGAGGCACTTGCCGGAACCCATGGCAACGCTGAGCAGCGGGTCCTTGGCGGTATATACAGGCATACCCGTTTCGTTTCTTATTCTCTCCTCCAGACCCAGAAGCAACGATCCGCCTCCCGCTAATACGATACCCTGCTCCATGATATCGCTGGCAAGTTCCGGTGGTGTCCTGTCCAGAGCGTCTTTTACGGTTTGAACAACCTGACTCACAGGCTCTTCAATAGAATGCCTTATCTCTTCCGCGGTGACAACCACGGTTTTCGGCAGTCCGGACGCGAGGTCGCGCCCCTTTATCTCTGCCTCCTCGTCCTCGATTCCTATTGAAAAGGCGGACCCAATCTTTAACTTGAGTGTTTCCGCCGTCCTTTCCCCTATCATCAACTGGTAATCCTTCTTGATATACGTGATTATAGCTTCGTCCATCTCGTCACCGCCAACCCGTAGCGATTGGCTGGTCACTATGCCCCCGAGTGATATTACGGCAACCTCCGTTGTGCCCCCGCCGATATCGACGACCATGTTTCCTATCGGCTCATGAATGGGAAGCCCCGCGCCAATCGCCGCGGCCATCGGTTCTTCAATAATGTAAGCCGCCCTGGCCCCCGCCTGTATCGTCGCTTCCTCGACCGCCCTCTGTTCGACACCGGTAATCCCGCTGGGCACCGCCACGACCACCCTCGGCCTGGCCAGTGCTCTCCTCTGGTGCACTTTCTGGATAAAGTACCTGAGCATTTTCTCGGTTACGTCAAAATCGGCAATAACCCCGTCCTTTAACGGCCTTATTGCGACAATATGGGCAGGCGTCCTGCCAACCATTCTCTTGGCTTCTTCCCCCACCGCGATGATTGCGTTTGTAATCGTATTGACCGCCACAACCGACGGCTCGTTCAAGACTATTCCTTCGCCCTTGACGTACACAAGCGTATTGGCGGTACCGAGGTCCACAGCCATATCTTTTCCGAATGTCCCGGTTCCAAATAATCTGGAAAAGTAAGACACGTTCCAGTTCTCCAATCACACACTCGAACCCGTGCTGTTCGGGTGCTGCTGTTTTAATATCTGTCTAAAATCCCAATTATGCATAAATTCAGTTGAATGTCACTTTTATGTGTTGAATATGCGCCCTGTCGACACCGCGGCCTGCCCGGCTTCAAACTGCTTTTTTGTATATATCAGACAGATTTTCAATCGCAGTTATTCCCGGTTATTCATTTCCTGCGGCTTGACGCAAAACCAGGCGACAACACTTCGTTCAAGTATCAGGTTCAGATATCCAGGTCTTCTTCACGGAAAAACAAAGCTATCTCCCTTTCGGCGTTTTCCAGCGTGTCCGATCCGTGAATCAGGTTCTTTGTTACATTAGTCGCGAAGTCACCCCTGATTGTTCCAGGCGGTGCTTTTATCGGGTCCGTGTTTCCCATGAGATATCTGAGGCCGTTAATGCAGCCTTCTCCGGTTACTACCGCTACAACCACTCTACCGCTTGTGATATAAGAAATCAGGTCATCGTAAAAAGGTTGATTCTCATGCTCGTGGTAATGTTTCTCCGCAAGAGCTTTTTCTATTTTCATGGTTTTCATCGAACTGATAACGTAACCTTTTCGTTCAATTCTAGTTAATATCTCGCCTATCAATCTCCTCTGCACACCGTCCGGTTTCACAATCACTAGAGTTCTCTCGGAATTCAAAGAATAATCCTCCTATCGGTCTTGCTTCATTTCGCGTGATGCTTTCTGATGTTTAAAATATATCCTGGCTTCAGAAACCGTGTATAGCGAACCTGTAATACAAATCATACCATTCAATCCCGATCTCTGATATGCCAGCTTGACTGCTTCGCTGAAATCCGGTTCCACCACTGGTTCAAGCCCGGCGATACGGCAATATGCGGCAAGACGCCTCGCGGGGATAGCCCTGTGGTTTCTGTTCTCGGTAACTATTATCTCATCCGCGACCGCGCCGAGTATTTTGATTATTCCCAGCGCGTCCTTGTCGTCAAGAACCGAGATCACGATTATCAGTTTTTCATATTCGAACTCCCCGGTAAGCGTTATCGCCAGCCTGTCGGCTGCATGCACATTATGGGCACCGTCCATTACCAACAGGGGTCTTTGTCCAGCTATTTCGATTCTGCCGGGGGCACGGCTCTTCTCCAGCGCACGCTTAAAAGCGCCGGTATCCGTTCTTTTCCTGGGCTCAGTGTATCCCTGAGCCGCAACGATTGCGCAAGCAGAATTCACCGCCTGGTGCTTTCCGATCATGGGAAGCTTGATGTCTTTAAACTCACGTGCGTCGAGGCCGCGCACCGATATGAACTGGGACGGGATCTCGCCGGCCACCCTGTAAGGAACATAATATTCAATCCTGAAGTCTCTTCCAAAAACCCTCAACTCGGCCCCTGTATTCTCGCATTTGTCCGCTATCAGCATTAACAGGTCCCGCCTTTGCTCAGCCGTCACGACCATGCACCCTTCGTTTATTATCTCGACTTTTTCCCCCGCTATAGCCTGCAACGTGTCTCCAAGCTCACTTGTGTGATCAATGTCCACATTCGTTATCACCGCGACATCACAATCGACGACATTGGTGGCGTCCCATCTTCCACCCATCCCAACCTCAAAAACCGACACGTCAACTTTCACGCGCTTGAAGTATCGGAAAGCCATCAGGGTCACCACTTCGAAATAAGTCAGCTGTTCTTTTAGACCTCCTTCAACCTTTTCTATCACCGGTATTGTCTCGGCGACAAGATTTGAAAACTGTTCCACTGTTATGAGCTTCCCGTTAACGCTGATCCTCTCGCGAACCGTCTCCAGATGTGGTGATGTATACAGACCGACCCGGAATCCACATTCCCTCAGGATTGAAGCCGTCATAACCGAAACAGATGTCTTCCCGTTTGTTCCGGTGATCTGTATTGAATCGTAATCGTTTTGTGGATTCCCGGCAGCTTCGCAGGCTTTTTGAATACGTTCCAGAGAAGGATTAACTCCAAGAACCACTTTACTTTCGAGATATTCCACAGCTTGAGAATATTTCAACCAAGACTCCATAAATAGAAAATCATATATTAAGCATCAATACTTCCAACAGAACCGGACAGCCGCATGTTCAGCCATTTTCAGGGTTTTTACCGCCCAAAGCTTTGATCTGCCGGTTTATTTTGTCCCTCCTGGACAGAAGCTCCTCTTCCCTGGCTCGTTCTTTCTCTATTATTTCAGCAGGTGCTTTTGTAACAAATGACTCGTTCGACAGTTTTGCCACGCACCGCTCGAGGTCGGTTTCAACCTTTGCAAGGCGCTTTCCGAGGCGGTCAATCTCATCTCCCTTGTCGACCCCACCGGACCATGAAAGGTATATTTCCGCTGCCGGCACCACTACCCTTATCCCGTAACTTTCATCTGGAATCTTCTCCGCGAATACCAGTTCAAGCAAGCCGGTCAAAGAGGTAACATAAAGCTTTTCTCTTTCCAGTATCCGCCTGAGTTCAGTTCCCTCGCAAAGAAAGATGCCTTTCACCTCATCGTTCGGAGGTATTCCGTGTTCAGACCTTGCGGACCTGATTCCTACAACAACCGACTGGATCGATTCCATATCAAGGGCGGTTTTCTTGTCCTCCAGTCTCCTTCTCGCCTTAGGCCATGTTTCAATCATGATCGATTCACCGGGTAGTGGCAGCTTTTGCCATATTTCCTCAGTAATAAAAGGCATAAAAGGATGCAGCAACCTCAACGAAGCCTCCAGCACAGCCAGTGCCACGGCCTGTGCGGTCCTTTTCTTTTCCTCATCCTCCTGGTAGAACCTCAGTTTCGCAAGCTCAAGGTACCAGTCGCAATAGTCTCCCCAGAAGAACTGATAGACAGCCTTCCCGGCAACGCTGAAATTGAATTCCTCCATGGCGCCGTCCACTGTCTCCGCCAGCTGAAATAATTTCTGGATTATCCATCGGTCCGCGAGTTCCAGTTCCCCGGCTTCGGTCCACTCTTCATATTCTGCGCCACAAAGCAGCCTCTTCATGGGATCCCGTGCCGTTTCCGCATTGGAAAGCACCAGCCTTGACGCGTTCCAGATCTTGTTCGCGAAGTTTCTGTTGCTCTCGACACGTTCTTCGCTCATGTTTATGTCACGTCCGGGGACCGCAATGGAAGCCAGCGTAAAACGGAGCGCATCGGTGCCGAAAACATCAATGACGTCGATAGGATCTATAACATTGCCGCTCGACTTGCTCATCTTCTTGCCCTCGTAATCCCTCACCAGAGCGGTAACGTAAACCTCGTGGAAAGGCACGTCATCCATGAACCTCAGACCCATCATTATCATTCTTGCCACCCAGAAAAAGATGATGTCAAACGCGGTGGTCAAAACGCTGGTTGGATAGAACTTTGCGAGATCCCGGGTGTCTTCAGGCCATCCGAGTGTTGAAAAAGGCCATAAACCGGAGGAGAACCATGTGTCCAGCACGTCGGGGTCCTGCGAAAGATCGCCGCATCCGCAAGGACAAGCCTCAGGCTTTTCTATATCAACAAGCTCTTTCCCACACTTATCGCAGTACCATACCGGGATCCTGTGACCCCACCACAGTTGCCTGGATATGCACCAGTCTCTGATATTCTCCATCCACTCGTAATATACTTTTTCCCACCTTTCCGGAATAAAAGTAACTTTCCGGTCCCTTACAACCTCTATTCCTTTGACCGCAAGCGCTGACATTTTTACAAACCACTGTGTTGACAGATATGGTTCAACCTCTGTATCACATCTGTAGCAACGCCCCACAGCGTGCAAATGGTCATCCGTTTTTTCCAGCAAGCCCTGTTTACCCAGATCCGACACCACGGCTTTCCGCGCTTCGTAACGGTCCAGGCCCTCGTAGACCTTCCCGTTTTCGTTGATAGATCCGTCAGGGTTCATTATATTCACGCGCTCGAGGCCGTGCCGGTTTCCAATCTCAAAGTCGTTTGGATCATGGGCCGGTGTTACCTTCACCGCTCCCGTCCCGAAATCCTGATCGACAAACCTGTCTTCGATAACCGGTATTTCCCTTCCGACAAAAGGCAGTATAAGACTCTTTCCCACCACGGAAGAGTATCTTTTATCGTCCGGATTGACCGCCACCGCGGTATCGCCAAGCATCGTCTCCGGCCTGGTGGTCGCAACCACTACATAGCCCGAACCGTCACTCATCGGATACCTTATGTGCCAGAGGTTGCCCGTCTTCTCCTGGTGTTCGACCTCTATATCCGAAATAGCGGTATGGCAGCGTGGACACCAGTTTATTATGTATTCCCCCCGGTAGATCAGACCCTGGTCGTAAAGCTTCTTGAACACGGTCCTGACGGCCAGCGAGCAGCCTTCATCCATCGTGAACCTCTCGCGCTCCCAGTCGCATGAGCAGCCCAGCCTCTTAAGCTGACTTATAATCGTTCCTCCGTACTGCTCCTTCCACTGCCAGACCCTCTCCACGAACATCTCGCGCCCCAGTTCATGGCGGTCGGTACCCTCTTTGCCGAGCTGTCTTTCCACCACGTTCTGGGTCGCTATTCCCGCATGGTCCGTACCCGGCACCCACAGTACCTCAAAACCCTGCATTCTCTTTCTCCGGGCGATAATGTCCTGAAGGGTGTTATTGAGAGCATGCCCCATATGAAGTATCCCTGTAACATTCGGAGGTGGTATTACCATTGAAAAGGGATCTTTATCACTATTTTCATCAGCATGGAAGTAACCTTTTTCCTCCCAGTACCTGTACCATCTATCCTCAACCTGGCGGGGATCGTATATGCGCCCCATTTCGCTATTACCGGCGTCTTTGTTAGGCAACTTTTATCACCTGTTCCCAATGTCCGTCATCTTGCGGCTTTTTCAAAACAAATCTTAAACGTTGGGCTGAATCATAACAACCAGCCCGGTATTCAACTCTTTCTTTTTACGGCAAAACCCATTATCGCCCGGTGACGAAAGGTTCTGGACACCACCTGGCTGTTCCTTTGTGATAATATCAAGATCGTTATAAATGCATGGAGGTTTTAAATGACGCTTGTCTATATTCTTGTCTGCTGTGTTCCTTTTTTGATAATAATACTTACTTTCATGTTGATCGGTTCGACCGCCGCGCGCTTTTACCGGGCGGGGAAAACGGTCTATGTGGAGGTAAGCCCTTCATTTGAGAAGCTTAAGAAAAGCGCGGATGAAGTTCAATCGAAGACATCGGCGATCAGCGGGAAGACCCAGAGTGTGTCAACTGCGTTTGAGGAAATATCCGGACGCTGGTCGTTTATCCGGGAAGCTTACGTTGAAATAATGGATTCACCGGCGGTGCGTATCGCAAATCTGGCAAGCAGGTTCTCGGGCAGGAAATAATTTTACGCTGTTTCCTCTTTCTCGTCCTCGCCGCTTATCTCTTTCTTACGTTTAGCGGAAGTCGAATGAGATGTCAGCAGTGTAGGTTTAAAATCTTCAGCGACAACCTCTTTGGTAACCACGCATTTCACTATGTCCGAACGGGACGGCAAGTCAAACATCGTTCCCAGCAGAGCTTCTTCCATTATCGCGCGAAGCCCCCTTGCCCCGGTGGACCTTTCCAGCGCTTTCTCAGAAATCATATTCAAAGCGCCGTCGGTGAATATCAACTCAACACCGTCAAACTCAAAGAACTTCTTGTACTGTTTGACCAGCGCGTTCTTCGGCTTGGTCAATATGTCAACCAGATGATCCTTGTTCAACGTGTGCAAAGTGGTAATGACCGGCATTCTACCGATGAGTTCCGGAATAAGCCCGAATTTAAGAAGGTCTTCCGGCATAACCTCAACCAGAATTTCTCCCAGGTCCATCTCGTCCCTGCACTTGATTTCAGCTCCGAAACCTATCCCTTTCTTACCACAGCGGTCCTCAATTATTCCTTCAACACCCGAAAACGCCCCACCACATATGAACAGGATATTTGTTGTGTCTATCTGCAGAAACTCCTGATGGGGGTGCTTCCTGCCTCCCTGGGGTGGAACACTGGCGACAGTACCTTCCAGAATCTTCAGCAGGGCCTGCTGCACACCTTCACCTGACACGTCCCTGGTTATGCTGGGGCTCTCGCTTTTTCTGGCGATCTTGTCAATTTCATCAATATAAATTATTCCTGTTTCAGCTTTCTTGACATCGAGGTCGGCGACTTGAATCAACTTGAGAAGGATATTCTCCACGTCCTCGCCGACGTATCCCGCTTCCGTAAGGCTGGTGGCGTCAGCTATGGCGAAAGGCACATTCAGCATCCGCGCCAGAGTCTGTGCCAGCAGTGTCTTCCCGCAACCTGTCGGGCCGATCAGTAAGATATTGCTTTTTTGCAGTTCCACATCATCCGAAGACTGGGAACCGACCTGTATTCGTTTGTAATGGTTGTAAACAGCTACAGACAAAACCCTCTTCGCCCGTTCCTGACCCACCACATACTCATCGAGAAATTTGAAAATCTCCTTCGGTTTCGGGAGTGAGCCAATGGGGATTTCCGGGCTCTCTGTCAGTTCTTCCGCTATTATTTCATTACACAGCTCAATACACTCGTCACAGATATAAACGCCGGGACCGGCTATCAGTTTTTTCACATGCCTCTGTGTCTTTCCGCAAAAGGAACACTTGAGCAGATCGCTTCCGTCACTAAACTTAGCCAACGACTACCTCCCGGTTTAACATAGCTTACTTTTCTTCCTTCTATGAATCCATTATTCTCTTCGCGAATACTTCGTCAATAATTCCATACTCTTTAGCCTGTTCCGGAACCATTATGAAGTCCCTGTCGGAATCATCATGAATTTTGTCCACATCCTGGCCGGTATGCTCTGAAATTATTTCGTCCAGCATTCTTCTGGTCCTGAGAATCTCCTTGGCGTGTATATCGATATCGATAGCCTGGCCTTGCGCCCCGCCACTGGGCTGGTGAATCAGAATTCTCGAATGTGGAGTCGCATATCGCTTTCCCGGCGCACCCGCCGCCAGCAGTACAGCGGCGCCACTCGCCGCCTGGCCGATGCACACCGTTGAGACATCACATCTCACATACTGCATCGTATCGTAAATAGCCAGTGTGCTGGTGACCACTCCGCCGGGCGAGTTTATGTATAAATTTATGTCCTTCTCGGGGTTCTCGCTTTCCAGATATATCATCTGCGCCATAATCAGGTTAGCGATATGATCCTCGATTTCCAGCCCCAGGAAGATAATCCGCTCCTTCAATAGGCGCGAATAAATATCAAACTGCCTTTCTCCCCTTGGAGTCTGCTCTACAACAATTGGTACAAGTTGATCTCTGATTGTCAATCTAAACCCTCCTTTAAGGGATTGACCGGTCAGGCTTCTCCTTCGTCATCCGTGGAGGCATTATTTAAATTCTCTACCGGCTTCTCATTATCCTCTATTGCAGTTTCGCTTTCGCCCTCTTCTTCAGTTTTGTTCCCACCGGTGTACACAGCGCTGTCCTTCAAGACATCAACGGCTTTAGATATCCTCAAATTGGCCTTTATCCCACTCAAGCCGTCTCTTTCCCGCGCCATTTCTATAAGCTTTTCGGCATCACCGCCGAAAGCCGAAGCGTTGCTTCTTATATACTCTTCGGCATCCTCGTCAAAGACCTCGATGTTCTCTTTGTCCGCAACCGCTTCAAGTATCAATTCGCTCTTTATGTTTTCCTCCACACGCTCTCTTATAGAATCCTCGAAATCCTTCCGGCTGCCGCCGATCGAGTTCCAGAAATCTTCAACGTTCGCCCCCCTCATGC
The DNA here is from genome assembly GCA_016927325.1 of Actinomycetota bacterium. Lineage (GTDB taxonomy): Bacteria > Actinomycetota > Geothermincolia > Fen-727 > Anoxymicrobiaceae > JAFGMY01. Next base: position 1,167 of record JAFGMY010000156.1, on the reverse strand, counting down.
GCAACTCGGTCGCAAACTCTTCCATCTCGGAGTCTATCTGCCTTCTGACCATAGGTTCAGGAAGATCAATCACTACCGTGTCCATGAGCTTCTTCACAAGCTGGCTTACGGTCTCCCTTTCCGCCATACTCTTTTTCGAGTTCTCGATTTTCGGCCTCAAGTCTTCCTTGAGCTCCTCCAGGGTCTCGAAACTGGTCGTCTCCATGGCAAGATTATCATCAACCGGCGGCAAAACTTTGTGTTTTATTTCCTTGACAATAGTCCTGAATGTCGCCGTCTTTCCGGCAATCGATTCCTCAGGGAAATCTTCCGGCACTTTTAAAGAGACATCAATGATGTCGCCTTTTCTGGCACCGATCAACTGTTCGTCGAAACCCTCCATAAACTCACCAGAGCCAACCTTGATCATCACATCCGACCCGGCGGCCTCTTCCGCGGTCACCCCTTCGGCGAAAACCTTATAATCAAACAACGCGTAATCGCCTTCTTCCACAGGTCGTCCCTCGATTACCTCGAGAGTGGCAAGTCTTTCTCTCAGCTCGGCTATAGCGTCTTCGAGGTCGCTATCGCTAACCTCCGTGTCAGGGCTGTCGACTTCAATTCCCTTGTAATCATCAATCTCAACTTCCGGCTTCACATAAACATGAGCTTCAAAGATCAGTGTTCCTTCCTTGTTTAGATCCTTAATTTCCAGCTCAGGTTCAGAAACCGGAGATATGCCCGAATCCTCAACAGCCATCATATACAGCTCGGCAAGGTTGTTTTTAATGGCTTCATATCTGACCTGTTCGGCCCCTATGTGGCTGTCGATGACCTTCCTTGGGACTTTGCCTTTGCGAAACCCCGGAATTTTTACGTTTTTACCGATCTCCCGGTAAGCCTGATCCAGAATTCCTTCAAGGTCCTCCGGCCCGACTTCAGCTCTAAGAGATACCCGGTGATCTTCTTTGCCAAGTATTTCAGTCTTCAGGTGACTCTCCTTCCACTAGAAACCGCCCTCACGGGAGGCCCTGTTCGACTCTTTTTCAACGCTTCTAACTCTATCTCACTGTTAAACATATTTATCAATCGGTGAAGCCCGCTGGTGCGAGAGGGGGGACTCGAACCCCCACGGTTTATTCAACCACGGGGTCCTAAGCCCCGCGCGTCTGCCAATTCCGCCACTCT
>JAFGMY010000155.1 GCA_016927325.1 Actinomycetota bacterium | reverse complement strand
GCGCTGGAGTTGCACCGGGCTGCCAGCTGTGATTTTGATTTAGTGGTGTTTACCAACCTTACGCAGGACCATCTTGATTTTCACCTTTCGCTTGAAGACTACTTCATGGCTAAAAGAAGGCTGTTCGCAGGCGGAGATTACGGGCGGGACAGGGTGGCGCTGCTGAATATGGACGACCATTTCGGAAGAAGGATGAAGAATGAAACGGACCTGGCTTTAAAAGGTTTTGGTTTGTACCGGGATGTTGATTACCTGGCCGCCGATGTGGATACAGGGCCTGGAGGGAGCAGGTTCAAGGTGGTTTACGACAGAGGGTCAATTGATATCAGGACGGAACTGAGAGGAATATTCAACGTATATAACTGCCTGGCCGCGGTATCGGTGGCACTGGAAAAAAACATAGACGCGAAAACAATAGCTGACGGTATCGTGGAGGTTAAAGGTGTTCCGGGGAGGTTTGAGAGTGTAGACTGCGGTCAGGGTTTCATGGTAATCGTTGATTATGCCCATACTCCCGACGGTGTGAGAAACCTGCTGGAAGCCAGCAGGGGCATAACCAGTGGAAGGGTTATCTCCGTTGTGGGGTGTGGCGGTGATAGAGACAGGTCGAAGCGTGCACTGATGGGGGAGGCGGGGGCGTCCCTTTCAGACCTATGCATCTTTACCTCCGATAACCCAAGAAGCGAGGACCCTCTGAGGATTATCGATATGATGGTCGAGGGGGTAAGGGGAAAAATCAGCGAGGAGAAGTATCTGGTCGAGGCTGACAGGCGAAAAGCTATAAAGCAGGCAATATCGATCGCGGGGGAGGGAGACACCGTTGTGATAGCAGGAAAAGGGCATGAACGCGGCCAAATCTTTAGTAATAGTATTGTGCCCTTTGACGATAGAGAGGTGGCTCGCGAGTGTATTGAGGAGGTCAGACTTGAAAGCTCTTAAACTGGAAAGTGTCGCCGGTGCTGTTGGTGGCACCCTCGAGGGGCCGCCGGTTTTAAAAGTGTCAGAAGTCGGAACGGACTCGAGAGATTTCTCGGGCAAAGACATATTTTTCGCGATAAGGGGCGTGAACTTCGACGGACACGGGTATCTCGAGGCGGCGGCAGCCGCCGGAGCGAAGGCCGCGGTCGTCGAAGCGGGCAACAAAATCGTTAAGGATTTTCAGAAGAAGCACTCCGGTTTTCCGCTTATCAAGGTGAAAGACACACTGAAGGCACTGGGTGACCTTGCCGCCTACGTAAGGGATGCCATGGATGTGACAGCAGTGGGAATTACCGGAACCAACGGGAAGACCTGCACCAAGGATTTCCTTGCCTCGATACTCTCCAGGGAGTACAGGGTGTGCAGTTCTGTGGGAAGTTATAACAACGAGATAGGCACGCCGCTGACGGTCTTAAAAGCGGAGAAGAATGACGAAATCCTTGTGTGTGAGATGGGAGCGCGCCAGCCGGGTGATATCGAAAGACTCGCGCATATTGTTAAACCGTGTCACGGGATAATAACTAATATCGGGCCGGGCCACCTGGAGAAATTCGGCGATCAGAAAACGGTTGCCAGAACCAAGTCTGAAATCGGAGCTTCGCTTCCCGGAAACGGATGCCTGTATATTAAAGCCGGTGATGAGTGGACCGGTTATCTTTCCAAGAGGACGAATGCGAAGGTCGTCAAGTTCGGATACGGGAAAGACGCCGCGTATAAGGCCGTAAATATTGAAGTAAACGGTTCGGGAAAGCCGAAGTTCAGGATAAGGGGACCCGGCCTGTCTGTCGACGTGGCCCTGCCTGTCGCCGGGCGGCATAATATATTAAATGCGTTGGCGGCTGTCTCATGCGCCCGCGAGATTGGTGTCGGGCCGGAGAGTATCGAAAGGGGCCTCGCGGAGGCGAAGCTCTCCAGGTGGAGGACCGAGATCAAAGAGGCCCCGGGCGGCTACACGATAATCAACGACACATACAACGCCAACCCCCAATCGATGCAGGCTGCGCTGGAAACCCTTTCGGAACTTGGAGCGAAAAAAAGAAAGATAGCCGTACTCGGCGATATGGCGGAACTTGGTGAAAGGGGGCCGCAGTTTCACTTTGATGCGGGCAGGGAACTGGCACGGCTCGACATTGATGTCCTCATCGTGGTGGGTCCCAACGCGAGGCAGTACATTGAGGGTGCGCTCGGGAGCGGCCTTCCGAAAGGCAGTGTTTTCAAGGGGGCGGATGTTGAGAGAGCGGCACAGTACCTTAAGGCGATTCTGGAGCCGGGCGACATTGTTTTGATTAAAGCTTCAAGAGTGATGGGCATGGAAAATATTGTCTCGAAGATAATCAACAACGGTTGTTCGGGGAAGAAGACGGTGGCGAATGTATAGGGTACTTGGAGCTGCTTTTATAGCGGGTCTTATCAGCCTGGCTCTCACGCCAGGCCTTATAACTATATTGAAGAGAAGAAAGTATGGCCAGGCCATAAGGGAAGACGGCCCCAAGGTACATTTCGCCAAAGAGGGAACGCCTACCATGGGCGGTATACTGATAATCCTCGGCACTGTCGTCGCATACCTGATAATGTCCGCGAAAACGCCGGAAGGGCTGATAGTGATAGGGACGATGGCGGCCTGTGGCCTTATCGGTTTCGCCGACGACATGATCAAGGTTATGCACAAGCGCTCACTGGGCCTCAAGCCGTCGGTGAAGCTCGTTTTTCAGCTGGTCATCGCGATCGGTTTCGCGTTTGCCGCGACCACCCTTCACTCACCGGGTTACCCCGCCGTGCCGCCGGAGTTCAGCTTCGTGGGCAACTCGTTCGTCAACCTGAGCTGGTTCTTTTTTATATGGGTACTGATAATAATAATCGGCGAAACGAACGGCGTGAACCTTACCGACGGCCTCGACGGCCTTGCGACGGGTTCGATGATAATAGTAATGGCCGCCTACCTGTTGATAGCTTTCACGATGTTCAGGCATCCGGTAACACAACACCCCGCATTTTACGAGTTCACCGGACCTCCGGCGCTTGATGTCGCCATCATTTGCGGTGCGGTGATGGGTGCGTGTATCGGCTTCTTATGGTGGAATGCCGCACCCGCTGCGATATTCATGGGGGACACAGGATCGCTGGCGCTAGGGGGGGTGCTGGCCGCTGTGGCGATAATGACCAGGACCCAGTTCCTGGTGCTCCTTCTGGGTGGGATATTCTTTATCGAAAGCCTGTCGGTCATGATCCAGATAGGGGTCTTTAAGCTGACCGGTGGGAAACGTGTTTTCAAGATGGCCCCTATTCACCATCATTTTGAGCTGATCGGCTGGTCGGAGTTCACGGTAATCATAAGGCTCTGGATCATAAGCGGCATGTGTGTGCTGCTTGGGTTCGGCATATTCTATATTAACTTCGTATCCAGGGTTCCAAAATGATTGATTTGAAAGAAAAAAATATCTTGGTAGTTGGGTTTGGTGACAGCGGTTACGAATCATCCAAAGTGGCGAGACGCATTGGGGCAAAAGTTACCGTAATAGATAGCGCTGTGCACCCGGCGAAAGAGAGTCTGCTTACTGAGATAGAGGGAATGGGAATAAAAACCGGATTTGGAATCGGGGTACCGGACGATCTGGACGAGTACGATTTGGTGATAACAAGCCCCGGTGTTCCGGATCACGCTGATGTTATCGTACAGGCCAGGAAGGCAGACCGGCGGATCATAAGCGAACTGGAGTTCGGTTACCGGATGCTGAAGAATGAAATGGTAGCGGTTACCGGCACTAACGGCAAAACCACCACAACGCGTTTGATAGCACAAATCATGGATTCTCCATCCAGGCGGGCTGTGACATGCGGAAATATTGGGAAGCCTTTGGTAAGTCTTTACGGCAGCGTAAAGCCGGAGGACCTCCTCGTAGTGGAAGTATCAAGCTTTCAACTGAGAAACATTGAGCGGTTCGGCGCGCATGTCACCGTCGTACTTAACATCGCGCCCGATCACTATGACTGGCACTCGGATTTCGGGGATTACAAGAGTGCGAAGATGAGAATAGTCGAGAACACGCGGGAGAACGATTACCTCGTGTACAACCTGGATGACGAGAGCTGCAGGGAAATGGCGCGGCGCGCGGGCGGCAAGACGGTCGGGTTCAGCCTTGCTCCGGTCCCGGATGCCGGGGTCTGGCTGGAGGATGGATGGATAGTCGCGGGAGAGCCGTTCAATATCGGGAAGATTATGCGTACATCGGAGATAAAGCTGCGGGGAATTCATAACACCGTGAATGTTATGGCTGCGGTCGGCTCGGCACTGGCACTGGGTGAGGCGCCGCTTGAAATACGTAAATCGGTAGCGGTTTTCGAGCCGATAGAACACCGTACCGAGTTCGCGGACGAGATAAGCGGCGTCACATTCATTAATGATTCCAAGGCTACGAATCCACACGCCGCGCTCCACGCCATCAAGTCTTTTAACGGTCCGCTGGTTGCGATACTCGGCGGGAGAAATAAGGGCCTTGATTTCTCCGAACTGGCCCTCGAGGTGAACAGGCGCATCGGCGACGGAGTGATTATCGGGGTGATACTTCTCGGTGAAAGCGCGGACGAAATCGCGGAAGCGCTGACCGCTGAAGGAAACGAAGACGTTGAGAAAGTGATATCTAAAGCTTCCGACCTGGATGGTTCGGTGGTAAAAGCTTTCGAAATTACCGGGGGTAACGGCACGGTGCTTTTCAGTCCGGCTTGTGCCTCTTTCGATATGTTCAGAGACTACAAGGACAGGGGAACGGCCTTCAAGAGGGCTGTAAATCTATTGAAGGGGCGTGTTGAGCGTGGCCCAGGCCAGTAACGCACTGAGAAAAAGTGCCCCGGAAAACAGGACACGGCCGAAAGCCGGACCTGCGAAGCCTTCTTCACCCAAAGGCAACCGGGGGGCACCCCGGAGAAAACCCGCGGGGAGGAAGATTTCAAAGGCAAGGGCGGTGCCTTCCGGAAGGAAACCAGGTGCCAGCGCCGGAAACAGCAACACGAAAAGGAGTTCCGCTGCGGCAAGATCAAGGACCACCGCTAACCGAAAGAACACCGGCCGGAAGACGGCGAAGAAGACGGGTTACGCGTTTGCGACATCAGCGCGGGCCTACCTCGTGCTCATTCCAACCGTCGCGCTTCTGCTGCTCGGCCTCGTGATGGTATTTTCAGCCGGCCAGATAATTGGTATGGAACAGGGGGTCGGCGGATACCGGTACTTCACTTACCAGTTGATTTGGGCTTCGCTGGGGATACTGGCGATGATATTTTTTGCGAAGTTCGATTACCATAAACTGGGGAAGTTCTCAATAATCGGTATGATGGTTTCGATAGCACTCCTGATTCTTGTTCTGATTATCGGTATAGACGCTTACGGAGCGAAAAGATGGATCCCGATAGGTCCGTTTACGCTTCAGCCGACTGAGATAGCCAAGTTTGCGCTCATAATATACTCAGCTTATGCGCTTGCCCATAAGGGGAAAAGAATAGAGAAGTTCGCTCATCTTCTCGTCCCTGTGATGCTGGCGATGGTAATCGTATGCGGGCTGTTCATGCTTCAGCCGGACCTTGGGAGCGCGATCGTTATTGGTACCGCGGTGTTTATGTTGCTTGCGATAGCCGGGGCGAATCTTTGGCAGCTTGCGGTTGTCGGATCGGCCGCCGCGTCGGCCGCGGTGGTGCTGGCGTTAATCGAACCTTACCGGTTTCAGAGGATACTCGCGTTCATGGATCCTGAGAAATTCCAGCAGGGTGCGAGCTACCAGTTGATGCAGTCGTTTATTGCGCTTGGTTCCGGAAACATCAAAGGACTCGGGCTTGGAATGAGCAAGCAGAAGTTCATGTATATTCCCAACGCGCATAACGATTTCATATTCTCGATAATCGGGGAAGAGCTTGGACTGATCGGCACACTATCGGTTATCGCGCTGGTAGGACTTCTGATGTATGGTGGGTACAGGATCGCCAGGGGCGCGCCGGACCAACTCGGCAAGCTGCTCGCTTCGGGAATAGTAGGATTGATCGTGGTGCAGGCGCTGGTGAACATGGGTGGTGTGACCGGGTTGATGCCGATAACCGGGGTGCCACTGCCCCTGGTAAGCTTCGGTGGTTCCAGCTTATGTGTTTGTATGGGGTGCATAGGCATATTACTTAACGTTGCAGAGCAGAGTGGTACCCATACGAGGGGGTTACGTTGAGTTGCGTATTGTTGTAACAGGTGGTGGAACAGGCGGACACGTTTATGCCGCGGTTTCCATGGCGCTGTCTTGTAAAAAACGGCTTGGTTCAGAGGTGCTTTACATAGGTTCGAAGAGTGGGCCGGAAGCGCGAATAGCCCGGGATGCGGGGATAGATTTTGAAGGCGCGGATCTTTCCGGCGTTGCCGGCGGGAGCATTTTCGCCAAGGCGAGGTCTCTATTACTCTTTATTCACGGATTAAGATGGTGTAGGAAACTTTTACGTGATTTCAAACCGGATTGTGTCATCGGAACCGGAGGGTACGTTTCAGCGCCAGCCTGTTTCGCGGCGGTCACCCGGAAAGTGCCACTGGTCCTCAGTGAAATGAATTTTAACCCGGGTATTGTAACAAGGGTGCTGGCTGGAAGGGCTTACGCGGTCGCACTTGCGTATGAAGAAACGGGGACCATGCTGAAAAGCAAGGCAAACACCGTTCTAACCGGAATACCGGTTCGAAAGGATATAGAGGACCTTAGAGACGGCAAGGAACGTATGAAGATCAAGAGCGAGGCATTAAGAGAATTCGGACTGCGGGAGAGAAGAAGAACGTTGCTCGTGTTCGGCGGCAGTCAGGGGGCAAAGGCGATAAACACCGCTGTCCGGGAAAGCCTGCCCGGTCTTATGAATAGAGATGATCTGCAGATACTCCATATTACCGGTAAACGGGATAACCTTGATGAAGGTGTCAGTATGTTTCCGGAAAACATAGATGGCGGTGAATTGGTCTACAAAGTCGTTCCCTATACCGAAAAGATGAATATGGCCTACGCCGTCTGCGATCTCGCGATTACCCGGGGAGGGGCTGGAACGCTTGCCGAGTTAACGGTTGCCGGGGTTCCATCTGTTATAGTCCCTTATCCGTACGCGGCCGAGGACCATCAATCGCGAAATGCCGAGGCTCTTGTCGGTGCGGGCGCCGCAGTTCTTGTCAGGCAGTCGGGCGACAACGCGAGTGAAGCCGTTATTGAAGCGGTGAAACTGATTGATAAACCCATGAGGCTTCGAGATATGAGTTTGAAATGCGGTGATGTTTACCTCGGCAATGGGTCAAACGGTATAATTGAAATTCTGAACGGGCTGTCAGGAACTGGAAGCAAGGCTGGTAAGAAGAGTGAATAATGAAGCAGATAAAGTTTTAACGATTGACGAGCTGAAGGAAGCCGGTGCGGTCCACCTGGTCGGAATTGGCGGCGCCGGCATGAGCGCCATCGCCACCGTACTGATACAGATGGGTATTTCGGTGGAAGGCTCCGATATAAAGGAATCAAGAAATATCGACCGATTGAGGGAAATGGGCGCAGTCGTAGGTATTGGACACAGGCCGGAGAACCTGCAGAACGGAAAGATAGTAATAGTCTCATCGGCGATTTCGGAAGGAAACCCGGAGATTCAGGAAGCTGAGAAGCTGGGGCTGCTTAAGGTTACGAGAGCGCAGATGCTTTCGGTTATCATGTCAACCAGGAAGTCGGTAGCGGTCGCGGGTACTCATGGAAAAACCACGACTTCGTCGATGATTGCGCAAATGATGATCAGTTGCGGAATGGACCCGGCTTACCTGATAGGAGGCGAGCTGAACGAGATAGGTGGCAATGCTTGCTATGGAAACGGCGAATACCTGGTCGCGGAGGCAGACGAAAGTGACGGTTCCCTTCTTTGTCTTTGCCCCGAAATCGCGGTATTGACCAACGTGGACTGCGACCATATGGATTACTTCAATAATATAGAGGAAATCGCGGATGTATTTCTGAAGTTCCTCAGGCTTCTTCCTGAAGATGGATTCGCGATAGTATGCGGTGATGACCGGCAGGCCAGGAATGTGGGTTTAGCGTACAGGGAGGGGGGAGGCCGGGTACTTTTCTACGGTGTGGGCGATGAAAACGATTACACGATAAGAAACCGGTCCCTTGCCGGATCCAGTTATGAAGCATGGTACGGTGAGGATATGATAGGTGCGTTAGAGCTTAAGATTGCGGGCCTGCACAATATGCTGAATTCCCTGGCCGCCCTTGCGGCAGGGCACAGGCTGGGCTTTGACATGGAAAATGCATTGAAGGGAATCAGCGGCTTCAGCGGAGTCAGAAGAAGGTTTGAGCATGTAGGTGAGCGGAGCGGAGTTACCGTAATTGATGATTACGCTCACCACCCTGCCGAGGTTAAAGCGGTGATGAATGTTGCCCGGGAATTGAGCGGAGGAAGAATAGTCGTCGTTTTTCAACCTCACCGTTACAGCAGGACCAGAACCATGGCCGAACAGTTCGGCTCCAGCTTCGATGGCGCGGATGTGGTTGTTGTAACCGACGTTTATGGTGCCGGTGAAGATCCGGAGCCGGGGATTACCGGAAAGCTGGTCGTCGACAGCATCGATCAGTCAAAGCAGGTTGAGGATATTTATTATTTCCCGAATAGAATAAGCCTCGCACGCAATATAGTGGACCTGCTCCGGAAGGGAGATACGGTCATTACGATGGGAGCCGGTGATGTTACTCAGTGCGGGAGGGAGATCCTGGAACTGCTTGACGCGGGTTGATCAGACGGTTTAAGACACATCCACCGGTTAATGAACCGGTGCGGTTCATGACAAAATTCGGCTCCCATGAAAGAGTATTGAAGGGCTTGAAATGATTGACGAAGTTGTATCGCTGCTGAATGGAATAAACCTCAAGGTTGAACGTGATGTTCCCATGCTACGTTATACGACCTGGAAAGTAGGCGGCCCCGCCGATCTGCTTGTCTGGGTTGATAACGCGGGCGGGTTTATGGAAATGCTTGAAATAACGAGGGAATTTGAATTGCCGTTTTTCATTCTTGGCAACGGGTCCAATGTCTTGATTGCCGACGAGGGGGTCCGCGGCGCGGCGGTTAGACTGAAAGGAGAACTCGCCGGAATCAATATCGACGAAAACACGATAAAAGCAGGTGGCGGAGCGTTGCTGAGTTCGGTCGTCACCGAGGCATACAAGAAATCGCTTGGCGGCCTTGAGTTTACCTTCGGGATACCGGGCACGGTTGGCGGAGCGGTGATGACCAACGCCGGCGCGTTCAACAAGTCAATCTCAAATGTGTTGTCGCTGGTGCGGACTATTGATAGTGACGGTACGGTTAAAAACTACGACAAGTTTAAAAATAACTACCGCAGTCCCCTGGTTCCCAGGGAAGAAACGGTTATTTCTTCCTGGTATTTATTGCAGAACAGGAACAATGAATCGATCAGGAAGAGGATGGATGAATTCCGAGAAAAGAGAAGGCAGTCTCAACCCTGGGGAATGCCTACGGCCGGGTCGGTTTTCAAGAACCCCGAAGGAGACCATGCCGGACGCTTGATAGAAGAGTGCGGCCTCAAGGGGCGAACGTCAGGTTCGGCGAAGATATCCGAGATTCACGGGAACTTTATAATAAATGAGGGTGGAGCCACCGCCGGAGATATCAAGAGCCTGATAGATATGGTGATAGAGGAAGTGGCGTCGAAGTCCGGCGTAAAGCTGCAACCGGAGGTGCAGTTCATTGGTTTTTGACCTTAATAAGAAAAAAAGTGATGTAAGGGTTGCCGTGCTTATGGGTGGAATGAGCGGCGAACGAGAAGTTTCGATTGAAACCGGGAAGGCGATCTCAAGTGCGTTAGCCGATCTCGGGTATAGTGTAACCGATGTTGATGTAGGGTTCGACTTGCCGCTTGTTCTGGAAAGGATTAAACCAGACGCGGCGTTCATTGCGCTTCACGGCCGCGGCGGAGAAGACGGCACAGTCCAGGGCATGCTCGAAATAATGAGAATACCTTACACAGGGTGCGGTGTCCTTGCCAGCGCGATGACCATTGACAAGATAGTTACAAAACAGCTGATAGACTACTGTGGCATTCCGGTAATCGACGGGTTGAACGCGAAATCCGGGGACGATATTTCACTGATAAAAAGGTCGGTTGATAAGGAGCTTTCTTATCCGGTGATTGTTAAACCAGCTTGCGAGGGAAGCAGCCTGGGCGTGACCAGGGTAGAGGAAGAGCAGGGGTTGGGCGATGCGCTGGAGGCTGTTTTCAATATCGACAACAGGGCGGTAATTGAAAAGTTCATTGACGGAAGACAGCTCACGGTAGGAGTTTTGGGTGACATCCCAATTGTACTGCCCGTACTGGAAATTAAGACGAGTAAGCTTTTTTATGATTACCAGGCTAAATACGAAACCGGGTTCACCGAGTATGAGGTTCCCGCGGATATTGAAGAAGGTGTCGCCAGAAAGGCGCAGGAAATATCTCTTGACAGTTTCCATGTACTCAACTGTGAGGGAGTCGCAAGGATAGACTTGATGCTGGAAAAAGAAACGGGTGATCTTTTTGTGCTGGAGGTCAATACCATCCCCGGAATGACGGCATCGAGTTTATTGCCTAAAGCCGCAGCGGCTGAAGGTATTTCGTTCCCGGAACTAGTAGAACTAATATTAAGAGGAGCGAAAACGAAGACCCATCTTACAGGGTGACAGAATTTTGAAAAAACTGAAACGCCATCCTGACTCAGCGAGCCGGGTTCTCAAAGTCTTTATGATCATGGGTCTGTTTTTATCTGTGTTTGCCGGGGTCATGACATTGCTCGCTTTTTATACAGGCATCTGCGCGGTAAGTAGAATTGAGGTCACCGGCAACAGTTATCTGACCGCTGACTACATTCAGCAGGCAAGTGGAATAATCAAAGGGGAAAACCTTCTTACGGTGAATGTGGGAAAGATTGAGAAGAACCTGAAGAACAACAATTGGGTTGAAAGTGCTGCAGTAAGCCGGGACCTTCTCCATACAGTGAACATTAATATCAATGAACGGAAGCCCGTTGCTATAGTGGGTTTTAACGGCGCCTTATTTCTCGTTGATGATAAGGGATATGTGATAACAAACGAGATACCCGCAAATTTCAAGAACATTCCAGCTGTGCATGGCGGTGAAAAACATAAACCGGAGATTGGTGGGACGATTAAAGACGAAACGGTAATAAGCGCTATTGAATTAATCAGTGCTATGCCGGAAAGGGTGAGGTCGACTATAGCACTCTGGAACCCGTTTGATGGAAGGGGCCATGTGTTCAACACAAACGGAGGTTTTCAGGTCATATATGGAAAAGCGGAAGAAGTGGAGAAGAAGGGTGAAATCCTTGAGGCAATATATATCGATATCCAGTCTAATAAAAGAAATATTTCCTATATCGATGTAAGGGTGACTGAGAGTCCGGTTACTGGTAATTGAGAAAACATTGCATAATGTACTGATGGGGGATATACTAAACCCTTGACTTATCTTAATATATATCTTAAGTATACAGTGACTTTAATAATAGATAATAAAAGTTCTACTTAAAATTGAACTATTTAAAAGGTGGAAGACGATAGAAGTTTTAATTCTTTTAAGAACAGTCTTGGGCAAGGCAATCCTTTGGGGTTTTAGTGAAAGGAAAGATGGAAAATGCCTGAGGATTTGAAACAATTCTTCGCAGTCATAAAAGTTGTGGGTGTGGGCGGAGGAGGAAATAACGCCATAAACCGCATGATAAGAGACGGGATGGTCGGTGTTGATTTCATTGCTATAAATACCGATGCCCAGGATCTGCTCTCATGCGATGCGGATGTGAAAATAAGCATAGGTGAGGAAATCACCCATTTCCTGGGAACGGGGAACCAGCCTGATATTGGACGGATGGCCGCTGAGGAGCACAGGGAAGAGATAAAAGAAGCCCTGAAGGGCAGCGATATGATTTTTGTTACCGCCGGAGAGGGAGGCGGCACCGGAACCGGTGCGGCTCCGGTCGTCGCGGAGATTGCCCGTGAGCTCGGGGCGTTGACCATCGGTGTTGTCACCAAGCCTTTTGATTTCGAGGGCTCACACCGGATGCGCCAGGCCGAGGAAGGTGTGGAAACACTTCAGGAAAAAGTCGATACACTTATTATTATTCCCAATGACAAGCTGTTTGAACTTTCCGATTCGAGGATAAGCATCGAAGAAGCTTTCAAGGTTGCCGATGAGGTATTGAGGTTCGGGGTGCAGGGGATTACGGATCTTATTAATATTCCAGGGCTGATAAACACTGACTTCGCGGACGTAAAGAAGATACTCTCCATTCCGGGCAGCGCTCTTCTGGGTGTCGGGGAAGCTTCGGGCGAAGACAGGGCTGTCAAGGCTGCCGAGACCGCCGTGTCGTCACCGTTGCTTGAGTCGTCGATAGACGGCGCGCAGGGCATCATGATAAACGTTACCGGAAGCGCCGACCTTTCTCTTCAGGAGGCAAGGGACGCGGTCGAGGTAGTGAGAGCTGCCTGCGATCCCGAAAGTGAAGAAATCTTCGGCGTTATCATCGATGATACGGTGCAGGACAAGATAAAGGTGACCGTAATAGCATCGGGAATAGAGCTTGGGAGAATGGGGTTCGGCAAGCCAACTCCATCACGCTACAGTACGGCCGCGCGGAAGCGAAGCATAGAACATGACGAAGAGCCTGTTCCTGAGAGAAGAGAGCCTGTCAGGGAAAGACCTTCCAGGGAGAGGCCGAGCAAGACTATCCTCGAGGAAGAGGACATTACGATTCCACCATTCCTTAGAAACAGGTAAATCTAAACCTGAACTTTACGTTAATAAGTTTGGTGATTTCTCATCCATCCTTGACCCGTTATTCACATTTGTCATTTGAATAATAAGGTTTACAATTACTTATAATTACTGGTTTTATTAAATTATTCTAACGGCGGTGAAGCGTGATGACGGCTGTCAAGGTTTTTGGTATAGGGGGAGCCGGAAACAACACTTTAAGCAGAATGAAGATAGAGCGTTTTTCCGGTGTGGAGTTGATTGGCGTGAATACGGATGTACAGGCTCTGGAAAGGTGTCTGGCGGACAGAAAGGTACGCATAGGCGAAAAACTGACTCATGGAACGGGGGCAGGGAACGACCCCGATCTGGGAATGAGGTCGGCGGAGGACAGCTGGGATGACATAAAAGGCTATGTTACGGGCTCGGACCTTGTTTTCGTGATAGCGGGCCAGGGTGGTGGTACCGGTACCGGTGCGACGCCGGTCATAGCAGGTATGGCTAAGGAAATGGGTGCGTTGGTCGTGGGGGTGGTCACCAGTCCTTTCTTTTTCGAGGGGAGCAGGAAGCTTAAACAGGCTGACGAGGGAATAAGGCTGCTGCATGAGAGTGTGGACGCCTTGATCGTTATTCCGAACGACAGGCTTCTCGAGGTTAAAGAGGATGTGCCGGTGGTGGAAGCGTTTCAGATGTCCGACGAGGTCGTATTGAAGGGCATACGGGCGATAACCAGGCTGGTCCTTGAGCCCGGTTTGATAAAAGTTGATTTTGCGGATGTCCGTTATGTTCTGGAAGACTCAGGGCTCGCGCGAATCGGTACCGGCACCGCGAGGGGTTACGACAGTGCCAGAAGAGCCGCTGTGGAAGCGGCGGAAAGCCCGCTCCTTGAATCGAGCGTTGATGACGCTACCAGGGTGCTGATTAATGTTTACGGAAATGACGACATCTCACTCTTCGATGTTAATGAAGCCGTGGAGGTGATCGCCAAATCCGTGGATCCGCAGGCTAATATGGTGTTCGGGGCGGTATCCGGTGAAAGCAATGAGGACAACGTGACGGTAACCATGGTAGCTGCCGGGTTCAAGGGAAGAGAGCGCAGAGCCGGCATGAATGTCGAACAGGTGGAGCGTAGATTGCGGCAAAAAGGGGTTGATCCGGATAAGCAGTTTATCGATTCGCCGACCATGGTCAGGCCGCAGTAAGAGGCGGGTACTCCCCGTCAGATGTTATAATCGTGTAAAACGATTGTAAGCGTGGCCGTTTGTGCCATGTTAATTAATAATTTCATCAAGGTGAAAATTTATTGGTAAAAGAGCTTGAAGGAAGCCTTTGGAACAGGCTTGAGGGTTTGTTGCTTCGCGTGCAGCGACCCAGTCGTTACATCGGCGGTGAATGGAATTCCCACATGGACGGGTCTGGTGGGATAAAGGTCGCTTTAGCTTATCCCGACGTATATGAAATAGGTATAAGCAATATCGGCCTCGCGATTTTATATGAAGTGATTAACGGAATGGACGGGGCTGTTTGCGAAAGGGTCTATTCTCCGTGGGTGGATATGGAAGAAGAGATGAGAAAGGCCGGAATACCGCTTTTCACGCTGGAAACCCATCGGCCGGTAAAGGATTTTGACATATTCGGCATTTCTATTCCCCACGAGCTTACCTACACAAATATTCTTAACTTGATCGACCTTGCCGGCGTGCCGATACGTTCGGTCGACAGAACTGACGGCCCACTGATCATAGGCGGAGGTGGCGGATCGTCGAACCCGGAGCCACTGGCGGAATTCTTCGACCTTTTCGTGCTGGGGGAAGCGGAAGAAACGCTCGTGTCTCTTGTGGAGCTTGTCGCAAAGGTAAAGGGAGAGGGTCTAGGAAGGGAAAAGATTTTAGATGAAGCGGTGAATATAAGCGGGATATACAGGCCGGACGCATACCGGGTGGAGTTCGACGGCGATGGGATGGTTGGATCAATAACAACCGACGGTTCAGTGCCGGAGAAAGTATCCAAGACTATTGTCGATATGGACCGATGGTGTTTACCGCAGAGACCGTTAGTCCCGTTTTGCGAGCCGGTTCACGATCGGATAAACATTGAGCTTTTCAGGGGGTGCACCAGAGGTTGCAGGTTCTGCCAGGCGGGAATGATCTACAGGCCGGTAAGGGAGAGAACTCCCGGTAACGTGGTAAAAATGGTCAACGATCTTGCCGGAAAAACGGGACACGATTCACTTTCACTCTGTTCCCTGTCATCAGTCGATTATACCCGTTTTGAGGATGTGGTCCCCAAGGTTTCGGAGTTCTGCGGTTACTGGGACATGGACCTTTCGTTTCCGTCGATCAGAATGGACGCGGCATCGGTTGAAATGGTCGCCAATGTAAACAAAGGCGGAAGAATGGGATCGACATTCGCCCCTGAGGCCGGAAGCGAAAGACTTCGAAAGGCTATAAATAAACCTGTCAGTGAAGATGAAATGGTGGAGGCTATCGTCTATGGCATCAAAGCCGGGAATAAAAGGTTCAAGCTTTACTTTATGATCGGACTTCCGACTGAGACCGAAGATGATGTAAAAGAGATAAGTAGTCTGGTTTTCAGGCTGAAGGATGAAGTAAAGGGCCGGGGTCTACAGCCTCCCGGATTCAATATAAGCGTATCTGTTTTCGTTCCAAAACCCCATACTCCATTTCAGTGGGCGCCGCAGGAAACCCTTGAGACGATACAGAGAAAGCAGGAGATTCTGAAATCGACCCTCAGGGCAAGGGGGATAAAGCTTTCATGGCATGATAGTGAGGCGACTGTCGTCGAGGGACTTCTTGCGAGGGGGGACAGGCGACTTGGTAAGGTTATCGAAAGGGTATGGAAAGCCGGGGGAAGGTTTGAAAACTGGTCGGAGTGTTTCGATTATTCCAGATGGGAGGACTCCTGGAAGGAAGAGGGATTGGATCCGTTGCCATTGCTTCACAGGGAAAGAGAAAAGGAAGAAATCTTCCCATGGGATCACCTTGATTACGGGCTTGACAGGTCTTTCTTGCACAATGAGTATATCAGTTCAAAAGCGGGAGAGCAGACCCCGGATTGCCGTTCCGGCGAGTGCTCGAACTGTGGGGTATGTCCAGGTTTAAACACTGAAGTTACACTTAAGGGTGAATGGAGGTCATGAGATGAAGAGTTCCGGACCCTTAAGGTTGAGATTGCAGCTCACTAAAAAAGACAGGACACGTTTCCTGTCGCATGCGGAGTTCATGCGAACGGTTATGATGGCAGCGAAACGCGCGCATCTGCCGGTTCAGTATGGTGGGAAGTACAGGCAAAAAATGAAGATTTCCTTCTCGCCGCCTTTGCCCGTGGGATTTGCGAGTGACTGTGAGTTGGTGGATATCGTCATAAAGGATTATGTTTCTCCGGCGGATGCAGAAAAGAGCCTTTCCGATATGATGCCTGTTGGTATGGGTGTAAGCCGGTGCCGGTTACTGGGGAGCGAAAGCAAACCTGTCGGGAAAATGATTGATACAGCGGCATATATTGTAGGTCTCCCGGAAGCTTGCGTGGAAGGTGAGGAATGGAGGAAGGCCTCAAGCTGTTTTTTCGAAAAACCGGTTGTTAATATTGAAAGGGTGCAGCCGAGAAGGACCCGGATAGTAAATATCAGGAAAGGTGTGCACAACCTTGACATACGCCTGCGCTCTGATGGGGATAGCGTAGAATTGTACTGTGTGCTGGACGACGGTATCAACGGCACCGTCAAGCCGCGGGAAATAATAGAAGTGCTCTGTGATCTCGCCGGTGTGGATTATGATACAAATGAGTTCGCAGACTTTAACAGGGTGGGTTTGTATATGAGAAAAGGAAATAAGCTTATTTCTCCAATGGATGTCGATCGGAGAAAGCCTGCAGTGTAAACTGTAGATGCAAACCCGGCTCGAAGTAGTTTTGGGGAGGTTCGGTGTATTGAGAAAAGTTTCGAAAGACATGCTGGTGACTTACGAGAAAAACCAGCTGCGGCTCGCCATAATGGAAAATGGTGATGTCGCGGAAGTTTATATGGAGAAAAAAGAAAGACGTTCCGTTGTCGGTAATATCTACAAGGGGCGGATAACTAATGTGCTGCCCGGAATGAGCGCGGCGTTCATCGATATCGGCACGGGGAAGAACGCCCTGCTTTACCTGCAGGACCTTGTGTTGATGGAGGACGGTTCAAAGATAAGGCCGCGCAGAATCGGAAAAGCTCTCAAGCAGAACGACGAGATCGTGGTACAGGTTGTAAAAGACCCCATGGCGGGAAAGGGCGCGAGGCTGACCACATACCTCAGTCTTCCCGGCAGGTTGATGGTCTATATGCCGCAGAGCACCAAGAACGGTGTCAGCAGGAAGCTTTCCGAAAGGGAGAGAGAGCGCCTGCGAAGACTGGCCAAGCAGGTAAGGCCCGAGGAGGGAAGTACCGTTATAAGGACTGCTGCGCGGAAGGCCAGGAAAAAAGATCTGGAGATGGACCTCAAGTACCTGGTATCCGAATGGGAGAATACCCAGTCGAAGATTAAAAAGGCAAGAGCTCCCGAGATTATATATAAAGAGCCGGACCTTGCCTTGAGGGTAATCAGGGACAACCTCTCCAGGGACTACCGGAAAGTCCTGGTTGACGATAAGAACCAGCACAGGAAGATCAAAGAGTACGTTTCCATGGTGATGCCGGAACTGCGGGAGAAAATACAGTTTTACAGGAGCAAGGACCCGATGTTCACAAAATTCGGGGTGGAGAAGGGGATCGAGGCGGCGCTCAGGAGGAAAGTAAGTTTGCCTTCCGGTGGTTATATTGTGATCGACGAAGCTGAAGCTCTTACCGCGATCGATGTCAATACGGGGTCTTATACCGGCAAGCATTCCCTCGAGGAGACCGTTTTGAAGACCAATCTCGAGGCTATCGTGGAAGTAGTGAGGCAGCTTCGCTTGCGGGATATCGGGGGGATAATCGTAATAGATTTCATCGATATGGAAAAGAAACAGAACCAGGAAAGAGTTCTGGAAACGCTTGAGGCTGAACTCGAGAAGGACAGGACCAAGACGCAGGTTGTAACCCTTTCACGGCTCGGCCTGGTGGAGATGACCAGGAAAAACGTGACTGAGGGTTTGATCGGAACGCTGAGTAAAACATGTCCCAACTGTGAAGGAAGGGGCCGGATATTCAAGTGACCCGGAACCGGCGATTTTTCAGCGTGGCTTTTTCTTTATACTGTTCAATGTATAATAATGAATTAGCCGAGGTGTTCTTATAGAATCTTAACAAACATGAAAGAAACGGGCCTGACGGGGCACGCCGGATAAATAATGAACAGGAGTGTTAAAGTGTACGCGGTTGTAAGAGTGGGTTCAAAACAGTATCGAGTTTC
>JAFGMY010000154.1 GCA_016927325.1 Actinomycetota bacterium | reverse complement strand
TTTCCAAGCGAGTTTTCTCTGACCATGTCATAGTATAGAGGCCAGAAAGCAGTTGTAACATGCATGATGTCACTGGAGCCGGGTACCTGGGTCACCTTTCGCGTAGTGCTCCAGACATTGTCGGTTCTTGACCTCGAATAGATCGCTCCCGCTACAGGGTCGCCTCCACCTGAAATTTCTTTCTCAGCCCAGGTGGCGATTGTGTTGCCCGCCGGGTCGGTACTGACGAGCACATCGGTGATTTCCTGGCCGGTATCGGTAGAAAGCTTGGTCGGAGCCGACCACGTGCCACCCGCGTTGTCGCAGTAATATGCCTTATATCCGGTTCCCGCGCCGTTCGCGGTGGCACAGAGGATGTGCATCTTCCCGCTTGTGTCCATTTTCGAGTCGAGCAAATCGAAGTAGCGGTCCGCGGCATAGGGGATGTTTACTTCGACGTCCGCCAGCGCTCCCGGCGACCAGGTTGTGTAATCGAGTTGCTCGCCGGTGCTCTGCCAGTTTGCACCGTCCCAGGTGTTTCTGGACGCAGAGAATATGAAGTGCCAGGTGTCCCAGGGGTCCAGGCTCATATCGACTCCACCGATACTATACTCATTGGGTTGTCTCGTGATGCTGACGGGAGTATGCCAGCCGTCTTCATCATGGTAGATCATCATGAAGTTTTCTTTTATCGGGACGGCCGCCGAGGTTTCCATCAGAGAATTTATACCAAGAATATTGACATTTATGTTTCTGCGGTTGTAGACGGCCAGGAAACCTCCCCACATCTGGTTATTCACTCCACCCGCTACCGACTGTACACCGGACCAGGTGCCGCCGGGGTCCCGGACGGCTGCGTTTATGTTGGTTTTATATGTTGAGGGACCGCCGCCCCCGATATACATTGTGCCGTAACCGGCGGTGACTTCGCCGGTGAGGGGGGAGACACCCAGTACCGACGTGAAGAACGGTATGGTGTTGCCCGCCGCGTTCTCGTAATCCCAGTGGCTGATGCTGACAGGAGCGTTCCAGGAATCGAGCGCTCCATCGGTAAAAATGTAATTCGCGGTATAGGTGGAAGGGGTTGTCTCCTTATTGAAGTTGTTCAGTATGAATGCGTAGACACGGTTGTTTATCAGTTCCACCGATCCGTCGGTGATCCAGTAAGCACCTGCAGAGGAGAGTATCGCCCTTGGTGCGCTCCATGTCCCGTCGGGTGCCATGTAGCGGTAATAGAGGCTGTCATCAGTGTGCATGTAAGCACTCGTGTTTCCGGCGCCGATGCTGGAATCCCTGCCCCAATCAAACTTCTGATATACCATGTGAAGATAACCCTTCTCATCTAACTCCCACAGTACCAGGTTCGTGCTTTCAAAGCCGCTTATCGAGGTAACCGCAGTGGGAGCCGACCAGGCTCCGTTGGTATAGGTCAGGTGGTATAGCTTATTCAGGTTTGCGTACTGGAAACCGGCGACGTCCGGGAACTGGGAGATATCGGTATTCGTGTAGACCCCTATGATCGTATGCTGGACACCATTGGTGTCGATGACGTTGGACCATTCGGAGCTGTCGATATCGTAGTTTATGTTCGGGTCCGGGTTGGGGGTGTTGGCGGGAGTGAAGGTGGTCCACCCACCCGCGCCTGCCCCGCTTCCCGTTCTCTCGGAGTACCGCCTCTTTGTGGAATCCCCTGATTTCTCTGAAAACGATCTTGGGGCAAACTGCTCTGGGATTTCGTTGATGGACTCCTCCTGCATTTCCCTTATCTCAGGGTTATCAGAAAGGGCATCGGGATCGTAGAAGCTGTTGCCGCCGGTTATATCTTCTGCCGCCGCGGAGGAGGTTGCGGGAGCAGGCTCGGCGACCGCTCCACCCGGAAGGACCAGTAATCCTATCAGGAAAACCAGCAAGACCGTGAATACCGCTGTTTTATTTTGAAACATCATGCGCCCCCTCAAGACTCTTAAACCGCTGGATATAAGTAAATACTACTCTCACGAACGACAGTATGGAATAGATATTCAAGCCGGAAGCAAGAACAGAACAGGTCGCAGGGAAAAGTGCTTGCGGCGGCAATACCGTGAAATCATGGTTGGATAAGACTTGAAGCGGAAGGAACGTTCGCGCGGACCACAAAAACAAATGAAGCGAAATGCCGGTGTTTGTAAGACTTTCAAACCATTCATTAACTACCGGTTGTTGATTAAGGAATTGCCGGTTGATATAATCAGTTATACCAATGACTAGCGTTCATTTTAACCCTGAGCCCTTTGGAAATGCTGATGTTTTATTGCGAAAACTCCTTGAGAGTAGCTGAAGCCGGTACAAAGGGGAGTAGTAATGGAATTGAAGAGCGGGGGATTTTATCCCTTACGAATAAGCCATTACGAATCTGATTCCCATTCACAGGAACCTGATAACAGATATGTAGTTCTCTCGACCGCATGCCGCCGGAAGACCGGCCCGTCGAATCACGCAAACCTTTGTTCGATCCCGCGTGTAAACCCCGCGG
This sequence comes from Actinomycetota bacterium, assembly GCA_016927325.1. Lineage (GTDB taxonomy): Bacteria > Actinomycetota > Geothermincolia > Fen-727 > Anoxymicrobiaceae > JAFGMY01. Next base: position 10,211 of record JAFGMY010000154.1, on the reverse strand, counting down.
ACCGCTTATTCGTTAGAAATACCGGAGGGACGCGCGATACCGTAAAGCCTGTTTCCTTTAGAAAACGGTGCGACTTTTCGAAACGGGCTTCTTGTCCTTTATCAATGTATGTTTTGCCGGCACTGGGATAATTCAATATGTAGAGTCGGCGAGAGGTGGAGAAAAATATGTTTAACGATCTGGGAGAATCAGCGAAGCTGGCAATTTCACAGGCCGCCAATATTTCAGAGGAGCTCAATCATTCCTATCTCGGGACCGAGCACCTGTTCCTGGGCGTGATAGAGCTCGAGGATTACAATATAAAGCACCAGCTCAATAAGGTTGGTGTGGACATAAATGTAGTCGTCAAGGAGGTCCGCAAGGAGATTGGGACCAACGGGAAGAAGGACAAAGGGCGGATTACCCTTACCCGCAGGACTGAAAATATCCTGAGTATCGCGGCGAAAGAATGTTGTGATGTTGAGCTTACAAAAGTTGAGGCGCCGGGTATCATGATCGCGATTCTCCAGGAAGGCAAGGGCATTCCCGCCAGGGTGCTGAGGAACAACGGTGTTGACCTTCAGGAGTTGATACTCCTTCTGCGGGGGATGATAGTAAACGGCCGGTGGACTCCCGACTGTTATGAAACAAGAACCGAGGTCGGACAGCTGGGGGTGGGAATCAGCTCCGAGCTCATGGAGGAGGTCGGGGTGGACCTTACCGACCTTGCCGTCCAGGGGAAGCTCGACCCGATAATCGGGCGCGAGTTGGAAACGCTGAAACTTATCCAGATTCTTCTATCCAGAAAGAAATGTAACCCGATCCTCGTGGGGGAAGCAGGCGTCGGCAAAACCGCCATAGTCGAAGGGCTGGCCCAGCTCATTGCCAGCGGTTCCGCGCCGCGGGAGCTTCAGGGCAGGAGAATAAGGACTGTCGAGGTGGGAGCGCTTGTGGCGGGGACGATGTACCGCGGCACCTTCGAACAGAAGCTGGTCGACCTTATCAAGGAAGCGAAGGAAAAAACAGAGGAGCTTATCATCTTTATTGATGAGATCCACATGCTGGTGGGCGCGGGCCGGGCCAGCGGTTTCGATATCGACGCCGCGAACATATTGAAACCGGCGCTGGCCAGGGGTGATTTCAAGTGTATCGGTGCGACAACAATGGCCGAGTCCCGCAAATACATTGAAAAGGACGCTGCGCTGGCCAGGCGTTTCCAGACTGTGTATGTGGACGAAACTTCAAAGGAAGAGACATTTGATATCCTGCTTGGCCTGAGAAGGAAATTTGAGGATTTCCACAACGTGAAGATACTTGATGAGACTCTCAAGACCGTGGTCGACCTGTCGTCCCGGAAGATGCCCAGCCGCCATCTGCCGGATAAGGCGATAGACCTGATGGACCAGGTATGCTCTTTCCGCAGGCTGAGCACGCATTACGGGCACGAGCAGATAGACAGCGTTTCCGAGAGCGATGAAGACGGGAGGTTCGACTGGAAAGTTGAGAACCCCGAGCCGATAATCACGCTGATTTCCCCCATGGATGTCGAGCGGGTTGTCTCCAGGTGGAACGATAACGCCATTGGCAACTCCGGCAGGAAAAAGGGCAAGAAATATTTCTTCATGAGGGTTTGAAGACCGGGCTTCATGGTTTCCCGTTGCTTTTAACAACACTATCCTGAAATAAGTTGATATACTATCTTCTGCCGGGCAAAATCTACTCTAAGGAACCAGGTTGAAACAGAGGATTGAGTTCGAAGTGATAAGCGGCCCGCTGGACGGCCACATATTTGCTTTTACCGTTAAAAAGGTAAGCCTTGGCAGAGGCACGGAGAACGAGATATCCCTCCCCGACGACAGCAAGGTCAGGAAGCAGTCCCATGTTGTTTTCAAGGCCGGAAAAAACGGAAGCTGGCACGTGAAGAACAACGCGAAGCGTAATGTCGCCGTGGACGGGAAGAAGCTGATGGGAGAGGCAACGATCGCCGCCGGGCAGACGATAAAAGTGGGCATGACGACCCTTGTGGTAAACGAAGCACTATCTTCCGCCGGTAAAAACGAAGAAGAGAAGCCGGCGGTGGAAGAGGGCACGGTTCACTGAGCCTTTCTTCTCATGGGGGTTTTCCGCCTTTTGAAGCCTGTGCAGAAAGCCTCGTCATCCCCGGAAAAGGAACCTGGCGTTCCTGCCGCCGGCAAAAAAAGAGTGCCTGCCTCCCGGCGGCATCGAATAAGGATTTTGACTACTTTCAAAGATGTTATTGATTATTCAGTTTAACAAGCTCATAATCTGTTCGATTTATATTTAATATTGCTGACAGGAAGTAGTTGTTGATGGACGAAGCTATCTATTCCACCGCCGAAGAAGGCGTTTATCCGTTGCTGGAAAGCCGCCCTGAAGGTCTGGACACAACAGTAGCCGAACAACGGCTCAGTCGTGAAGGTCTCAATGTCCTCGAGAAGAAGCGGGGCACCCCGCTCTGGAAGAAGTTTTTATCCAACTTCACCCATTTCTTCGCGATGATGCTCTGGATCGCGGGCATTCTCGCTTTTGTGGGGAAAACGCCGGAGGTCGGTTACGCGTGTTTCGCGGTAATTCTCATCAACGCGGTTTTCACATTCTGGCAGGAGTTCAAAGCGGAAAAAGCGATCGAAAGCCTGCAGAACATCCTTCCGAAAAAAGCCAGGGTCCTCAGGGATGGGCGGGAAACCGAGATCAACGCGGAGGAGCTTGTACCCGGCGACGTAGTTCTCCTTGAAGCCGGAAACAGCATCAGCGCTGACGGCAGGCTGGTGCAGGTATCCGAGATGCAGGTGAACAACTCCGCCCTTACCGGTGAATCTGAGCCCCAATACAGGCGCTCGGACGGTATAGTTTTTGAAAATGTCGCCATTGCCGATCTTTCAAACCTCGTGTTCGCGGGGACATCGGTCACGTCGGGAAGCGGCAGGGCGGTCGTATATGCCACGGGGATGAAAACCGAGATAGGCAAGATCGCGGGGCTCACCCAGGAAGTCAGGGAAGAGAAAAGCCCCCTTCAAAAAGAGATGATAAAGATAACCCGCGTGCTGGGTGGCATCGCTATCGGGCTCGGCGTTCTGTTCTTCTGTCTTGGCGCATTTGTTATGCATTTCAGCAAGACCGATTCTTTTATTTTCGGCATCGGCATACTGGTGGCGAATGTACCCGAAGGGCTTCTGCCCACCGTAACCCTGGCGCTGGCGATGGGCACCCAGAGAATGGCGAAACGCCATGCGCTCATAAAGAAGCTTTCTTCAGTTGAAACACTTGGCTGCACCACCGTGATCTGCACCGATAAGACCGGCACGCTGACAACAAACGAGATGACGGTCAGAGAGATTCATGTCGCCGGCCGCAATGTTGAAGTTACCGGTGTTGGCTACGAACCGACCGGTGAGTTTCTCATAGACGGAAAACCGGTTGATGCCAGGGAAAGCGAGTGCCTGCTCAAACTGCTCAGGATCGCGAGCTTGTGCAATAACTCGAAGCTTGTAGCACCCGGCGGGAAAGACGACTCGTGGACGATACTGGGGGACCCTACCGAAGCGTCCCTGATGGTGTCGGCGTCCAAGCTTGAATTCGACTATGAAAAGGAGCTTGCTCTCAGGCCCAGGCATTACGAGATACCGTTTGACTCCAGGAGAAAGAGGATGACCACGGTTCAACTCGTGAAGTCCGGCGTTGAAGTGCTGGTAAAGGGCGCGCCGGTGGAGGTTATGAAACTCTGTACCCATGTGTGGGAGCCGGAGGGTGTGAGGGAAATCACCGACGCGGACAGGCAGGCGCTTGTCGAGCGAAATGATCAGTTCGCCAGGCAGGCGTTAAGAGTTCTCGGGTTCGCCTATAAAGAGCTGCCTGAGGTTGAAAAGCATTACGAAGCGGAAGAACTGGAACAGGAACTGATCTTCGTCGGGCTTGCGGGAATGATGGATCCCCCGAGGCCGGAAGTGGAGACCGCCATAAAGGAATGCCGCACCGCCGGGATCAAGACCATTATGATTACCGGCGATTACGGGATCACCGCGGAATCAGTCGCAAGACGGATCGGCCTGGTGCGGAGCAAGTCGGCAAGGATTGTTACGGGTGTCGAAATAGAAGAGATGAAAGATGAGGAACTTCTCGAGGTGCTGAAGCTTCCGGAAGTAATTTTCGCCAGGGTCGCCCCCGAGCACAAGATGAGGATCGCGCTTGTACTGAAAAGTGCGGGAGAGATAGTCGCGATGACAGGCGACGGGGTTAATGACGCCCCGGCTCTCAAGGCGGCTGATATCGGTGTCGCCATGGGCATCGCAGGCACCGACGTGGCCAAAGACGCCGCGGAGATGATACTGACCGACGATAACTTCGCGTCGATCGTAAACGCCATCGAGGAGGGAAGGGCCGTCTATGACAATATCAGGCGCTTCGTCTGCTACATTCTTGCCAGCAATATCCCTGAAATTGTCCCGTTTCTTCTTTTTGTAATCCTCAAGATCCCGCTTCCGCTTACGGTTATGCAGATCCTGGCGGTTGACCTCGGTACGGATCTGCTTCCCGCCCTGGCGCTCGGGACCGAAAAACCTGAACCGGGAATAATGAACAAGCCTCCGAGGCCGAGGAAGGAGAGGCTTCTGAACTCACGTCTGCTCGGAAGGGCGTATGGATACCTTGGCATAGTGGAAACGGTTTGCGCGCTCGCCGCCTTTTTCTTTGTATACTGGCTCAACGGATGGAGCCCTTCGATGGGTCTCGCAGCTCTCGCCGTTATAGCGCCAATGAATAGTACTATATGGGTCATGGCCACTACAGCCTGCCACCATACAATCGTTACCACTCAAATCGGCAACGGGTACGCCTGCCGGACCGAGCGGGAATCTATCTTGAAGGTGGGATTCTCCTCGAACAGGTTTTATCTCTGGGCGATTCTGTCTGAGTTCGTCATACTGCTGGTTTTTCTCTACGTTCCGCCTTTCCCGTCGTTTTTCGGGTTCCATCCGGTCAATATATGGGTCTGGCTGTTCATGCTGGCAATGATTCCTTTCCCACTGATTGCTGATGAGATAAGAAAATTCATTGTAAGATGGTGGGTAGCACGAAAGAAAAAGCAGGGTTTGGGGGTGACCGCGGAGGCGGTTTGATTTTCTGTTTTCGGAACTGTATGAAACGCTTGGTCGTGTTGGATCAGGAGGATAATAATGCACATTGTCATAATGGGGTGCGGCAGGACGGGGAGCCGTATCGCGAGAAGGCTTGAAAAGGAAGGCCACACCGTCGCCGTCGTGGATAAGGACAAGCGGGCTTTTCACCTTCTCGATGTGGATTTCAAAGGAGAGAAAGTGACCGGTGTCGGCTTCGATGCCGAAGTACTGATCGAAGCGGGGATCGAGAGAGCGGATGCTTTCGTGGCGGTGGGAAGCGGCGATAACTCCAATATTGTGGCTTCGGTGATCGCGAAAGACACTTTCCAGGTGCCGAAAGTTATTACCCGGATCTACGACCCGAGGCGTGCGACGATATACAGGAAGTTCGGTATCCCCACCGTGGCTCCGGTACGGTGGGGGGTCAACAAGATAATGGATCTTCTTTTCCACACAGGCCAGGAGGTGCGCATGTCTTTCGGGAACGGGGAAGTACAGCTCATCGATTTGGAACTTCCCGATTTACTGGCAGGAAGGACTGCGCAGGAGTTCTACGTGCCTGGGGAAATTCATATCGCCGCCATCGAGAGGTCGGGGGAGGCAATCGTTCCTCTTGGCGGATCCAGGCTCGAACAGGGTGATATCCTTCATGTCCTGGTGCACAGGTCTGGGATGGAAAAGTTTAATCGGATGTTCTTCGCATGACAGGGGGTTGCGGAATGCAAGTGCTTATTATAGGCGGAGGTGTCGTCGGCGGTTATCTGGCCCAGATACTCGGCGACAGGAACGAGGTTACGGTCGTTGACAGCGATCATGATAAATGCGACGCTTTGTCGCTTTATCTGAAAAACATTAAGACGGTCTGCGAAGACGGCTGCGAGCCGTGGGTGCTTGAGCACGCCGGCGTCAGGGAGTCCGACCTTGTTCTGGCTGTAACCGGCGATGACGAGGACAACCTGGTTATCGCCCGTCTTTCTAAATACGAATACGACGCCGCGAAGGTGATCGCGAGGGTGAACAATCCCAAGAACGGGTGGCTTTTTACCAGGAGCTGGGGGGTCGATGTCGCGGTAAACGGGCCGGAAATAATGGCGAACGTTATTGAAGAGGAAACAACACTGGGTGAGGTCGTCACCCTGATGAAGCTCCAGTCCGGTGACGTCGGGCTTCTCGAGATAACCCTGCCCGATGACTCACCGGCGCTCGGGAAGCCGCTTTCCGAGCTCGAACTCCCTCCCGAAACACTGATTGTTTCCATTATCCGGGAGGAAACCATGCTTATTCCCAAGGCGGAAACCGTTTTTCAGAATGGCGATAAGGTTGTGGCGATCACCCATTTCGATAACAAGGATCGGCTCGAAAAGATCATGGGGCACACCACCGGAAGGGAGTAGCCCGCCCGGTAAGGTTCCTCTCTCCGGGTCGGATGCGAGGCGGCTGCTGTCGCTGAAATCGACCGGCTTCGAATATGGAGGGATAATGAAAGACAAGTTATTGCGCCGTTTATCGGGGGTCACTCTTTCCTTTCTTCTTATCACTGTAGTTCTATCGGGTCTCTCTCTTTCCGGTTGCGGGGGGAAGGTAATCATTACCTATGACAAATCGCCTGAAAACCCGGTAGTTGAATACCGTACCGGAGGCGGGCTGGCGCCTTTAACCGAAGATCAGATTGCAGACTTCATGCTCTTCGGAGACGGCCGGGTGGTAAAGGATTCAGAGGAAAGCAGGACCGGGCTTATGGTTGAAGGAAAGCTCGACGAAGAGGGTGTAAAGGAACTGCTTGAAGAGATCGAAGAGGCCGGTTTTTTCAACCTCGAGGATGAGTATTTCAACAAGGACGTCATGGACGCCCCGGGTTCGCGCATGTCCGTAAACCTTAATGGACGAAAGAAGGCGGTTTACGTTTACGCTATGGATGTGAAGGGGTTCGACGAGGCGGTCGGAGCGGTAATGGGCTTCCCTGTGGAGGATGAGAAAGAGTATATACCCGTGAGCGGGTTTCTCTATATCAACTCCGTCGATCCGGGGGAGATCGAAGATGGCGGTTATCCAGGACCGGCGGGGTCTCTTCCAGCTCCGGAAGAGATGGCGCGGGCCGCTGAAACGGGTGAGCCTGTCGAGGTTGACGGCGGGACTTTCGCGGAACTCAAGAGCTATGAGTCGGAGAAGGGGAAGTACGGGATAGGGGTTACCGTTGACGGCTCGGCTTACCGCGTGTTTCCTGTTTATGAACCGTCGGAACGCTTGCGGTAGCTTCTCCCGGTTTGATTTTGAAGGTACTCCACAGCCCGGTAAGTTACCCGCCCTGTTGAAGATCAGCCGGAATATTGATATAATTCTTAAACTCTGGGTGTTTCATATAGTGAAACATGATTAAACATTTCGGATTAATTCCTTGGTTATTATTACCGGTTTGGTCGCCGGATTATTAGAGAAAAGGGCGGAAATGAAATCAAAAACTTTACGAAGCAGTGCTGTGCTGACGTCTTTATCTATTCTTCTTGCGGTTTCAATGGTCCTGGCGTTCCTGCCACAGGGCGCCTCGGCGGCGGCTACCGGGTCGATCTCCGGTAAAGTCACCGAGTTGGATGGGACTACCCCGATATCGGGTTGTAACGTTACGGCATTTAATACTGCGAATGAGTACAATATCGGAGAAACGAAGACTCTGGAAGACGGCACTTATACGATCACCAGTCTTAACCCGGGAGATTACCGTGTTATTTTCCGTTCCGACGATCATGTATGGCAGTGGTATGACGGTAAGTATGATCCGACCGATGCCGACCCCGTGACAGTTACGGCTGGTTCAGATCACTTGGGTATTAACGCCAGCCTGGCGGTTACCGGTTTTATAAAAGGCAATGTACGTAAAGATAACGATCAGCCGGTTGTTGGTTGCAAAGTCAAGGCGACCAGTTACGATTTAGGCGGAGTGGAAACCAGGGAAGTTATTACGGACTCCAATGGCAATTATCAAATCAATGACCTCAGCTATTACGCGTATAAAGTCCAGTTCTTGCCTCCTGCCGGTCTTGTTGCCGAGTACTTTGATAACAAATCCGATGCGGCAAGCGCCGATTGGGTTCCTGTCTTCAGCAAAACTGTCGACGCAATACTTGCCCCGGTTGAAAATAAAATCATTTCTTGCACTCCAGACAGTGCGAACCAGGGGAAGACCCTTGATGTTACGATCAAGGGATCTGGTACAAACTTCGTAAACGGCTTGTCCTATGCAACATTCTCCGGTTATGGAATCTATGTGAACTCCACGACGGTAAAGAGCAAGACGACCGCTGTGGCGAACATTACAGTATTGAACGGCGCGGCCACTGGACCGCATGACGTAAACGTTGTTACCGGGCCGGAAAACCCAAAGGCGTTAAAGGGTGGATTCAGAGTCAAGTCGAGCAGCCCCACCGCCCCGGGCGACACCGAAACCTGGTATCTGGCCGAAGGCACCACCGCCTGGGGCTTCAACACCTATATCTCTGTTGCGAACCCAAACGATGAGAACGTCGAGATAGATGTAACCTACATGACCGACCAGGGAGCGGTACCGGGTGGCAACTACTTTCTTGCTCCCATGAGCCAGGGAACCCTGAACCCCCGAGAGATTCTGGGAGACAGGGACTTTTCCACTACCGTGACGTCAACCGGAGGCCAGCCGATAGCGGTCGACCGGACCATGAGCTGGAACCTGCCGGACGGTACGGTGGCCGACGGCCACTGCTCGATAGGCGTCAAATCTCCACGGACCACATGGTACCTCGCGGAAGGCTCTTCCCAGTGGGGGTTCGAGTGCTGGCTGCTCATACAGAACCCGTCCGACCGGCAGGCCGTCTGTGATGTCACTTATATGATTGAAGGCAAAGGCCCGCTGACCGTACAGAAAACGGTACCCGCCTACTCGAGGAAGTCGTTTGACATAGCCGATGACATCGGGGCCGCGGACGCGTCGATAAAAGTTGAATCGAACGTGGGGGTTATCCCTGAGCGCGCGATGTACAGGAACAACCGCGCCGAGGGACATGATTCAATCGGTACTAACCAGCCCGCCGCCGACTACTACCTCGCGGAAGGGAGTTCGGCATGGGGTTTCACCACCTTTGTGCTGGTACAGAACCCCCAGGACACAGAGAACCGGGTAAATGTTGTATTCATGACTACCAGCGGGCCGGTCCCGCATCCGGACAACCCGATAACCCTGCCGCCCAACTCGCGGCATACCATAAGGGTCAACGACGTTTTGCCCGGCACCGATTTCTCGACGCAGGTGAGCGGTACCAGCCCGCTGATCGCCGAGCGCGCGATGTACTGGGACAGCGGCACCGGTGAGGCGTGCCACGACTCGATAGGTGTCTCCGCCGCCCATACCAGCTTCTACCTGCCCGACGGCCAGGCCTCGGAGGGCAGAGAGACATTCACGCTGGTGCAGAACCCGAACGACGAGGCGGTAACCATCGAGGTTTCATACCTTACGCCGGACGGTTTGGGGAATGTAGTGTTTGAAAGCGAAATAAAGCCTGACTCCCGCGTGACCTACAACATGTCTGACAGTGGAATCAACGGCAGGGCGGGGGTAATGGTCAGGTCTCTTGACCCCGGCCTGAAGATCATGGCCGAGCGCGCGATGTACTGGAGCGGACGCGGCGCGGGTACCGATACCATCGGTGGAGAATCAGACTGAAATTGATGCCGCGGCCTGCAGACTTCCTGGCCTGATTGAACAACACGGGGGAAGGGTCCCCGACCGTCTCAATCACGTCGCCATTGAGGCCGGGCAACCCTGCCCGGCGATAATTATGCAAGAACAATGCGGGGGAAGATTCCCCCGCATCAATCCCTTCATCATTTCCGGCCGCTTCCACCCGTATCCTTATAAGATACGGACAGTCAGTTATTACTTATCACAATTGCGGCTGCAGTTCTCGTCCCTGCTGCGGGTCTGTGTCTGGTCGCCAACCGGAGCGCCGTCACATTCACCGTCGCACTCTTTTGTCTCTGTTCTAGTCCTCTCCTGATCACGCGTCTGGTCCTGTGTCTGGTCCTGTGTCTGGTCACAGGTTCCGTCACAGTTTTGTGACTGATTGCCCT
>JAFGMY010000153.1 GCA_016927325.1 Actinomycetota bacterium | reverse complement strand
GGAAAATTAAACCTTTCCATTATTCCGCCAATGGCTTTCGCCGCGAACCTTCTCATCAAATCGTCCTCCAGCGACAGGTAAAACCTGGACATGCCGCTGTCCCCCTGCCTTCCGGAACGTCCGCGAAGCTGGTTGTCGATACGCCTGGATTCATGCCTCTCGGTACCGATGACCTTTAATCCGCCTGTATCGGCGACACCCGGACCAAGTTTTATATCAGTCCCGCGTCCGGCCATATTGGTGGCAATCGTGACACCGCAACCCTCTCCGGCAAGCGCGATTATCTCGGCCTCTCTTTCGTGGTGCTTGGCGTTGAGAACCTCATGGGGTATACCGTACTTTTTCAGCATCTTCGATACCCTCTCCGACTTCTCGATCGACACCGTGCCGACCAGTACAGGCTGCCTGCGATCGTAACAGTCTTTTATGTCTTCTATAACAGCCTCAAACTTGGCGTTCTCACTCTTATAAATAAGGTCGGACCTGTCCTCGCGCACCATCGGTTCATTGGTGGGTATCACTACGGTATCAAGTTCGTAAGTGTGGCGGAACTCATCCGCTTCCGTAGCGGCGGTACCAGTCATACCCGCGAGCTTGTCATACATTCTGAAGTAGTTCTGGAATGTTATTGTGGCAAGCGTCTGGTTCTCTTCCCTGATCCGGACTCCCTCCTTCGCCTCAATAGCCTGGTGGAGCCCCTCGGAGTAACGCCGCCCTTCCATCAACCTGCCCGTGAACTCATCCACGATAATAATTTCGCCGTTCTTTTTTATGTAGTCGACCTCATTCCTGTACAGCTCCTTTGCTTTTACAGCCGCGTCGAGGTGATGCACGAGGTTCGAGTGGACGTTGTCGTACAGGTTCTCAACGCTGAGGATCTTCTCGACCTTTCTTACCCCGTCTTCAGTAACCGCGACAGTCCTCGACTTGATGTCGACCTCATAATCCTCGTCCACCTTCAACCGCTTTGCAACCTGGGCGAACTGTTTGTACCAGTGCACCGATTCCGATGCGGCGCCGCTTATGATCAAAGGTGTTCTTGCCTCATCTATCAGGATGCTGTCCACTTCGTCTACTATCGCATAGTGGTGCGGCCCCTGTACCTTGTGATTCATGGAAATGACCATATTGTCGCGCAGGTAGTCAAACCCGAACTCATTATTAGTACCGTACGTTACATCAGAAGAGTATGCGATGCGTCGCTCGGGTGGATTCATCTGCGACTGGATAAGCCCGACTTTCATTCCCAGAAACCTGTACACAGCGCCCATCCACTCACTGTCTCTTCTGGCGAGATAGTCGTTTACTGTAACGACGTGTACGCCCTTTTTGTCTAAATGATTCAGGTATACGGGAAGAGTAGCAACCAGTGTTTTCCCCTCACCGGTTTTCATCTCGGCGATATTCCCCTGGTGAAGGACGATGCCGCCCATCAACTGAACGTCAAAATGCCGCTCCCCGAGAACCCTTTTCGCCGCTTCCCTTACGACCGCGAAAGCCTCGAAAAGGAGTTCATCAAGAGTCTCGCCGGAATCACGGCGCTTCTTAAACTCCTGGGTTTTTTCGGCAAGTTCCGGGTCTGTGAGCTTCTGGATTTCCGGTTCCAGGTCATTGATCCTGGCAACAACGGCTTCCAGATCTTTAATCCTCTTACCTTCGCCGAAGCGAAGGACTTTCTGTACGCCCTTCAACATCTGCTAGAAAACTTTCCTCTTTTGGCAAAGCCGCGATTCTCGCTATGGCACGCAGTACTTTGCTATCATAACGCGATCCGCGCTCAAGATTCATTTCAGTAATAGCTTCGTTGTAACCAAGCGGTTCCCTGTCTTCACTGCCGCGCAGGAGCTTGACGAAATCTTCCACCGCGCTTAGTATTCCCCCACCCACGCTGATCGCACGCCTCTTCTGCATATCCGGAACCCTCTCCGAGACGCCTTCTCTGCCTCGGAGTATTTCCGCGGCGACATCGAGATACTCCATCCTGCCGAGAATATCGACGCTGCCCGCAAGCACCGCTTCATCGGCCTCACTCGTGCCGTGCGACATCTCTTCAGGGTTTACCGCTACCGCGCCTATTCCGTGCAAATAAGCGGCGTACTCGACCTGCTGAACATCCTCTGGGGCAAGACCAAGCTCCCTGGCCACTTCCCCCGTGATCAGAGCGACATCCTCAATATATCCCTTTGGAACAACACCGATCTCCTCGGGAATACGAGACAGCACCCTGACCGTCTCAGACAGATACTGGTCGGTCCTGGCCACACGGTTGAACGTGTAAACGAACAACAGCAGCAGAGGAACAGCGATCAGAACGGACCACATCCCTATCCCGCGGAATACCATGCCCATGAGGAGCCCTGTAATCACCAGCATGGAATAGGCGATCCAGGACTGACGAAACGCGCTTCTCATGTAAATAGCGAAAGGCAGTTTGCCTTCATTTGAAAACACATACGCTTCTCTCGCAAGAAACATCATGAAAAGGAGGGCACCTATCAGTACCACCGCGATCAGTTCCCACGGGGTATACCTGCCGAAAAGTTGCGGCTTGTCGGGAAGGATTCTCATTAATAGCGCGTAAACACCTGACGCCGCCCCGATAGCCACAAAATCGCAAAGCATGCCAAGCAGTATTTCCTTGGTCCACCTGCCCATATGCACTGTAAACAGGGTAACCAGCGTCCCTATAAGAAATATCCACACCACCTCAACCCGGGGCAGAGATAGAAAAGCGGCAATTATCACCGCTACTCCTACATTTACCTTACCGCCCCCTCCGACAAGAATGTCCAAATGTGCCGCCAGCGTAAAAAGCACCAGGAAGAACCCGAGATTGCTGAAATCCACCGCGGTGAATGGAGTCGTGAGCACAGCTACCAGAAGCGTGACAGCCGCAAGGACCGCCAGGGTAACCGGTCCGGCGGGAAACCGGCTTTTCTCCCGCGGCCTCTTAACGCGTGCGGTCGCCCTTCTCTCGGAAATCTTCGACTTGCCGTCCTCCGGAGGCTCGGCCTCTGTTTCCTCGATCCCGCCATCTTCGAAAACTGTTCCGGCTTCTCCGGTTATCCCGGTTTCTTTTTCGTCTTCCATCTCAAGCCCGGAAGGAATAAGGCTTTCGTCGGTTCTGGAACCCAGAACATCACGTTCAAATTCCTCATCGTGGTCACCGGGCCCAGGTTCGAGTTCCGCCGAAAGGTCAATATCGTAATCCAGGCCGCCCAGAACGGTTTCCGAGTCCCTTCTTCCAGGCCGTGTCCGCCGTGACCGGTTCCTGCCCTTCCCGGATGAGATTCCTTTTATTCTGTTCTTATTTTTCGGTTTCTTTTTTCTTTCCATGATCAGACCTTATCCAATGCCTGATATCCCTTTCAATTTCACCTTTTACATCGCTGTACTTGATACCGTCCGCGGGTGTTTTTTCGATACTTTCTTTCGCCAGTTTTTCTCTTTTCTCGTCAGTATCCGGCATAAGCTCGGTTATCTGCTCTTCATCTCGTGCCGCATCCGCCTTCTCGACAACCACCTTTTCATAACCGGGTATTTTTTCTCTAAGCGCAGAAGTCCATACACCCTTCTTTTTGACGACCGAAATGAACGCGTCGACCACATCAGGGTCAAACTGAATGCCCTTTGACTTTATGACCTCCGAAGCGGAGTCGTACGAACTCAAAGCTTTTCTATAAGCGGTCTCGTGCTGCATTGCGTCATAAGCGTCCGCAACCGCCAGAATTTTCGCTCCCGCCGGTATCGACTCCCCTGGCAACCCGTCGACATACCCGCTTCCGTCCACTTGCTCATGGTGGTGAACTATCACCGGGCCCACAAACCTGAAAGAGGGCTCCCTGGAAACCACTTCTCCACCGACCAGCGGGTGCTTCCTGATCTCCTCGAACTCCTCTTCGCTGAGAAAATCCTCTTTGTTCAAAACAGCCGGATCGACCGCCAGTTTCCCTATATCGTGGAGCAGGGCGGCTTGCCTCAGCCTGTGAATATCTTCGGTATCGAAATTCATCTCGTGGGCAATCGCGACCGCCATTTCGGAAACACCGGTGCTGTGCCCTTCCGGAATCATTTTGCTTTGCTCGACTGCCTCCATGACCGCAAGTGTTGTCTCGTCGCACACCAGCCGCATCGCCTCATATCTCGTGTACACATGCCTTACCGCCAGAAGCGGAATAAAAAGCGCCATTATTGCCGCAAACTCCAACCTGACATACGCTATCGCGGCAAGAAAACCGATCCCCCCGTATGCAATGTAACCAGGTGCCAGCGGCAGAACCCTGGTCAACCAGAACCTGGGAACTCTCTGGTTTGGCGGTGCAATCAGCGGTGTTACAAAGACCGTGTTAACAATAAAGAACACCACTACCGCCAGTACCCATGGCAAAAGCTGACCGGCGGCACCCTCCAGAGAGGGATCGAGGACCTTTCCTCCGGTAAAGTTGAAAACCAGTCCCGCCAGAGCGGACGCGGTGGCGAACTGGCAACTATTTACTAAAACCCTCTTATATCCCGATTCTCCCATCTTGAGATAAAAAACGGGAATCCCGAACAGTGCGGTTATCACGGCACCTATCGGCCCGGATATCATTATCGACATTACCACCGGCAGTAAGCCTATAGAGATGTAACCGTTGCCATTGAAAGGAAGGGCGAAATATTCAGATGCCAGGAACAACAGCCCGAACAGTACGGCGGCCCACCAGTTCTCCGATTCATATGTTAATGCCAGAAGAACTATCACCCCGGTCAACAACACTATACCTGCCGCCATAACATTGTCGACTCTGCCGCGCTGGAACGAACCACGCCTGTGTTTTTCGTCCGCCGGGAAATCATCCCGGAACCCGGATTTTGAGTTCCTTACCATCTTATTCCGGCGCCTCCACCGAGAAATATTTCCGCTATGAAATCCACGGCTCTCTTCACATACTTTACGAAACCAACCACCAGGACCGCCTCCTAGCCGGAAACATC
>JAFGMY010000152.1 GCA_016927325.1 Actinomycetota bacterium | reverse complement strand
TTAATAGAATAGAAAGGTAGCGGAGGTTGGCTCCATGGCGTTGACTTGTCCAATATGCGGCATTGCGATTAATGATGGCATTGAAATCTGCCCGAAGTGCCATGCCCGTATAATGCCGCCTGTCGAAAAGGCTTCGAAGCGGCCGCCCGCCGGCGTTCCACCGACTATACACGCCATTGAACAATCAGCAGCGCAAGCCCGCGAACAAAAAAAAGCGCCCGGCCAGGCGTCCGCGAAACAAGCCGGGCCCGTCCAGGTACCTCCGGCACCCGGTCAGAGAAAAGCGGCACCACCACCTGAAAGCACGGCACCACCCACTGTACGCCCGGACGTCAGGCAAACACCTCTCGACACTCCACAACCGCCCCGGCAGGCACCGGGACCGGGGACCGGATCTTCCGGGACGCAGGTTGCGGGACAGGAGGATGGGGGCGCAAGCGAACCCGACCGGGAAAAGACTGTGCCGGAACCAGACCCCTCGGGAAAGGGATTTCCACCCGGCGGAGCTTATCCGGGCTGGCCGTACAGCCATCCCTTCGGCTTCTATATGCCCTTCCAGGGAGGTCCTTATTCCAGCCATAGGGGATTCGAGCAAGGCGGTGTTCCAGGTGATACTTTTACCATGGGCGCCCAGCAGCTTCTGCCGGTTCCCGGGTATAACATGGTACCGCCGCTGTTTCCTTTTTTACCCGGATGGCCTTATCCCCAGTTTATGGTGATGCCCGCGGCCTGTTACCCATTTTCAGGCATGTACCCTCAGAACTACGGCCACTGTTATCCAGGGTTCGGGCCACAGTATCCCCCCACTCAAAGCCCTCCGAGACAGCAGTACTCCAGTGCACATGAGGCACCGCGGAAAAGAAGGGTGGGTGCGGGAGTAATAGCACTGATAGTTATCCTTGTGCTTGCGGTAATTGGAGGTGGAGCGTTAGGTGTTTACTATCTCGTGAAACCGGGGAACCCGGACATCGATCTGGGCAGTGCGTCGGTACCCGGTGAAAACATCGAGATGAAAAACCTTACCCTGGTCCAGAAAGAAGGTGCGGCGGTGCTTTCCGGCACATATGAGAACCAGGGAACAAGGCAGGGAGAAGTTATTATCTCCGTCAACGGAACCAGCGAAGGGACCGAGCAGGTTCTGAGCTATAACGTGCCTATAAAGGCGGAAACCACCGAAAACTTCAGTGTGAGCCAGTCAACTCAGATCAAATTCAGCAACGCCTCGCTTGGATCGATACTGTTCAGGCGTTCTTCCAGCAGCACCTATGATAATAATGGCGGCGACGGCAATGACAATAGCGGGACATACCCATGGGAAGAGGACAGCACCGGTGACAGCCAGTATGACGACAGCAACGGTACCACACCCCAGAACTCCAGCGACAGCCAGAATAACACCGACGGCACCGACGAAACGGACAAGGCACCCTGGGAGCAATGACTTCGCGGGACGTTCAGGGGGGGCAGCCCCCCCGGTCTTGTATTACAAAAAGAGAGAAAATGAATCCTTCTGAGATCACTTCGGCAGTTACTCCCGTTCATGATGCCCTGTTTTGTGCTGTTGATGTCGAAACATCGGGGTTCCGGTCAAACCGCCTGGTTGAAATCGGAGCAGTGAAGTTCAATCTTGACGGTGAAGTTGAAGAACTTCAATCGCTGGTTAACCCATGCGAAAGGATATCGCCCGCGGCCACGAAGATACATGGCATAACCGACGATATGGTCAGGAACGCCGGGTATGCGTGCGATGTTCTGCCCGGGCTGGTCAATTTCATGAAAGGTTGCGCTGTCGTCGCGCACAACGCGGTATTTGACGTCCGCGCGATAGGCGGTGAGCTGGCCAGAGTTGGCTGGGACTCCCCGGAGGGGCCGGTTGTCTGTACCCTTAAAATGGCAAGAAGATTAATTCCGGGACTTGGAAGTTACCGCCTGGAGAGCCTCGCCGGCAGGTTCGGTATCCGCCCCGGGGACTTGCACAACGCGCTTCCGGATGCCCGCGCATGCATGCTGGTCTTTCTTGAATTGACAGGAATGATACCTCATGAAACAAGCATCCGGGACGTGCCCGGCTTCAGCGGAAACCTGGGGTCGGCTTCCAAAACCCGGTCGAAAGACATAAACCCCGGCGGAAGCATCGAAGAGATGCCTGGAATTGCGGAGGCGAGGCTTTCGATCGAAATGGAATACCGCCAGGATCGTTCGACCCGTCCGCTTACGGTAACGCCTCTTTACTGCTTCAAACGTGGAGACATGGAATACATGAAAGCCTACTGCCACAGGGACCGGGTGGAAAAACTTTATCGATTGGATAAAATTGTTTCATTTAAGAGAATTCAAGAGCATTGACGCTACGGCCTGAGGAGGAACAAAATCGAATTCTGCGTGCTCGCAAGCGGCTCCAGCGGAAATTCCATCTACCTGAATTCGGGAGAAACGGAAATACTCGTCGACTCCGGCCTTTCAGCCCGCGAACTGAATAGAAGACTCTCCGGAATCGGAAAAAGCCTTGATTCGATCGATACTGTTCTGATAACGCACGAACACAACGATCATATCCGCAGCGCCCGCTCCATCTCCAGCCGGTACGGCAAAAGGTTATTCATGAGCCATGGGACCGCCTCCGCCTCCGGCTTTTCGACGCGCACCACGGACGGCAAAGTCAATTCCTTCAGGACCGGCGACAGTTTTTCGGTGGGATGCCTCGAAATTACTTCCTTCCCGGTACCGCATGATGCCGCCGAACCGGTGGGTTTTACCATAAGTGACGGGAGCGCGCACATTGGGATAGCGACGGACCTCGGGTGTATATCCCTGGAAGTACTGTCGGGCCTGACAGGTTGTGACGCGGTTATCCTGGAATCCAACCACGATGCAACAATGCTGAAGGAAGGCCCTTACCCGCCGTTCCTGAAAAAGAGAGTGAGCGGCCCGACGGGGCACCTTTCCAATGAAGACGCCGGCGAACTCCTGCGGGCGATCGTACATGAGGGGCTGAAGCATATCGTACTTGCCCACTTGAGCGAAAAGAACAACAGGGTCGAGCTGTCCCTGGAGTGCGCGTCCGGCGCCCTCGGTACCGACGGGTCAAGGATATCCCTTTCCGTTGGGTTTCAGGGAGAGTCCGGGGCACTGATTGTCTTGTGAGTTATGCGGACTATGGCAGACCTGCTTGAAAAGTCAGCCCCTTTTAAAAGGCGTAAATATGAAACCTGATAAAAACCGGGAGCTCCAGACCTATAAACTCAAGAGAGACTTCGAGAAGACACCCGAGCCCGGGCCGGTTCTGTCAAAGAGCGCCGGCAACCGTTTTGTTATACAGAGGCACCGGGCGACGACCCTTCATTACGATTTCCGGCTCGAGGCGGACGGCGTACTGAAAAGCTGGGCCGTAACAAAAGAACCTCCGAATGTCCCCGGTGTAAAGCGCCTTGCGGTAATGACCGAGGACCATCCGACAAGTTATATTGATTTTTCGGGAACGATACCTGAAGGCCAGTACGGTGCCGGTACCGTTGAGATCTGGGACCTCGGCACTTACGAACCCCTGCTTGAAGGTAAGCCGGACGACTCCCTGACCGAAGGGATCGAGCGGGGGGCGATAAAATTCAAGCT
>JAFGMY010000151.1 GCA_016927325.1 Actinomycetota bacterium | reverse complement strand
TCCATGTTTGAAGGGACGGTCCACATCAGCGACGGGAGTTCATCGGGGACCTTCCTGCCGTACCACAGGGTATTGAAGTAGCTTTCCTGGTCGGGGGCGGATATGCTGAAGCCCCCTTCGAGGTCGGTTATCTTTGTATCGAGTGCAGCGTGTATTACAAAGCATGATATTCCCATGATTGTCTCTCTGACGGCTTTCGCGTAAGAAGGGTCGAAATGCTCTTCGCCCACCAGCCTGGAGACTGTGTCCTTTATTCCGACGTTGCTTATTACCACCGGCGCGCGGATCACATCACCGCTCTCCACCTCCACACCGACTGCTTTTCCTCCTTCAATTAATACTCTCTTAACGCGGCTGCCGGTCCTTACCTCGCCGCCCATTCCTGTTATACCGTCACAGATCGTTTGCGGTATCGTTATGAGGCCGCCGATTGGAAAACCGAAGAGCTCCAGGGGATTCATTCCCGGTTTGTAATATTCGAGCAAAATCAGGACGGTACGCATCAGCTCACTCACAGGTGTAAGGTCGGAGGGAGTCCCGTATCCTGCGCACTGAAACTGCTCCACGAAGTCACGCACTGTCTGCCATTTTACAAACTGATCGAAGGCCTCTTTTACGGTCAAATTGTCAAACCGGGAAACTACGGGAGCCAGCATCGATGTAACCGCCGGTATCAGCATAGCCGAAGCGCCAAGTCCGATCTTCATAAGCCGCTCCGGTATAACACCGATAGCGTCTTTCACGGCATTGGCGGTATAGACCGTGATGTTTTCCGCGCCCGGCCTCTCCACCGTAACGACATCAGGGGTTATCGTTACCCTGCAATCGACTATCTTCAGGCATAGATTCTGCGGATGGCGAAACTTCAGCTGCCCCGCTTTCCCTACCCTTGACGCGGCCTGCTCGAAGGCGCCGTGCTCGCACCCGAAAAGAAAATGTGGCCCGGTGTCCAGCCTGAAGCCTTCCCTTTTTCTGCTTGAACAGCGGCCGCCGACCTCGTTCATCTGTTCGAGAATGAGGACTTTCCTGCCTGCGCCGGTCAATGCCGCGCCTGCCGCGCAACCCCCGAGGCCGGAACCGATAATTATCGCGTCATATCCCATTAATAGTCCCTCCTGTTGCCTGGATTTGTTTTAAGGCATTTCCGTCGCACTGCGCACCTGTTTAACAACTGGAGCCTTGCCGGCATAACCAACCGCCACTTTGATCAGCTTCCTTCCGCTGCTCATATCGGAGTTCCTGACTATGTAATCGCCGCAGGCCAGGCCTATTCTGGTTGCCATGTCCGTGCCGACGCCGGACATGTTTTTGCCTACCTCCGCTCCAACATGGAAAAGCCCCTTTACAGGAGAGACGGCCGACGGGCGTTCCTCCCCTACCTGGCCTATACACTGGGCGATTCCAATCGCGGGCGAACCGACCTCACCAAGAGCAGCATAGGTATCAGGGGTCATGTACTCATACCACATCAGGTGCTCCTTGAAGCCGGGGATCATAAGCTCCATGGCATCAAGCGCGTCCTGCTCACACTTGTTCCAAGGCTCCTTGCAGCCCCACATAAGCGGTCCGACAAAGAAAATCAATTGCTTGCCGGGGGGAGCGGCGGTTGGATCGTAGTTTGAAGGGACGCTCCACATCATTGCCGGAAGTCCCGGTGGTATGGTCTTTTCATTCCAGAGCCTGTCGTAGAAACCCTTTAGATCGTGCTGCGGCACAACGAAAAGGCCTTCAAGGTCTGTCACCTTTTTATCCAGCGCAGCCCTCACGCAGAAGCAGGTTATCTCAACGATCAGTTCCCTGATCTTCTTCGCGTATGCGGGGTCGAAGTGTTCCTCGCCGACAAGGTCGGCTACCGTTTCTTTAACCCCGGCGTTGCTGATAACTATCGGGGCTTTAATTTCTTCCCCATCCTCCAACTTCACACCGAGTACCTTTCCACCCTCGACAATGATCTTCTGTACCCCGGTATTAAGGCGGACCTCTCCTCCCATCTCCTGGACCCCATCGCAGATCGTCTCCGGTATCCTGCCCAGGCCGCCTACCGGATAACCCATAATCTCAGCCAGGCCCACTCCGGGCTTGTAGTACTCCATGAAACCGAGAAAGGTTCTCAAGCCTTCGCTCAAGGCGGTAAAGACGGAAGGCGTTCCCCACGCCGCGAACTGCCCCAGTTCTGCGAAGTCCACCAGCGGAGGCCAGTCAATATACCTGTCCATAAAGCTACGGAATGAAACATCATCGAGCTTACTGATCAGCGGTGCCAGCATAGCATTTACCCTGGGCAGCATCCTGTGCATCGTACCAAGACCCATGTTCATAATTGAGGATGGAACTGCGTTCATTATCTGATTGATAATTTTAGCCGCCTCGATGATAATCTCATCGGAAGCTCCACCCGTTATACGGATATCCCCGTCAAGTATTATGTTTTTATCGTGGACCAGTATCCCCAGCTTCTCAGGATGGGAAAATTTCAGCACTCCTCCCCTGTTTACCATCCCGGCCGCTTTTTCAAAAGCGCCGTGCTCGCATCCGAAGAGGTGATGGCACCCGACATCCATCCTGAAACCGTCCCTGTCTTTTGCCGTTGAACACCGCCCCCCGATCACGCCTAAACGCTCAAGGATGAGCACCTTCCTGCCGGCGGCCGTAAGCGCAGCCGCAACGCCGCAGCCTCCCAGGCCTGAACCGATAATTATCGCGTCATACCCCATGAAAAACACCACCTATTGCCTGTTCTTAATTAACAATACCCAGCTATAAAGCTCTATTAAGGGCTCCCTGCTTCTGATCCCACCCGTTGAAAAAGAGGAACCCGGCCGGTGTGCTGAGCTACTGTCGCTATTAACTTCCGAATCCCGGTAAAATCAGAATTTTTGACAATATACTCTCCGCAGGCCAG
>JAFGMY010000150.1 GCA_016927325.1 Actinomycetota bacterium | reverse complement strand
ATACTGGAAGGAAAGAACATAAAATGGATATCCTCAAACCAGGTCAATGTTGACTTCACAATACCCGCCGACGCTACGATAGCATGCGACTGGGCGATCTCGCTAATGCACAATGATGACGGCAAATGCTCGACTCTCTACAACACCTTCTCGGTAGACGCAAAAATAGACATCAATCCTTTCAGCCGTCTTAACCTGATATGGCTGAGGGCCCCCGGAATCCTGCCGGTGGTAATGTACTCGGAGCCGGGATTCGACGCCACTTCGATATTCCCGCTGGCAGTCTCGTTCGCCGATACGTTGCCCATATACTGGTATTCGAGGGACGTCAACAGGGACAGGAAGAATGACCTGGTACTCTTTTTCTACAACGGGGCGGCAAACCTTCCGGTAGGCACTCACAGTGTAAGCGTTCTTGGCGCGTCCTGGGACGGCAGGCGTGTAAACGGCTATAACACCGTAAGGGTCTTTAAGCTGTTCTTCTAATACAAGTCAAAATTCAAAAGGCGGGCCGCCGGTCCGCCTTTTCTTTTTTCGGGCGGGTAACCCTTCCCCCGCGGGTTGCCGGTTCCTGCCGCCAGGCAGTGGTGCCCGCCCTCAACAGGTGGGTGAGGCAAACCCGGTTCGGGAAGTGGCGGGCCCTCCGCCGCCTGATACTTTTCCTTGGTGCAGACGGAGGGCCCGGGCCCGGGCGGCAACAACGGTTGGGAGAAGCCGGTTACGGCTGATGTTGCTACCTCCCGGAATCTTCCTCCACGGTTACTTCAACAGTCTTCGTGCCGCCTCCGCCGGACGCGACATATGTTACTTTCATTTTATCACCTGCGTTTCGTTTCCTGATCTCGCTGACAAGGTCGTCCATGGATTTGACCTTGGCGCCCTCCACTTTAACAACGATGTCCCCCTGCTTCAGCCCGGCCTTTTCGGCTGGACCTCCGGAGATGACACCGGTAACGTAGGCGCCTTCCTCAACCGCGAGACCGTATTTCTGGGAAATCGACTTGCTTATCGACTGCCCCCAGACTCCTATGAAGGGGTGGGACACGGCCTTTCCGGCTATGAGGTCATCTGCCACCCTGGAAACCATATTTATCGGGATTGCGAATCCAACCCCTTCGGAACCGCCCGAGGAGGACGCGATGACCGTATTAATTGCTATCAGCTCGCCCTGGTCGTTGCACAGTGCGCCGCCGCTGTTTCCAGGGTTTATCGCCGCGTCGGTCTGGATCAGGTCGGTCAGAACGGTTGTTTCCTGAGCACCGACCTGCGAGGATGTGGACACGTTTCGGTGAAGCGCGCTCACGATCCCTGTCGTAACACTGTGCTCGAACCCGAACGGGCTTCCCACCGCCACCGCCAACTGTCCGATGACCAATGTGTCCGAGTCTCCACGCTTAATGGCTGGAAGACCCGACTTATCAACTTTCAAAACCGCGATATCGCTTTCGGCATCGGCACCAACAACTCTGCCGGTCAGTTCCTCACCCGAGGCAAGGGTCACCGTTATTTCCGACGCTTTCTCTATAACATGATTGTTCGTGACTACATATCCTTCCTCACCGTAGATGACCCCCGAACCGGTGCCTTCTTCCGTATAGTCAAAAAGTGAGTTGTTGTTTCTCCTCGAACTGACATCGATGTTCACGATCGCCGGGATTACTTTCTGAGCAATATCCTCAACTGAAACCCCTCCCGTGCCTGAACTGACAACTTTAACAGTCTTGTCAGCTGATTTGCCGCCGGACTCCTTCAATTCCGCCAGCTTTCCGCTTAATAAATCATTTGGGGTGACACCGAACGCAAGGGGCATCATCAGAAGCATGACAAGCGCGGCGAATATTCCCGAAACCACCGAAATTGCAGCCGTTTTCAAACCGCCCCACTGTTTTCTTTTACCAACGGGACGATCAGGCTGATTCTGATTTTGAGGATAATAGTCTGATACTCCTCCAGTATTTACTGAACCTCCCCGGTACCCGAACCCCTGATTCACCGGACCCTGCTGTTTCCCTTGATTGTTTTCCATACTCATTCACCTCGCTGGAACTCCGACAATTTATAATCAGAGATTTTTCTCTGCCTTGATCTGCTCCGCTTCATTCTTGAGTTGTTCGATTTCCTGGTTGCCGCCGGGTCCCATTGTCTGATCCCTGTCCTGCAACTCGGAAGGAAGGGATCCCTGGGGACCGGAAGGAAGAGTGCCGGGTGGTCCGTTGGATATATCGGGGGGGTTTTCACGGGGACTGCTTCCATCCGGCATATTACCCGCCATCTCTTCCTTTCCGTCCAGTTCTTCTTCATATGCCGAGACAAGCTCGAGCATCTTGTTGGCGTATTCCTTATAGTCGTCTGCACCGGAAAGTTTCAAAATATCTTCATAGGAGGCTCTCGCCTTGCTTAATATCTCCTTCATCTCCTCGGTTTGCGTCTCCATCTCTTTCATTCGTTCTTCCATCTGTGTTTCGTCCGGAGGCTCGCCGGCATTGTCATCTTGAGTGTTTTCCCCGTTCGTAACATCTGGAGGCTGCATACCGCCGCCGGGGCCGAATCCCGGATCTTTCGATTCGTATTCAGCTACATAATCGTCGCCCTGGGTCATAAGTTTCTTTGCCTGGGCCGCATCTCCGCTTTTCCCATTGGAACACCCGGCGACAGCGGCGAACATAGTCGCCGAAATCAACACCACAAGAAAGACCGCAAATCCTTTTTTTGTTAAAGCCGGCCACCGGCCGGCGGTCTTTACTCCATCCATGACATCTATTCCTCCGTTTCGCCTTCACTGGGAAGTTCTATGCCGGTGAGAGTTCCGTCAATCATGCGGTAAGCCCAGTCGGCCGCATTCAAAATGCTTTCGTCATGCGTGACAATGACAATGCACTTCCCGTCGTTTTTTGCCAGTCCCACCAGGATGTCCACCACGGTTTTTCCTGTCTCCGCGTCCAGGTTTCCGGTAGGTTCGTCGGCGAGGATTATATCCGGATCGTTCGCCAGGGCCCGGGCGATCGCCACTCTCTGTTTCTCGCCGCCGCTTATCCGGTTCGGTTTTGACTTCTGAAGCCTTCTGTCAATGCCCATCTTCTCCAGTAGCTCCGCTGCCCGCTGTTTCTCATTAGGCTTCGGCTTACCGCATATATCCATGGGCAGAACAGCGTTCTCCAGAACGGTAAGGGCGGGAATCAGGTTAAAAAACTGAAACACGAAGCCGACATGCTCCTGCCGGTATTTGATCAGATCGGCATCGGACCTGCATATATCATCACCAAAGACGTTGATCTCTCCGCTGTCCGGCTTTTCAAGCGAGCCGACCAGGTATAAGAAAGTTGTCTTCCCCGATCCGGACGGCCCTACAATGACACTCACCTCGCCCTTTCGGGCACGGAAAGTCACGTCTTTCACAGCCTCAACATCTCCGGCTTTGACCTTGAACGTCTTATTAAGACTCTCTACATCGAGGATGCTTGAATACGGCATCTCGTTACCTCCTACTCCATCGTGAGGACCCGCGCCGGCTGAAGCCTGTTAATCCAGATAATAGGCACCGCCATCCCAAGCAGGCTGACTATTATCATTACCAGGATCGCATAACCGAGCAGGCTGCCCCTGAAAACCACATTCAGCGAAGGAGTTTCGCTTTCGGTCTCGACCGCCATCGAACCCCTTCCACCTTCCTTATACAGGCTGTCGCCGCCCATAACCATCATTGGTCCGCCCTGGCCGCCGGGACCGCCATTTGCTTTCTGGGTGGCCTCGGAACTCTCGGTGACCTTCTTGTCGGAAAGCAACCAGTTTCCCAGTGGTTGACTTATAAAAGCTGTCGCTGCCATGGCCAGAATTATCGCCACCATGCAGATGCACAGCACTTCAGTTGCGTACTGGAGCATGACCTGGCGGTCTCGCGCACCGATAGCCTTTAGCACTCCCAACTCCCTGGTCCGTCCTCCAACGGTAATGACCATGGCAAGCATTATTATCAGTGCACATGCTCCCAACGCTCCGGCAAGCCCCACAACCGAAGTGTTTCTGACCTTCAAGAGCGGGTCGGCTATCTCGGTGTAGTCAGCGAGGTCGGTCGCGAATTCGTACTTCTCGGAATCGCTTCCGATCTGCTTTATAAAAGCGGCTTTGAGAGCATCGTTATCGTCCACGTTGTCGAAGTAATAGGAGCCGAGCGAAACGTATCCTTCGGAATCGCTTAACTTCTGAACCACAGAAAGGGGAGCGAAGAACTTGTTGCCGGCGGGGTTGAACATCTCCATGTTCGCGGCCTGGCTGTCATCATCGCTTTCGGCCTCGACCGTTTCGTATATTCCGCATATAGTCAGTTCAACTTCGGCTTCCTTGCCGCTTTCACCCTGTTTCTCCGCAACAACCGTATCGCCGACCGAGAGCTCGTTCTGCTCGGCAAGGTTCTTTTCTACTAACACGACCTGATTACCATCTTCGTAATCCTTGTAGGTGTAGAAGGACCCGTCCACAAGTTTTTTCTGACCCGTTGTGAAGTCCGAAGCGGAAGCACCGTTAGTGTTTCCTTCAAAGGTATAAGATTCGTCCGTGCCCCCGCCCTGGGGTCCCTCGCGCCTCAAAACATCCATTGTTTCGATTTCCGTGTTTTCGACATCGGGTACGGAAATCATCGAGGTCAATACTTTGTCGTAAGTCTTTATGTCCGCGTTCTTGGCGAATGTGTCCGCGATTTCCTCCGGCATGAGCATTTCGATCCGCGCCTGCTCACGCTCTTCGTCGGTCATGCTCCTGGCTTCACGCTGCCTTTCGGTTGTGTCCTGCGAGCGCTCCTCTTCAAACCTTGCCATCTGGTACTCGGAGCTGACCTTTATCTCTCCATATGTCCCCACAGTCTGCTTAATGGAGTTTACCTGGCTGTCGGCTGACAGCTTGACCGCCAGCATCGACATAGAGAAGGTCAGGCAAACGAACAGGAGAAGCACGATAACGGCGTTTCTGCCGGGATGGCGCCTGAAACTCTTAAAACCTCT
>JAFGMY010000149.1 GCA_016927325.1 Actinomycetota bacterium | reverse complement strand
GAATAAGTTCCGTTCGACTTGCATGTGTTAAGCACGCCGCCAGCGTTCGTCCTGAGCCAGGATCAAACTCTCCGTAGAAAATTTGAAACTTTAGTTTCGCTAAAGAGTTAGCGATCACAAAACAGGCTCCGCTGTTCAGTTTTCAAGGTACCGCACTGTTGAAAAAACCTGTCTTTTAACATCAAAAAACCGCCGAACTCAACGTCCAGCGGTGGATCTATCCACACTTACCGCCAGCCTTGAGATCTAGGTAACTAATCGTTGTTGGGTTCTTGACAACAAAACCAAATCCTTACTATCAACACGCGATGTAAGAATGATAGTAGCACCACCTAAACATGGTGTCAATCAAAAAGAACGCCTTTTTTCATGTATTTATCTTTAATCTCAAAAATGTCTTCCTTCCCTTCCTTAAAACCTTTC
This sequence comes from Actinomycetota bacterium, assembly GCA_016927325.1. GTDB lineage: Bacteria > Actinomycetota > Geothermincolia > Fen-727 > Anoxymicrobiaceae > JAFGMY01. Next base: position 19,458 of record JAFGMY010000149.1, on the reverse strand, counting down.
CGGAAAGGTCAGAAACCGCTAATTCAAGGTCTTTGTCGGTGATCCTGTTCCCACCAATATATATGCCGCCGCCTTCAATTAGCCTCCTTGCCTCCCCCTTGCTTGGAGCAAGCCCCAGTTCCACGATAAGGTCGACCACCCATATCCTGCCTTCATTGAACAGGGATTCCGGAACGGCGACGACTTCCATGTTCTCAGGTGTTTCGCCATCACTGAAAACACGCCTGAACCCACTCGACGCCTCCTCCGCCTTCTCTTTTGAGTAATATATAGTGACAATCTCGGAGGCCAGTCTTTCCTTGGCGTCACGGGGATTCAAGTTTCCGGACTCCACCTGTGCCTTCAGCCGGGCCGCTTCCGCAGGGTCCACCTTGGTCGCCAGCTCGAAGTACTTCCACATTATCTCGTCGGGGATCGACATCACCTTGCCGAACATTTCGCCCGGCGGATCGGTCAACCCCACGTCATTCTCGAGGCTTTTGCTCATCTTCTTCAGTCCGTCGGTGCCCTCAAGCAGTGGTAACGTCAAGACGCACTGGGGTTCCTGGCCTGTCGACCTCTGCAGGTTTCTCCCCGCCAGCAGGTTGAACTTCTGGTCGGTGCCGCCGATCTCTACATCGGACTGAAGCTGGACTGAATCGTACGCCTGCATCACAGGGTAGAGGAACTCATGCAATCCGAGCGGTTTTTCTTCCCTGTAACGCCGCTGAAAATCGTCTCTCTCGAGTATCCTGGCCACGGTGAACTTCGACGTAAGCTCCAGCACTCCGCGGAAATCAAGCGGCGCGAGCCATTCGCTGTTGTGCACCAGCCGCGCCTTCTCAGTGTCTATTATCTTCCCGGCCTGCTCTATATATGTGCGGGCGTTTTCCTCAACCTGCCCCGTGGTCAATACCGGCCTTGTGACATCCTGCATACTGGGATCGCCGATCAGGGCCGTGAAATCACCTATTATCAGCACTATCTCGTGGCCCAGCTCCTGAAAATGACGGAGTTTGTTCAGCGGTACCGCATGGCCGATATGCAGATCCGGCCTCGTCGGGTCGACACCTAGCTTTACTGTCAAAGGCTTGCCGGTGTCTATCGAACGCGCTATCTTCTTCCTCATTTCATCCAACGGTATAACCTCGACAACGCCGGAGGTGATGACCTCCATTTGTCCGTCTACACTGTTTCTGTCAGTCATTATGAATCTTGCCTTCCCGCCGCTTGAGGCGGCCGCTTCCTGCAACTTCACGGGTATTATAGATTACTTTCAGTGTCGATATATCCGGATGCCGGTCAAAGACTGTAAAAAACCGGAAATATTTATCAAAAAAGTAAACAATAAAAGACTCTTAACGTATATAATAATGTTACCAGATGTTAAAGATGTTACTAATGTGATGCTCGATGAAAGTCATTTCTAGAATTTTATTTACGGTTGTCCTGGGGATCACAGTTCTCACAGGCGGTACAATTCTCTGGTTTTACCTGGGGATCGGACTCCCGAGCCTCGCGTCCCTCGAAGAGTACAAAGCCGCACAGAACTCTAAAATCTATGCCGCGGACGGCACCCTGCTCGCTACTCTTCACGGCGACCAGAACCGTGAACTGATGGCGCTCTCAAAGATACCCGATCATATGCAGAACGCTGTCATAGCCATTGAAGACATCGATTTCTACGAGCACAGCGGAGTCAACTGGAAAGCTGTCGTCAGAGCTCTCTGGACAAACGTCGTCAAGGGTTCGGTCGTGCAGGGCGGCAGCACGATCACCCAGCAGTATGTAAAGAACGCCTATGTCGGGACCAAGCGTACCTTATGGAGAAAAATACAGGAGGCCAGGCTTGCTTACGAACTTGACCGAAAGTATTCCAAAAGAAAAATAATGGAGATGTACCTGAATGATATATATCTGGGCCAGTCCTGCTACGGAATATATACCGCCTCTTACAAGTATTTCGGCAAGAATCCCCAGGAGCTTACCCTCCCGGAGTGCGCCATGCTGGCCGGAATAATCAGATCTCCCAGTTACTACGATCCGTTTGTCAAACCCGAAGAGGTTCAGCAGAGGCGAAACCTTGTCCTCAAGGTCATGGAGCAGCAGAAATTCATAACAAAAGCGGAGATGGAAGCCGCCTCGGCCGAGCCAATGAATATTACACCGAAGGACCAGCCGATTGTTGAGCGGCGATACCCGTATTTCTGCGATTACATAATTGAAAAAATGAAGCGGGAGTACGGAGACCAGATGGTGTTCCGTGGGGGCTTGAGAATATACACCGCCCTTGATCCGAGAATGCAGGACCTGGCGGAGAGCACTGTCAAGAACATGACCAACCCGGAAAAAGGACCTGACGCCGCGCTGGTCTGCCTCGATCCCCGCACCGGTTATATCAAGGCCATGGTGGGGGGAAAAAACTACAAAGTCAGCCAGTTCAACGTGGCTGCCGACGGCCACCGCCAGGCAGGGTCGTCGTTCAAGGTGTTCGTCCTGATCCAGGCGCTCTCCGATGGCGTGTCCCCCGATAAAACGTATAGCAGTTCCTCACCGATGATAATAGACCTGCCGGACGGCCAGAAATGGAAGGTCAGCAACTACGGTGGCGGAGGAGGCGGTCATATGACGATCGAAAGCGCCACCATAAGATCGGTAAACGTCGTTTATGCGCAGATGATTATGGACCTCGGCCCGTCGAGAGTCGCGTCAACAGCGAAGAAAATGGGGATCATGACCGAAATCGATTCCAACCCGGCAATCGCGCTTGGAGGTCTGACAATCGGAGTAACTCCCCTGGAGATGGCCTCCGCTTACGGAACCCTTGCCAACAACGGAAAACACGCGGTGCCGCATTCGGTAATAAAGATTACCGACGCCGATGGAAAAGTGATAGAGGAAAACAAGCCGGAAGTTGAACCATCCATCAGTTCGGAGATAGCGTTCGAAGCAAATAAGATCCTGCAGAAAGTTGTCTCCTCGGGTACCGGCACCGGGGCCCAGATCGGGCGCCCGCAAGCCGGGAAGACCGGCACCACCGAAGACAACGCGGACGCCTGGTTCGTCGGCTACACACCGGACCTTGTAACCGCGGTCTGGGTCGGCTACCCGCAGGGAAGAGTATCCATGGGCAGCATGACGGGCGGAAGCATGCCGGCGTCGATCTGGCGCTCTTTTATGAGCAAAGCGCTGGAAGACGTACCGGCCACCGCATTCCTCGAACCCGGAGAAGAGCTGCCCGAAGAACAGGTCGCCGACCAGGATGAATCGGAAACCGTCACCCTTGTTATCTGCAACGACTCGGGCCTGATAGCGACATCTTACTGCCCTCATACCCATTCCCAGACTTTCGAGCGTGGCGCGGCGCCGACCCAGAACTGTAATATACATACCGCAAGGCAGAGCGCCTCCGTCCCCAACGTTGTCGGCATGAGCAGTTCAGGAGCAAGCTCCACTCTTTCCTCAGCGGGATACTCGGTCACAACGGTAAGCCAGGCGAGCAGCAGGCCGGCCGGCACGGTGGTCAGCCAGGTTCCCGCCCCCGGAACAGCACTCAGCAGGGGTGGGACGGTAACCATCATGGTCTCCACCGGTGAAGTAAAAAATACGGTGCCTTCAGTTGTGGGGCTCAGCGAATCGGCAGCCATCGCCAAGCTTTCCGGGGCGGGCTTCGTTGCCAGCGTAAATTATGTCAACGGCTCCCCACCGGGAATAGTGTCTGGACAGAGACCCAGTTCGGGTACGCAACTTTCACCGGGGTCTTCCGTAAGTATAACGGTAAACAAAAGCGGAACGGGATCGGGCATCTGGGGATACGTATTCTCCCTTTTCAAGTGAGAATCTCCGCGACCGCTTCTATTTCTTAAGACGTGAAACTCTAATGAAGCCTGAAAATGCCTGGCATTTCACACCCTGCTTCTCCAACTGGTCAAGGACCAGGTTCAAACCAATGCTGTCGGACGCCATGTGGCCGGCGATTACAACATTGATGTGATGCTTTTCAGCCTCTTTTCTGGTCTTTTCACCCATATGCATGCCGACGATAGTCCCCACGCCGGCCTGCGAGAGCTTTTCAATCATTTCAGGCGGGCCGCCGGTTCCGCCGGTCATATCCACCATTACTTCGCCGGCCCTGTTCTTCTTTTCGCCAAGCAGAACCGTCGGCCCGTCACCAACTTGCGCGGCCTTCCTGTACTCTTCCTCCTGCAGTAATGCCTCTATAACATCACCTACGAGGTGCGGCTTCTTCTTTTTGAACCTGCGGGTCAGGTGGTCGGTAACCATATTGTCTGCCGGAGTGTGTATGCAGATAAAAGGAATGCCGAGAAGTCTTGCCGCGTCAATCGGCCTCTGGTGGTTTAACGCCATAAGGCCTTTCTCAACTTCACCCATCCGTTTCTTTATCAGGGAATCCCCGATATTTACGGGAACGCCGAAATCGGCCCATACATCTGCCTGAAGATCCATCACGTCGGGAAGCGAGGCGAGTGCCCTGCCCTCCGGGTGGTGGCCGACGCACAAATCGATTTTCCTGCCCGTCTCCCTCAGGCGGTCAACCAGTATCAGTTCGGGGGTCTCCACATCGATACCCGCGATCAGGCTTTTTACCTCCGTTCCGGGATCACCGTTCAGAATCCTGGTGTCCCCGAAGGGGTTGGTCAGCTTCTCAGTATCGAAGTACTTCTTTTCATCGCCTTTGAGCCTGTCGTATTCCCTCTTGTTGCCCGCAAGGTATTTTTCTATACCCTCTTTTCCCCGGGGGTCTTTCGACATTCCCAGATTTACGGCTGTACTGTATATCTTTTCGAGTTTCACCTCTCGCTCCCCTCAATAGTTCTTTTATCCTGATATGTACGGGCTGCCTTTGATCACGAAACGGAAAGGCTTTTCGGTCCAGCCGACCACACCTATTCTCCCGGTCGCCCCTGTTTCAAACGGTGCCGGCTTCAGGGGCCGGTAAATTCCAAGTTCACCTTCAGTCAGATCCACTCCGTTATGGGATTTTGTAACTCCCAGCGCCTGGCACACCTTTCCGGGGCCGCTCATAAGTTCTCTGCCACCTCCCCTGCCCCTTCTGGTTTCCATCAGATCAAGACCCTCGAACGGTTCACACGCCCTGATCAAGACGGCGCCGGCCTTTCCTTCTGTTTCGGTTACGGCGTTTAAAAGGTAATGCATTCCATAAACCAGGTAGACATAAGCGACTCCGGGTCTGCCATACATTATCCGGCTCCGTGACGTGATTCCGAACCTGGCATGGCTGGCACCGTCTCTTTCCCCGAGATACGCTTCGGTTTCCACGATGATTCCTGACGTAACTCCGCTCCCGGTCTCGTGCCGCAGCATGCAACCAAGCAGTTCCGGTGCGACTTCAAGTGTATCACGATGATAAAATGAATAACCGAGTCTCCTGTAGCCCCGCACCGTCCAATCATTCCTCTTCAAAGAGGCTGAAGAGACCTTCCTGGTATTCTCCCGATTGACCGCCGGAGAGTATTTCCCTCGATTTCCGCTCTATCTCATCGAGGTCAAGTCCGCACTCCTCTTTTATCGATCTTCGGAGCATGGGACCCACATGCTCAAGCTCATGAAGCAGGCGTCCCACCAGTTCCACCGCCATCGCGCCCTGGAACTCCACTGGGCCTTGTTCTACCATCTGGTTGAGCATGGCCGTCTCGGTGTGAGACGCGACCACCGGCTCGGAAAGACCATCCACATATACGAAGGTCCTCCGCGCGGGTCCGCGGTCCTCCTCGATTGGAATGAATCCCACGATCTTATCGGAAACGAAATACTTGCCGTATCCGAGAGCTACAATTACGCCTTTCTTGATCTCCAAACAGAGCCTCCAGCCTTATCGCAGGCAATCGCATCGAGCACAGTTATGATATCACAATGATTCACTTTTTCTTTCGAGCGCATCCCGTGCCGCTTTAATGCTTTTCGAGACCTCAACGGGGTCGGTGCCCCCTATCATATTTCTTCTGCACAGTGACGCTTCCACGTCCAGCCACTGCCCGACGTCTTCCTCGAAAAGCTCGCTGAACGGCTTGAACTCTCTCAGTGCAAGATCCTTGAGCTCCTTACCCTTGTCCAGACAGTACACGACTATCTCACCAGCTATGCGGTGCGCCTGCGGAAACTCAATGCCTTTTCCCACAAGGTAATCGGCCAGATCGGTCGCGGTTATGAAACCGCCGGCAACCAGTTGTGCCGCTCTTTCCCTGTCAAACTCCATAGTGTCAACAGTGCGCTCAATTACATGCAGACATCCCAGGACCGTCTCGATGGCATCAAACAGCCCCTCCTTGTCCTCCTGCAGATCCCGGTTATATGAAAGAGGAAGCCCTTTCATTACAGTCAGAATAGACATTAACGAGCCGACTACCCTGCCGGTCTTGCCGCGAACAAGCTCCGCGGCGTCGGGGTTCTTTTTCTGAGGCATCAGGCTCGACCCGGTAGCCCAGGCGTCCGCCAGCCGTACCATGGCGAACTCCTGCGAGCACCAGAGGATAACCTGTTCGGCCAGCCGGCTCAAATGAACCATTATCATAGACAGCGTATACAAGGTATCGCCCACAAAATCGCGGTCGCTCACGGCGTCGATGCTGTTCTCCGACACCCTTTCGAACCCCAGTTGTCCAGCCAGTTGCATACGGTCAATTTCTATGCCTGTACCCGCAAGCGCTCCCGATCCCAGCGGCATGCAATCGGTGTGGATGTAAGCGTTCTTCACCCTTTTCCGGTCCCTCATGATCATATGCACAAAAGCCATTAAAAGGTGCGAAAGCAAAACAGGCTGAGCGTGCTGAAGATGCGTGTGTCCCGGTATGATGACGCCCATTAAGTTCTCCGCTTTATCCAGCAGCGCCTCGATCAGCGCGCGCAGCCCGTAATCAATATCATTTAGCTGTTCCATGGTGAACAACCTGAGGTCTGTCGCTACCTGATCGTTACGGCTTCTTCCGGTCCTTATCTTTCCGCCCGCCGGGCCGACGATCTCAACCAGCCGCCTTTCCACCGCGGTATGTATGTCCTCGTCACCCGGCATGAACTCAAACGAGTTCGTTTTGATTTCCTCCGCGACCGCATATAGTCCATTGGTTATTTCTTCCAACTCCAACTCACTGATTATTCCCGCTGCGGCAAGGGATATCGTCCACGCTTTCGTGCAGTTGACGTCATGCTCGGCAAGCTTGTAATCGAATTCAATCGAAGCACTGAAATCAAGAAAAGACCGGTTGATTTTGTCCTTGAAACGGCCTCCCCAAAGGTTCATTCTCAACCATCCTTCTCAATTGGTTTTTCGGCCTTCGACCACACCTGCAGAGGCAATCCCCACAACTTGATAAAGCCTTCCGCGGCATTATGGTCAAAAATGTCCGAGCTGTCATATGTCGCGAGGCCAAGGTCGTACAGTGAGTTCACAGAGCGGGTTCCGGCGACAATCGCACTACCCTTGTACAACTTGACCCTTACTTCCCCGGTAACTCTCTTTTGTATCTCACGGTTGAATTCGGTTATCGCGGCGTTAAGAGGGCTGAACCATAAACCCTCATAAGTAAGTTGAGCCGCTTTCTGCTCCATGACGGTCTTGAATGAAAGAACCTCCCGGGTCAACGTCAGTCTCTCCAGCGCCATGTGCGCCTCAATGAGAATCACCGCGGCAGGGGCTTCGTAAATCTCCCGGGATTTTATTCCCACAAGCCTGTCCTCCACCATGTCGATTCGTCCCACGCCATGTTCTCCACCGGACTTGTTCAGCAGTTCAATCAAATCGACAAGCCCCAACTTCTTTCCGTTTACGGAAACCGGAACGCCCTTCTTAAAGCTTATTTCAAAGTAATCCGGCTTTTCCGGCGCATCAGCGGGAGGCCTGGTCCATTCGTAGGCGTCCGGTGGTGGTTCAACCCAGGGGTCTTCAAGCGGCCCGCACTCGCAGGAACGCCCCCACATATTCTCATCGATGCTGTAAGGTGATTCCTTTGAAACTGTAACCGGGATATTTCTCTGCCTGGCGTATTTTATCTCATCCTCGCGGGACATTTTCCAGTCACGCATCGGCGCTATAATCTCAAGGCCGGGGTCGAGCGCCGCTGCCGCAACCTCCAGCCGCACCTGGTCGTTTCCTTTCCCGGTGCACCCGTGGGCGATCGCAACGGCTCCGTGCCTCCTCGCGGCCTCCACCTGCAGCTTGGCGATAAGCGGACGGCCCAGGGCGGTGGCAAGCGGATATTTCCCCTGGTACAAAGAGTTGGACCAGAGCGACGGAACTATATATTCCTTGGCGAACACCTCGCAGGCGTCAACCGCCTCGGCATGAACGGCACCGGTATCCAGTGCCTTCTTTTTCACCTGCTCGAGGTCTCCAGGCTGTCCGAGGCCTACAGTCAGAGTGACCACATCATAATCCATTTCCTCCATCAGCCAATGAACAAGAACGGATGTGTCCAGCCCGCCCGAATAAGCAAGCACTACTTTTTTTTCACGTCCGGTAGACGAACCGCCCAAATCAATCACCTCTAGCCTTTCGTATATTCAACCAGCCTTGCGCCGATAATTTCACTGTCAAACCCCTCGGAGCAAACCACCAGGATCGTGTCGTCTCCCGCGACAGTCCCGGCGATACCTTCCCTGCCCGCGGCGTCGATCGCGGCGGCAACCCCCTGTGCGGTTCCCGGCAATGTCTTTATCACAACCATGTTCGACGCCGGTTCCGCTGAAAGCAAAAACTGCTTCGCCATCCGTCTCAAAGCGGCTTCGGCCTCCCCGTGCGACAAACCACCTTCACCGCTGGCATACTTGAGGCCGCCATCACTGTTGCGCGTCTTCAATATTCCGAGCTCCCTGAGGTCGCGGGACACTGTCGTCTGGCTTGCCTCAAAACCGTCCGAGCGGAGCGCTTCAACCAGGTCACTCTGGCTCTTTATCGAAGACGAGCTGATCCACTTTAAAATTGCTGCCTGTCTCTGTCGTTTCACTTCAATCACTACTTAACCGAATATCATGCCCAGCAGCGCGATCTGTGCGTGAAGCCTGTTTTCTGCCTGGTCCCATACCACCGAATGGCTCCCGTCGAGAACCTCACTGGTTATCTCGACCCCCCGCTTCGCCGGAAGGCAATGCATCACGATTACATCGTCCCTCGCGTTCTGCAGAAGCTCGTAGTTCACCTGGAACCGCTTGAACTGTTCCAGCGGCTTGTCCTCGGCTTTCTCCCCGAGGCTTACCCAAACGTCGGTGTAGATAACATCAGCGTCATCCGCCGCTTCAACCGGATCACCCCCGATTACCAGAGTGCTCCCGTATAGTTCGCAGTATTTACCGCACTCCTCGACTATCTTACGATCAGGCTCATTGCCCTCCGGGGAAGCAATCGTGATTTCCATTCCAAGTTTGGTGCCGGCGCGCATAAGTGAATTGGCGACATTGTTTCCATCTCCCAGATAGGCGAGCTTTATTCCCGCGAAGGAACCTTTATACTCGAGAACGGTAAGCATATCGGCCAGCGCCTGGCACGGGTGGCTCTCGTCCGTCAAAGCGTTGATTACCGGAACAGACGCGGCGCTCGCGAAATCCTCCAGCCTGTCCTGCCCGAAAGTCCTTACAACCAGGCCGTCGAGATAACGCGACAAAACCCTCCCGGTGTCCCCGATCGTTTCTCCCGTGCTGATCTGCATATCGCCCTTGCTCATAACCAGTGGATAGCCGCCAAGCTTCCGGACCGCGACCTCGAAAGACACCCTTGTCCTGGTGGACTGTTTTTCCATAAGGATGCCTATCATTTTCTGAGAGAGCGGCTTGAAGCCTTTTGTACCCTCACGCTTGAGCCTCAACGCCTCCTCTACAAGATCTTCGAGTTCGTCTCCGTCAAGCATCTGAAGGCTCAGGAAATCACTGTCACGAAGTTTGTGCTTCACCATAGACGTTAGCTCCTCACTAGCTCCACTGCTTCATTACCTCAACCATAACTTCTATTCCCTCCAACGCTTCTTCTTCCTCAACTATCAGCGGAGGCAGAAGCCTTACCGTATCAGGGGTAACCGCGTTGACGATGACACCCCTGTCGAGGCACCCGACAACAACTTCCCGTGAAATGTTCTTTTTCATCTCTATTCCTATCATCAAGCCGACTCCACGCACTTCCTTTACGATGGACATGCCGCCGGTCTTCGAACGCAACTCACCGATAAGCCGTGAGCCGAGCTTCTCCGCCCTGGCAGGAAGGTCTTCGTTTATCACAGTCTCAAGCGTGGCGACCGCCGCAGCGCAGGCGAGGAAATTGCCGCCGAATGTACTGGCGTGGTCACCGTAGTTGAAAGCCCTCGCGATATCCGGAACAGCCAGGAAAGCGCCGATCGGCACACCGTTGGCGAGCCCCTTGGCAATAGTCAGAATGTCCGGTCTTACACCCGTCTGCTCATACGCAAAAAGGGTGCCGGTCCGCCCCAGACCGGTCTGTACTTCATCTAAGATAAGCAAAGCACCGGCCCGGTCACAAATCTCTCTCGCCGCATGCACGAACTCATGCGACGCGGCATTAATCCCCGACTCACCCTGGATAACCTCAAGCATTACCGCCGCGGTGTCTTCGCTGACAGCCGATTCCAGCTCATCCACGTCGTTCAGAGTCACATGCGAAAATCCCGGCACAAGCGGCATGAACGGCGCCCATTTGCCAGGCTGGCCGGTTGCGGTCAAAGTGGTAAGCGTCCTTCCATGAAAAGAGCCCTTGAGGCAGACAAACTCTTTCCTTGGTTTGCCCATGTCGTAGTGGTACTTGCGGGCAAGCTTCAACGCGCCCTCGTTTGCTTCAGCCCCGGAATTTGTGAAAAAGCACCGTCCGGGAAATGTATGCTGGCATATCAGTTCCGCCAGTTCCGCCTGCGGCTCGATATAGTAAAGGTTGGAGGTGTGGACAATTCTCCCCGCCTGGTTGCAGATGGCTTCAACTACCACAGGATGACAGTGTCCCAGTATATTGACCCCGATACCTGACACGAGGTCGATATATTCCTTTCCGGCCGTGTCCCATATCCTTGCCCCTTTGCCCTCGGAAAACGCCACCGGAAGCCGGTTGTATGTCCGCATCACATATTTATTCTCAAGGCTCTTTATCTGTTCGAAATCCAACGATTTCCACTCCTTCCAACCGGGCTCTCATCAATCTTTTTCAGATCTGATCATGGTTCCCACACCTTCATCGGTGAATACCTCCAGAAGCAGGGCGTGCTCTGTTGTACCGTTTATGATGTGGGCGCGGTTCACACCGCTTTTTATTGCCATGACACAACTTTCCACCTTCGGGATCATACCTTCGGAAACCAGGTCCCCTTCAAGCATCCGCGCACAATCGCGAAGGTCCAGCCTGCTGACAAGTTCTCCGGTTCCGGACAGCACACCGGTAACATTGGTCATATAAATGACCTTGTCGGCTTTTAAAGCCGCCGCCACTTCACCGGCGACCTTGTCGGCATTGATGTTGTAGCTGTTTCCCATCTGATCGGTACCGACCGAGGCGATAACCGGAATCAGCTCGTGGCTTATAAGTTCTTCGACAATCGAAGCGTTCACTTTGGCGACGTCGCCCACCCATCCAAGGTCCGCGCCGCTTTCGACTTCGCGTTTTCTGGCAATCAAGAGGTTCCCGTCTTCGCCTGAAAGCCCCACCGAAAGATTGCCGTGCCTGTTAATCGTCGAAACGATCTCCTTGTTCACTTTGCCGACCAGCACCATCTTTGCTATCTCCATGGTCTCCGAATCAGTCACACGGTGACCGTCCACAAAATCGATCTCCTTTGAAAGCTTGCCCATATACTCGCTTATCTGCGGGCCTCCGCCGTGCACTATCACCGCGTTTATGCCTACATAACGCATCAGCACGACATCCGAAGAGAACTTTTCCCGTATCTCCGGCCGTTCCATGGCATTCCCGCCCAGCTTAATTACAACGGTCTTCCCGCGGTGCTGCTTTATGTAAGGCAGTACTTCGGTAAGCACTCTCGCCTTGACCGGAATCTCCTGTTTCTCCAACTTACCCGTCTCCATTCAACTTTTCTCTGAAGCGTTTATCTTTATGTATTTCTCCGACAAGTCCGTTGTGAGAAAATAAGCCGAACCCCCGCCGGATCCGAGGTCCACAGTTATTTCTATCTCGTCGCGGGCCAGCATCCGGGCGATTACCCCGGAATCGTAGCTTGAAACCTCGCCGCCTGACACCACCTTGTTTTCTCCGATATATATATCAAGATTATCCTGGTCGAACTCTATGTCAGCGCTGCCCGCCGCTGCGGCTATTCTTCCCCATCCCGGAATCTCCCCGTGGAACGCCGATTTCACAAGGTTTGAGTTTGCGATCGCCCGTGCCGCCTCAACCGCCGACCGGTCGTCCACCGCTCCATTCACCACTATCCTGATGTGCTTTGCCGCCCCTTCACCGTCCTTGACCAGTGCCATAGCAAGGTTCCCCGTAAGCCAGCATAAAGCCTCGAAAAACAGTTCCTTCTCCTCACCGGAGACTTCATAATCGTCGGTAAGGGCCGCCCCGTTGGCCAGCATAAGCACGGTATCGTTAGTTGACTGCGCTCCATCCACCGAAATACGGTTAAACGACCACTCGACAGCCTTCTTCAACAGATCCTGCGCCTCATCAAGAACCAGCGGCATGTCGGTGGTAATAATCGATATCAGGGTGGCCATTCCGGGATGAATCATTCCGGAACCCTTGGCCATAGCGCCCAGCCGGACCATTTCCCCTCCGATTTCGATCTCGACCGCCAGTTCCTTGGGGTAGGTATCGGTTGTCATGATGGCCTTCGCGGCGTCGCTGTTGCCGCCGGGGCTCAACTCGGACACTCCCCGCTCGATTCCTTTCACGACATTCTCCATCGGGAGGTACTCGGATATGTGACCCGTCGAACACACAAGGGCCTGACCTTCCACAAGCCCCAGGAGGTCTTCCACTGTTCGGACCATCTCCGCGGCGTCTTCCATTCCCTTCTTCCCGGTCAATGCGTTTGCGCACCCGCTGTTTATGACTACGGTACGGACGGCAGATCCCGGAACACGTTCCCGGGTAAGCAATACCGGCGCGGCTTTCACGTTATTTGTCGTAAAAACACCAGCCGCTACCGACGGAGTTTCCGAGTATACGAGCGCGAGGTCCAGCTTTTCACCGTCCTTGATGCCGCAAGACACACCGGATGCCAGAAAGTCGTTAGGGGCGCATACGCCGCCCATGATCCTTTCGAAACGCTCCAACCTCATGCATACCACCCACTTGAATTAATATTTACCGATCAGAGTAACCTTATGGGAACAAGCCGGGACCGGCAAGTGCCTTTTCTTCCGGAAAACCGCACATAAGATTCATGTTCTGAACCGCCTGTCCGGATGCGCCCTTTACCAGATTATCAATAGCCGTCATGATTACCAGAGTCTCCCCGTCTTTCAGTTCAACCGCGACGTGGCAACCGTTCCAGCCCTGCAGTGCTTTTGTCCGGGGGTAGGTACCGCTTTCGAGCAACTGCACGAAGTGTTCTTTCGAATACGCGTCTCTGTAAAGTCCGCGGATGCTTTCTTCGTTGACGTTCCGTCCTATCTTCACATACATCGTGCATAGAATACCCCGGTTCATCGGGACCAGGTGAGGCACGAAAACCATGCCGACATCACCCGCAAGCTTAGTCAGTTCCTGCTTTATTTCAGGCCCATGCCTGTGTCCGGAAACCGCGTAAGGAGAGATTCCGTCGGCAACCGTGGAAAAGTGCGACTCAAGGGTAAGCTTTCTACCCGCTCCCGAAACCCCGCTCTTGGCGTCGATCACCACTCCGCCGTCGATCAATCCAGCGGAGGCTGCGGGATAAAGCCCAAGCAGCGCCGCGGTCGGATAACAGCCAGGATTTGCCACAATCTTCGACCCCTTGATCATTTCACGGTTTATCTCCGGAAGCCCGTAAACCGCGTCTTCAAGCAACTCGGGGCACAAGTGGACCACTCCGTACGTCTTCTCGTACATCGCCCTGTCGTCAAACCGGAAATCCGCCGACAGATCCACTATCTTTATACCCGCCGGGGCCAACTCTTTTACGACAGCCATGCTTTCCTGATGCGGCAGACCAAGAAATACGACATCGCATTCCTCCTTGACGCGATCAGGATCATAAGTCTCATATTTCCCGTCAAAGAAACCTTTGAGTGAAGGATAAACACTGCTCGCTTCTTGACCGCTCAACTGGTTGGCGGTAACGAGTTTTATTTCAACTTTCGGGTAGCGCACCAGGATCCGAATCAACTCCGTACCCGTATATCCCGACGCACCTACTATTCCTACCTTGAGCAATACCGACTCCTCCTGTTAAACACGGGTCTTCCTTCGCTGTTTTGCGGTACAAAACCTCGGTTTACGAATTGTGAATAATATACAACAATATGAATATATATTCAATATCAGTGAAGATTATTTTTCCGCAACCTGTCCGCGGGGCCGCTCCAGGCCCGCGCCTTTATCTTACCTGACCTTCCCCAAGCACCACAAACTTGGTGGTCGTCAGCTCGGGAAGGCTCATCGGCCCCCTGGCGTGCAGCTTCTGGGTGCTTATACCGATCTCCGCCCCCATGCCGAACTGTCCGCCGTCGGTAAAACGGGTTGACGCATTCACATAAACGGTCGAGGAGTCAATCCCCGAGGTAAACTTTCTGCTGTTCTCGTAGTCGTTGGTGACGATGCACTCTGAATGCCCAGACCCGTACTTGTTGATATGCGCTATCGCCTCGTTTACATCATCAACTACCTTAACCGCGAGAATGAGGTCGAGGTATTCCGCATACCAGTCATCCTCAGTCGCCTCACTTATCCCGTCCAGAACATCTCTCGTCTTTTCACAACCTCTGAGCTCAACCCCTTTTTCCTCGAGTGCCCCCCGGACACGCATGAGAAAATCTCTCGCCAGCCCCTCGGCTACCAGCAGGGTCTCACAGGCATTACAGACTCCCGGCCGGTCGGTTTTGGAGTTTACTGTTATCTCCACAGCCATGTCGATATCGGCACACCCGTCCACATAGACGTGGCAGTTGCCGATACCGGTTTCTATAACCGGCACGTTTGAGTTCTCGACAACCGTCTTTATCAACTCGGCTCCTCCACGTGGAATCAGAACATCTATATAACCATGCATTTTCATGAGCTGCCTGGCCGAATCACGATCGGTTGACTCCACCAGTTGGACGGTGCCCGCCGGAAGCCCGGAATCACAAGCCGCCCCGGCGATTACATCGGTCAATACCCTGTTTGAGTTTATGGCACTGGAACTGCCCCTTAAGATGACCGCGTTTCCACTTTTCAGGCAAAGACCGGCGGCATCCACCGTCACGTTAGGCCGGGCCTCGTAGATTATTCCGACAACACCCATGGGAACCCTGACTTTCTGTATATAGAGTCCATTAGGCAGTGTCCATCCGTCGACGATCTCGCCGACTGGATCGCGAAGATCGACAATCTTGCGAAGTCCGTCAGCAATCTCAATTATTCTTGCCTCGGTCAAAGTCAGGCGGTCGAGAATTGCGCCGGATACACCCTGTTCCTTCGCCATCTCCAGATCTTTTCCATTCCACTCGAGGATTTCACTTGCTCTTTCTTCCAGGCGATCCGCCATTTTTAACAGCGCCGCATTCTTTTCCATCGCCGTCTTGACAGCCAGAACAGCCGACGCCTCTTTGGCACGTTTCGCAATTTCCTCCAGATAAGTCATATGGATCACGCCTTTCAGCCGAGTTTTTCCTTGAAGACAATCAAGACATCACGGTGAATTATTTCCTCACCCGCTTCACCGAGGACATCACATATCCGGTCGCTCCGAAGCCCCTTTATTCGATCAGCCTCAACGGAACTGTAGCTGGAGACACCCCTGCCGATCAACTCTCCACATTCGGCGACTATGTCGACAGAGTCCCCTACATGGAAATTACCCTCTACAGCTTTTACTCCCGCCGGCAGCAGGCTTCTTCCACACTCGACCAGCGCATTCACCGCGCCCTCGTCGATGACAAGCCTTCCGCTGCTCCTCTTCGCGTAGCCGATCCAGTGCTTTCTAAGACCCAGCCTTCCGGAAGCCGGAAAGTAGGTGCCGGTCCTTTCACCGCTCATTATCTTTGTCAGGATGCCCGGTTCCCTTCCGTTCGCGATCAGCGAGTTCACACCCGTGGATGCGGCAATCTTGACCGCCTGAATTTTAGACGACATCCCTCCGGTTGAAACCCTGCTTCCCGTCTCACCACCGATATCTTCGATATCACGCGTGATCTTCTCAACCCTGTCGATCAGCTTCGCGTCGTCCGATATCCTTGGATCGGCGGTGTAAAGCCCTCCGATATCTGTCAGCAGTACCATCAGATCGGCCTCTACCAGTGTTGAAACAAGCCCGGCCAGCATGTCATTATCCCCGAATGTTATCTCATCGGTGGCCACGGTGTCGTTTTCGTTGACGACCGGCAGTACCCCCATTTTCAACAATCTGTTAAGAGTACTTCTCGCGTTAAGGTAATGCTGCCTGTAAGACATGTCCTGCTGTGTCAGAAGCACCTGCCCGACGGTAACACACTTTTCCCGAAAAAGATCGGCGTACATCTGAACCAGCAGGCCCTGGCCTACGGATGCAACAGCCTGCAGGGTCTCTATGTCCTCCGGCCGGACATCTATGTTCATCTTCTCCATTCCCGCAGCAATCGCTCCCGAGGAAACCAGTATTATTTCAGCCCCGCCATTCTTGAGTTCGGCCAACTGCCGGACGAGCTCACCCGCGCGGCTTCTATCTATGCGTCCGGACTCCTCGGTTATTATCGCGGTGCCCACTTTCACGACAACTCTTTTTTTCTCGGCCATTTAAAACCTCGTCAGGTTCCGACACCGGCAATAAAACGAACGGTTAATCACTTTCTTTCAACGCTCTTTCAGGTACTATAATACTCTTACGTTTCGGGTTTGCTCACACCGGCTTCTTCTTCCGGAACAAACTCGAAAGCATGGCCGGATATGACCACCTCGTCCCCTCTCACGGCCCCCGCGGCGGCCAGCACTTCATCTATTCCAGCTCTCTTCAACCTGACCGAGAGGTTCGCCAGTGCCTCGTCGTTGTTCCAGTCGGTCATGGAAACCATTCGCTCGATGCGCTTCCCTTTGACCACAAAACGCCCTTCCACCTCGTCAACACTAATCATATCTTCGCCGGGACCGGCGGTATACACAACCTCAACTCCATTATTCTCTCCCCGGATTCGCGCTTTCTCAACCGCAGTCTCCAGATAATCCAGCAAGCCGGAAACTCCAGTCCTGGTGACAACGCTGACGGCGAAAAATGGAAGCCCCCGTGCTTCACATTCCTCCCGGAGTTCATCGAGAGTAGCCTCGGGTGGCGAAAGGTCCATCTTGTTCGCTGCCACGACACGGATCCTGTCTAGTAGAGACGGGTTATAAAGTCCAAGTTCCTCCTCGAGATCAACCAGTTGCGTCCTGGGCTCCACGCCGCTCATCGGAGACATATCAATTAAATAGACAATAATCGATGCCCTCTCGATATGGCGCAGGAACTCCGTACCCATACCTTTTCCGGAGTGCGCCCCCTTGATCAAGCCGGGAACGTCGGTAACGACATAATCTATCTCCCGCCCCTCCACCATCCCGAGATTCGGCTCTATCGTCGTAAAAGGATACTCTGCAATTTTTGGACGCGCGCCGGACACCCCTGCAATCAAGCTTGACTTGCCTGCGTTCGGAAACCCCACTAAAGCCACGTCAGCCACAAGCTTGAGTTCGAGAAAAAGCCTGACATCTTCTCCGGGCTCACCTTTTTCGGCGAATCCTACCCTCCGCCTCGACCCCTTTGACATTGAAGCATTGCCCTTTCCACCTCTTCCGCCGTGGGCAGCCGGAAATTTGTTTCCGGTCTCAGCCAGATCGCATAAGACATTTCCGTCTTCATCCCTGATGACCGTTCCCGGAGGAACCCCTATATAAATATCTTCCCCGTGAGCACCGGTCTTGTTATTGGAACCACCCGATCCCCCCTTGCCGGCACCAAAGCGGCTCTTCTTGCGAAAAGATGCAAGTGTGTTTCTTCCCTGCCGGGCTTCAATGTAAACCGTGCCGCCTCCACCGCCGTTCCCGCCGTCAGGCACCCTGTCGCGCTGGAACTTGTCGCTGTGAAACGAGGCGCAGCCGTTTCCGCCTTTTCCACCCACAACGAATATTATGGCTTCATCAAAAAACATGATTTCGTCCGGTCTCAAGAAATCATCACGAAGAAACGTGATGACTGGATTGAATGATTACTTCGAGGAGTCCTGCTTCGGTCGTGACAGGCTACGGAGCACTTCAAGCTTTTCTTTCTGCTTTTTCCTTCTTTCAAGTCGCTCTTCATAACTCCTGTCCAGCACCATTCTGACAACTTCAACCAGCAGCAGGGGGTTGAATGGTTTAATCACATATTCGTCGGCACCCAGTTCCCAGCCTTTGATAACATCGCTGTCCTGGGTCTTGGCGGTAACCAGAATCACCGGCATCTCTTCTGTTTCGGGTTTGCTGCGGATCTGCCTCAATACTTCCCATCCGTCCACACCCGGCATCATGATATCCAGAACGACCAGGTCCAGCGCTTCCGAATTGACTATCTCCAGAGCCTGTTCCCCTGAAGTTGCTTCGAGCACGCTGTAGTTGTTCAATTTCAGGTTGACATTGATTAACTTGACCATCGTAGGGTCATCGTCAACCACAAGAATCTTTCTATTCTCCACTGGCCGCCCCCATTCAAGTTGCCTTGCTCTGGATTACGGTACATTCAGTACGCGTTCACCTGACAGCCGGAACCGGACCGCAGTCCGCCCGCCCCGCTACTCAGCGGAAGGTTCCGGAACAATGCTCACAAAAGTCCTGTTGTTCTTAGTGGTGAACTCCACCCTTCCGTTTGTCTTCGCGAAAATCGTGTAGTCCCGGCCCAGTCCGACATTATCACCGGGCTTGATCCTGGTTCCGCGCTGACGAACGATTATGCTTCCGCTCTTTACGATTTGACCGCCAAAACTCTTGGTCCCAAGGCGCTTCGACTGGCTATCCCGGCCGTTTTTTGAACTGCCGACGCCTTTCTTGCTTGACATCTATACCTCCCGAAACTTTCTTTACTTTTTCGAGGCCGCCTGGGAACTCTTCCTCGGCGCGGTTTTTCTTACCACTATATCTTCGATCTCGACCCGAGTAAGTTCCTGCCTGTGGCCTTTTTTTCTATGATAGCCCTTCTTGGGCTTGTACTTGAAAACAGTGATCTTCTCACCTTTCCCCTGTTCGATTACCTTGCCGGTCACTTTCACCTTGGCAAGCTCCTTAGGGGAAGCGACGACGTTCTTGCCGTCATTGTAAAGAACTACATCTTCGAAATTACATTGCGAGCCTGAATCTACATCGAGCTTCTCCACTGTTATCTTGTCGCCCGG
>JAFGMY010000148.1 GCA_016927325.1 Actinomycetota bacterium | reverse complement strand
TGTATCTGCTTTTTTTGCTCAAAAAACAGTATCGGGGAGGTATGGCCATCTTACAATTTGTTTTTACACACAAAAGGTTACGTTATCAGCTGAGAAAAGCATGCAGTAAAGCCATTCTTCTCCCCTTATCAAGGCGGAATTGCTTACTTCAATCAAAAGAGATGTCTGTCATGTATGCAAATCTGGTTGTCATAACTAAAGGCGCGTCGAGTTTGAACTACTTCCTGATGTTCATTCTCAACTTTCTGGCTTTCTCCATCGCGGTGGTCATAGCGTTCGCCGCCATAGGGAAACCGAAGTTGCTGTTCGATGAGTTCAGGTTCGTTCCCTACGCGGTAACCACTGTTTTCGTCGGTTTTTTGATCGACGCCCTGTTTGTGTTTCTGAGCAGGAGGTTCTTCAGCTTATTCAACCCGACCGCTTACTACCAGGTGCGCTTCTTCCTGGGGGAGACCGTAACGGCAAACGGAAAGTTCGCCGGCTACTCGCTTTCTTACCTGATAATTCCATCGATTGTCGCACTACTGCTGGGATTGTCGTTGCAGCTAGTACTGGTGAAGTACGTGTTCTTCACGAAGCTCCGTCCCGGGGATGTACTGGCAGTCTCTGCGATTGTGGCCTTCGCGCTTCTGCCGACCTGGATTGCTCTAAGCCACCACTAGGATCACCTGGAGATATAAGAAACGATGGGTAAAGATAAAAACCATAGCCGAAATAAAAAAGGAAAGCGGAACATTTCCGGCGTAGACAAATTAATCGCGGGGTTTATTATCGCGTCTATCACTGCTTCCCTTGGTATATCAATTTACGCTTCAACCATTAACGACGGCAGGAAACTGCGCGATATCCAGGTTAAGAATATCGATATTACCTGTGGTGCGGAGCTTGAAAAAAGAATCCGGGTTACATCGGGGGCCGACGTTTCCGGCGGGGACACCCTGGTGATCTGTGGGGATCTTATTTTAAAGAACCTGAAATTGACGGAAACGATTTACATCTTCGACCGCGCGAAACACTTGACTGAGGAACATGGAAAAGTGGAATTCAGCGGGAATGCCGAAACAGACGCGGATAATGTCGTTATAAATATTTCTGGTGTCGCGTATAAAAAAAGCGCCGAACAGCCTGTCTTGATGCAAATCAGGGTAAGTGATGAGGATGACAGGAAGTTCAGTTTAATATTGGCCGATGAAGACCACCCGGTTCTGGAAGGTTGCACAAGTTATGAAATCAGGGATATCCAGGTAACCCCGTGGCCGTCCCGTTTTGGTAAATGCGAGGTGTCTTCAGAGACGCCGGTATCGGGAGATGCCGACTTGCCGATATGCGACTTGATAGGCAAGAGCCCCGAATACCCGGAATCAGACAAACGGACGATATTGCCGGTCGTCAGTGGAAGCCGGTTATGCGGTGAGGCGCTGGCTTCAGATAATAAGACGGTTCTGATTGAATATGAAGCGAACATCTCTCCGGAACGCGTCTTAGCCGAGTACGATATCGAGATGTTTAAAAGGTGGTGGATGCGGGATCAGAAGTCGGCGACGGGCGGTTTTCGCATGTACCGCAAGGGCGATGAAGCCGTGGCGCTTGAAATATTAGCTGGTGACAAGAGCGGGCAAACCACAACAAGATATAGAGTAACAGCCGTTTCAGAGAGCGCTTTGTCGAAGAAGGACGGGAACTTTACAGCCGACGGTGCGGCACCAGGGAATCCAGAACCAGACAGTGATAAGAAAGGCGACGTTTCCAGTTTTTATTTCCGCCCGGATGCCACTTATCAGACAAAGATAATTATGCCGGAAGGAACGGTATTACGCGGGTACTCTTCAGAAAACAGTCTCGTCCAGAGCTTTGATCTTGAAGTACCTGGCGGAGTGAACGATCCCGATAAGGTTATCTCATGCGGCAGTGAGTATCCCCGGATAGTTTCCAGGGAAGAAGCCAAAGGATGCAAGTATTATAAGTACCGGTTTGCCTATGAGCAGTCAACAAAGTGCAGTACCCCGGCCGCGGCTGAGTTGCGGGTTTATGATGAACCGATTTCAAGCGCAGAGAACCGCCGCTGTCTTGTAACCTTTTATAGTTATCCGAAGCAGGATACAGGGCCGGAGGCTCTCGAAGAAGAGAGCTTGAAGACTGTTATCAAAGATCTCGGGACTTACAATCTGCCGGACGGCTCACGTCTGACGGAGCTGTTTATGGTAAATAATCCCGCTGAAAAGAAGTCAAAGGAGAAAGCTTCCGGTGGCTCCGTAAACGGTTTGGAAGGCGTTGTGAAGCCCACGTCGAGATTTCCCGCAACTTTAAATATTCGGGTTGTGCTGGAGTGTCAGAACGAAAACGGGCTCACGCGCACCGAAAGCAGGTGGCTGCACCGTAATATTCAGGCGGATACGCGAGAATTCGAGGAGCTTCCCAAGGAAGATATCAGTTTTAAATTTGCTCTTCCCGATAATGTGTCAAATATCGAGATAGAGGAGGTTCAGCTGGTTTTATGGCCGGTGGATCCGTTTTATCGCGATACCTCGCAAAATCAGGATGAGGATTACAAACCCGCCGAGACGGTAGGCGACCTGAAAAAGGGTATTACATCTGTAATCCAGTCGGAGGTACCGGGTGGAGAAATAAGCAGTGACAGTTCCGTAGATGGGAAATCAATCGATTGTGTATACGAGTCGGATCATTCAGGTGATTCCCTGCTGGCCTACTTCGACTGCGCCGTGTTCAACCAGGGCTGGTATAGAGATAACAAGCTCTTGAAAGGAAATAAAAGACGGTATACAAAGGCTGGCTATGAGATGACGGTTGAGATTTTGCCGGGCAGGGTCGTTATGTTCGAAGGTCTGCCCGGAAGCTACGAGCGCACCAGATACCGGCTTTCGATACACCCGGGTTAGAATCGTTTGATACAGAGAATTTCCACCCGGTCCTTCAGCACAGGAGCAACTCTTCTTTTGAGCCCGGGGGCTCTCAACCCCGGTAGATGTTATACCCCGGCGATCCGGGATGTCTGGAAATAGTACCCGGGTACCTAAACCTTTTGACTGGCACCCGTTTAACATTTAATATGATCGCATGTCGTCATATTTCCGGGGAATATCAATCGAACGGACATGTTCTTTTCATGATAAGTGACGATATTCTTATAGATATGTGAAAAATAGCAGGTAATAAGAGTTGCCGGCCAACTACCCGGAGCAATATTGACTGCAAAGAATATAAAGAAAGAAGAAAAGAACCGAAAAGGATCTAAGCTCAGGATATCGGTACAGATAACAGCGGTTGTGCTGACTATATTCATTATTTCTTCACTTGCAGGACTTTTAGCTTTCCGTAGATCACTTGATGATATGGCGGACAACAGCAAGAAAAAGGTAGTTGAATCGGTTGCTTCTCTCGTTTCATCTTCACATGATTTTGTTGGCAGGATGGCGGTATATCTTATACTTCTCAGGAGCGGGGCACCCGACTACCAGCAGATCGAACAGGACTTGCATCAGACAGTTGGCGAGGGTGTGGAAACACCTGTTCAGCAACAGGTAAACGACTTTCTGGAGAGGATGGTCAGCAGCGGCATACTAGATCTGGATATGTGTTTTTACGCTTTCCCTCCCGGTGCCGGTACTGATGAAAAAGCGGTAATCGCCGCTTCCAGCGACAGAAAGGATATTGGAGAACCTGTCCCCGATGAAGTTGCCGCACTGATCGACAGTGACAGGAACTACAGGCTTTTTGAGAACGGCATACCCGAAATGGGGCTCAAGGGAGAGTACCTTGTAACTTCTTATAAGCTGACCGACGAAGGATCCGATAAGACAATCCTCTGGTACTTCGACTTCAAACCGATGGGCGAACTGCTCTCCAGCATTGATTCATTCTACAGCAAAGAAAGCAGAGCGGCGATGCTGTGGCTCGGCCTGGTAATGGGGCTTTCGATAGTCGGTCTTATCGTGATTTCCTTCTTCGCACTCGGCCGCATGATTAAGAATCGTATTACCGGGCCGATTGAAGAACTCTCGGCTGCCGCGGATATGGTAATAGACGGGGATATGGACGTCCGACTGGAAATAAAACCCCGAGAGGAGTTCTCCGGGCTCAAACGTGCCTTCAACCAGATGATTTCAAGTATTTCCGCGATAGTTTCCAGGACGGTTTCAGGGCAGGCTGGAGAAGAGCCGGCGGATAAACCTGCAGAAGAAAAGGCTCTCCTCAAACCCAGGTCGACCATACTGTTCCAGGTTACCGCACTGTTTACAATTGTTTTCATTGTTTCCGGCGCGTTCTTTATGCTGTCGATCCGAAGTTCCATGAACTCCCTGGTTGAGAAGAGCAAGGAAACCCTTATCGAGGCAGAAGGTGAATTGGTGCTTTCTGCCCACGACTTCGGAGCGTCTCTTGGAATGCTTCTTATGAGTGCCGGTGGCATCGCGCCATTCCCCGCGAACAGCGTCAAGCAGTTTGCCGAAGCGGTTCCAAAGCGTGAAGTATCGGAGTATCAGAGAGCGACCAGCGAGATGTTCAAAATGATGATCGACGGCCATTTGTTTGATTACGCGGCTGTATACTGTGTCCTGGAACCAACACATCTCAACGATGATTATCTGGTGGTAATCTCGAGCGACGAAAAATTTATGTATACGACGCCGCCCCGGGAAATCGTGGAGTTTTTCGAAGAGGATGAAGATGCGTTCAGGTTTTTCCCCGAAGGAATTCCGGAGATGGGAATGGACCAGCCGATCCTGGCATCGTGTTATAAAAACGCTTCAACCAGCGTACCGGGTGCGGATGTTCTAATCGTCGACTTTAAGCCCATGGGAGAAGAAGTAAAAGCGATAGACGGTTTCTATAATGAGGAAAGCGATAAGATTACGCTTACGATGGCTCTCGTTATCGGGATCTCAATCCTTGTTATGATTCTGATCACTGTTTTAGTCCTTATGTATCTGATCAGGAAAGAGATAACCGGACCGATCGACGATCTCGTAGTGGTCGCTAATCAGGTCATGGAAGGTGATCTGGATATACAGGTGAAGATACGACCTGGTGAGGAACTGGAAAGCCTTAAAGTCGCTTTTAACAAAATGATAAAAACCCTCAGCGACCTGGTTGAGGAATCGATGAGCGGTTAAAGAATTACCGCCACAACCGTGTACCCCGGCCTTAACCACGGCCGGGACAACCAACCGTCCTTTAGCCCGGCGCGCTCTCAGGGCCGGGATTGATTAACACCCACGGGGCCTGAAAGACCCCGCCTCAAGGGGTGTGGAGGAATTCTCTAAAGGGCTGGGATTGCCACAC
Organism: Actinomycetota bacterium; assembly: GCA_016927325.1. Taxonomy (GTDB): domain Bacteria; phylum Actinomycetota; class Geothermincolia; order Fen-727; family Anoxymicrobiaceae; genus JAFGMY01. The sequence goes on along the minus strand of JAFGMY010000148.1, from coordinate 191 downwards.
CACGCAATTCATCGCGAACCGCGGGGCCTGAAAGACCCCGCCTCAAGGGGTGTGGAGGAATTTTCTAAAGGGCTGGGATTGATTAACACCGCGCGGGGCCTGAAAGACCCCGCCTCAAGGGCCGGGATTGATTAACACCGCGCGGGGCCTGAAAGACCCCGCCTCAAGGGGTGCCGGGATTGCCAAACACC
>JAFGMY010000020.1 GCA_016927325.1 Actinomycetota bacterium | reverse complement strand
GACCATGTTATTGAACGCCAGGCGCATCCCCAAACCGCCGGGTGCCATACAGATGATACTTCTGGCAATTGAGGACATCACAGATCGATGTTCGGCTGAGGAAACCCTGAAACGCGTGAATATCGAACTGGAGAGCTATGCCTGGAGCGTTTCCCACGATCTCAAGGGCCCGATAGGAGCCGCCTCAATGGCCCTGGATATAATCACGGCCACCCTGGAAAAAGTAAAAGTACCCCGGGAAAAGGCGGAGAAGCTTAAGAAGATAATAACGGCCGGGCAGGGCAACTTGAGAACTGCCAATAGCATTATTACAAACCTGTTGGCCCTGGCTGAAGCCGGTGGACCGCAGGACACTTCTCCCGTAGACGTCCAGGAAACGATAGACATGGTGCTCGCGAATAACACCGAGATGATCGAGGAGAAAGGGACAACCGTAGAGGTCGTCTCCCCGCTGGGGCAGGTGGTCGCAAGCCCAACACAAATTTACCAACTGTTTGCCAACCTGATAGTGAACTCCATCAAGCACAGCGAAAGTGAAAACCCCATCATCGAGATATCCAGTCTCGGTACGGAAGGCACAACCCACAGGTTCCTCGTTCGTGACAACGGGCAGGGAATCCCCGAGGAGATCCTGGGTGATTTGTTCACGCCTTTCGTCAAGGCACATTCCGACGGCAGCGGCATCGGGCTCTTGACCGTCGAGAGAATAGTCAAAACCTGCGGCGGGGAGATCCGGGCGTATAACGACAACGGTGCATGCTTCGAGTTCGACCTGCGGGACTCCTGTCAGAAGTAGCTGAACCGTAAACCTTCACCAACGCTTCAATCTCGAATCAATTTCAATACAAGCAAAACTAAACTCAGTATCAAGTATATATGGCAGCCTCAAGTTCTTACCGGCGTTCCCAAAAAAATGCCTTCTACCGCCTTTCGTGCTCTCGGACTATTATTTTTCTTCCTCTGTACCTGGTTGGTGAATACTGCCCTCTCTTCCAATATTGCTTTTCTCTTTAAAGGGACAAACGTCATCAATTAGAATGGTTCCCGAAACTACCTGCCGACCATTAAGATAACCATGCTTCCACCAGCGATATGCGGTTAGATACGTAACTCCTTCTTGTTTTGCGAACACCGAGAGCTTCATGATTTACTACCATCTTCGTACATTTCAAGTACCTGTAAATTATCCGTAATAATCATCCGCCGTGTTTATCTTTACTTTCGACTTGCTGAAAATCTTCTGCAGCTTAACAGCAGGTTCCATACATTCTTCAACTGTAATTGCCGGAGGTTTATTCATCGGCAGGATCCAGTATCTCTTTGACAGCCGACAGTACCTCACTGAATTCGTATGGTTTTACGAAGTATCTGAGGGCCCCCAGTATCTTTGCCTTGTCTCGCGCATCTTCATCGTCGAGAGCTGTCAGCATTATCACCGGTATCAGTTGTGTGTGTGATGATCCGGACAATTTCTGCATTACCGTAAACCCCGAACCGGCAGGCATGCCGATGTCCAGGATCAGCAGGTCGGGATTGCACTTGTGGGTCATCATAACAGCCTGGTAAGCATCCTGTGCCGTAAAAACCTCGAACCCCTTTTGTTTAAGGCGGATTCCAAGCGACTTTAATATGTCCTCGTCATCGTCTACAACAAGCACCGTTTTGTTGTTCATCATCACTCTCCGTCCGGCAAGCCGATACAGCTCTCAATACAGGTTTTTAAGTATCTATGGTCAAATGGCTTGGTGATAAAATACTTGGCACCCAGCTCAATGCATTTTTCCTCAGCTTCAGCTCCCGCGCTGGCGGTGCACATGATAACAGGGATATGGCGTATCTCATCATCCGTCGACACCGCGTTCAGCAGATCATATCCTGTTAAACCCGGCATCCTGATGTCCAGGAGTACAAGGTCGGGCTTATTTTCCCTCATCTTGGCAAGACCTTCCCTTCCGTTCTGAGCTAAAATATATTCGTACCCATACATCTCGAGTCGCATAGAGAGAATATTGCTTATATCCTCAACGTCTTCCACGATAAGGACCGTTTTCGGCATCTGTCTCACTCCTTCTGATCTATAAGGAGATTTTTTAATACCTCTTCGAAAACAACCCGGAGATCTCTGCTTTCCTTTTCAAAACTCAGCGATTTCGAATTCACTTTTTCACCCAGAATACCGGCTACAAACCTTTCCGGGTCGATCTTCATGTGTTCTTCCCCCGTTAACTTCAACATAGCTATTACCATGCTCTGAAAACCATCACCGTACATAATCACACTGTCTTCAGGCCCAAGTCTCTGCCTGACCTTTTTCAGAAGTTCGCCGTCAATATCCGCATTCCTGGAGTTCATAACCACAACCGACAACGGTAAGTCGTACTTTACCGAGCGGTCCAGAGCATCTGAAAGGAACTCCTTCAATCCTGATTTCTTTGAACTGATCGGAAGCTTGAAGAAAAACGTCGTCCCCTCACCGAGTGTACTCTCGACCCAGATTTTTCCCCCGTGTGCCTCTATCATCTCGGACGAGATGAAAAGTCCAAGACCGGTGCCGCCCTCTATCTCATATTCATTACCAGTGGAATTCTTATAGAAAAGGTCAAATATGTGTGGGATTTCTTCCCTGGAAATCCCTCTGCCGTTGTCTGACACTGACACAAGGAGATGGTCGTTCCGTTCCCGGGTTTCGACTCTTACATTTCCGCCTTCAGGTGTAAACTTCAAAGCATTGTCAATAAGGTTCGTCAAGACCTGGCTTATTCTCAACTGGTCAACGTATACTGAGACTTCGCCGGGCGAATAGCATTCCAGGTTGATTCCCTTTTTCTTTGCCCTCGGCATTAACGATTTGATGCAGACGTCGGTTATACTGGAAAAAGGTGTGTCTTTCTTTGAAATGGTGAACCCATGCGCCTCCATGCGTGTTACGGTAAGCAGGTCTTCTATCAATGCCTTCAGACGTTCCGCGTTTCTGAGTGCTGTCTGGAGGCAGTCATACTGCTTTTCGGACAGGTCGCCTCCGTATCCATCAAGCAAAATCGCTATATATTCCTTCACTGATGTCAGCGGAGTCCTCAGGTCATGGCTGATGGAGGAAAGAAAAGAACTGCGGAGCCTCTCAGCCTCCCGTTCGGCAGTAATATCGCGAATGACAACGGCTGTCCCTGAAGCATCGCTGTCAGCTCCCCAGATCGTTGTCGCTTCAAGGTGATAGGCCCTTAGCATATCAAGGTGAGCAGTTTCAATCTCCATTTCGGCGTGGCTCCCGGGATGGGCAAGTGCTTTTTCAACGACCTCCCGGACTGCGTCCTTCTCCTTGTCCTGCCTCAAGGCGTAGAATTCCAGAATACTGTCTGCGGCCGGGTTGCTAAGTGTAATTGTTCCGTCCTGGTTGATGAACAGAACACCCTCACTGATGCTGTTGATAATCGTCCTGATCCGGCGCTCTTCTGATTCGATGATTCTATCGAGCCTTTGGGTCGCCCCACCAATTTCGTTCGCTATGGTTTCAAACAAACGCACCTGCTCTTCCGTGAAATCATTCTCACCGGTCGAAACGATAATCATGACACCCATCAGTTTGTCGCCGATGTCGAGTATTGTTGACCTGTGAAATGTCATTGGTTCTAGAACCTGCAGGTCTTTTTCTTTTGAAAATGTATCCTCCACCTCAAACGGATAATCGTCAGAAACGAAGACCGTGCCACCGGCTTCAATGAACTTTTCCATGAGGATTTCGCCGGCTTCCTTGATAACGGAGTCAGCCACGGGAGCGGCCCTTGTCATAATTATTTCGTTACCGGTAGCCCTTGCGTGAAGCACACCGATCAGGTCATATTCCATGACCTCGCCAATCGCGCTGACACCAAGATGGAACACGTCTTCGTATCTGACCGTCCTGCCAACGCTGCCGATAAGGTGGTATAGAGTCGATAGCTCGTAAGTCTTTCCATCTACACTTTCCTCGAGTTCATCCTTTGCCTTCTGAAGCTGTATTTCGTCTTTCTTTCGGTCGGTTATATCATTCAAGGATACAAGTTGCGCAAAATCTCCATCCCACTCGATTTCGACCGCCCGCATCTCCACGACAAGCGGCTCTCCGTCCCTGCGATGAACTTCGATTTCCACCTTATTCCCCGTAGGGAGGCTGAACGGTTCGCCAATCATCGACACCGCCTTGCGGTCTAGCAGTTGCTCTGCCGCAGGATTCATGAAGCGCGTGTACCCACTACCATCGACAATCACTATTCCGAACGCATTGTTCTCCACGATCTTGCGCAACTGGTTTCTCTTCGAGAAAAGGTCCGCGAACACCGCAACCTTGTTTCTCAAGATTTCAGGTTGAATTGGGGATGTTATGTAGTCAACAACCCCGAGTGAGTAACCTTTTGAAATATCTTTTTCGTCAATAGCATATGCGGTAATAAATATGATGGGAGTGTTCTCTGTTCTTTCAACGCTGTGAACCATTTCGGCTATCTCATACCCGTCCATATCCGGCATTACCACATCAAGTAATATAACGGCAAAGTCAACCTCCAGGATTATTTTCAACGCGGCTTCACCTGAAGTCGCTGTAATGACATCCAGCGTCATACCATCGAATATACTCTTGACGGCCTTTAACTTCGACGGGTTGTCATCGACTATTAAGATGCTGGCATTATTACTTGTTTCCACTATTGCCCCTCGAGTATCTTTTCCCTGACTGAAATAATCAGTGTCCAGCCGCTTTACTCGAATCCTTGCATCTCTTCCAACGAATACACCACATCTCTTGCTATTACAGCCACACCCGCAGCAGTGATAGCAACTGGTCAGTATCAACCGGTTTAGCTATGTAGTCCGAAGCCCCCGCATTAATGCATTTCTCCTTGTCGCCATTCATCGCTTTAGCGGTGACAGCAACTATCGGCAGTGACGCGAACTCCGGCAGTTCTCTTATTCTTCTCATTGCTTCGTACCCGTCCGTCCCGGGCATCATCACATCCATAAGCACGGCTCCTACGCCATCGTTTTCTTCCAGCCTCGCGATTGCGTCCTCTGCTGAACCGGCTGTTTTCACATCCATACCGTATCTCTCCAGGACACTAGTGAGGGCAAAGATGCTCCTGATATCATCGTCCACTATCAGCACCGTTTTACCTTTAAGACAAACATCTTTCACGCAAATATCGCTGAGCTTGTCTTTTTGTTCTTCGTGGTTATCCGTAATATTGTTTTTCTTGTTTTCCCCGGATATGTCCGAGTAATTCTGCTTGAGGTAAAGGGTTATCGTGCTCCCTTTTCCGGGGGTGCTCGTGAGGCCCAGGTCCCCGCCAAGCAACTGCGCTAACTCCCTGCTTATGTAGAGCCCAAGTCCCGTTCCGCCGTATTTTCTCCTGGTCGTTCCGTTCACCTGCCGAAACGCCTCGAACACGACTTTCTGCTGGTCTTTCGCGATACCGATACCGGTGTCTTTTACAGTAAACGCGATCACCATGTCCGCCCTGTTGAGATCAGCGTTATCGATTCTCCAGCCTTCCTCCACCGGCACTATCTCCAGGTCAATTCCGCCCGTCTCCGTGAACTTCAAAGCGTTTGAGATCAGGTTTTTCAGCACCTGCCGCAACCTTTGTCCATCCGTCCTGATGGCCAATGGCAGTTTATCGTCGATTTTGACCGAGAATCCGAGCTTACTGGAATCAGCTGATGGCTTGAACATCCTTTCAATTTCGTCCTTCAGGTCTGCTAATACCACGTCGTCGTTCTCGACCGTTACGGTCCCCGACTCTATCTTTGAAATGTCCAGTATGTCAGTGATAAGAGTCAGCAGGTCGTTGCCCGACTGCAGTATGGTGTTGGCGAAGTCAACCTGCTTGTCACTCAGATTGCCTTCGGGGTTATCTCCAAGCTGCCTGGCGAGAAGTAAAAGGGTGTTCAAGGGGGTGCGAAGTTCGTGGGACATACTGGACAGGAACTGAGATTTGTACTTGGAAGTGAGGGCCAGTTGTTTCGCCTTCTCCTCGACGGCCAGCTTCGCCTCCTCGATCTCCTGCTTCTGCTGTTCGAGCATCCTCGCCTTCTCTTCGAGTTCTTCGTTGGCCTGCTTCAGATCCGCTGACTGGGACTGCAGTTCCCTGGACATCGATTGTGACTGCTCGAGCAGTTGCTCCGTCCTCATGTTCGCCTCAATGGTATTTAACACAACGCCAAGGTTGTCGGAGAGTTGCTCAAGAAAATTCCGGCTGGCCTGTGAGAAGAGGTTAAACGATGCCAGTTCTATTACCGCCTTGACGTCGCCTTCAAACATAACGGGCACCATGATAAGGTTCAGGGGTGTCGATTCCCCGAGACCGGAGGTTATTTGTATATAGTCACCCGGCACGTTTGTAAGCAGAATCCTCTGCTTCTCGCAGGCGCACTGCCCAACCAACCCTTCCCCGATCTCAAAGTGCATGGCGAGATTCTTGCGCTCCTTGCATGCATAGCTCGCCAGAAGCCTGAGTGAATTATGCTCGTTCCCGTCGGCCTCCATCAGGTAGAAAACGCCGTGCTGTGCGTTCACCACCGGAGCAAGCTCCGACATCAGCGTCTGCGCAACGGTGTCGAGGTCGTTCTGTCCCTGCAGCATGACGGTGAACTTTGCGAGGTTCTTCTTCAGCCAGTACTGCTCTTCGTTCTGCAGCGTGGTGGTCCTTATGTTCGTGATCATAGTGTTTATGTTGTCTCTAAGTTCTTTGACCTCGCCCCTGGCATCCACGGTGATTTTCTGCGAGAGGTCGCCCTTGGTGACAGCTGTTACGACGTCCGATATGGCCCGCACCTGCGTTGCCCAGTTATTCGCAAGCATATTAACGTTGTTCACAAGGTCCTTCCAGGACCCGGCGATATCAGGAACCGCCGCCTGGCCGCCAAGTATTCCCTCGGTGCCGACTTCCTTTGCCACGCGCGTGACTTCACTTACAAAGGTGTTCAGCTTATCCACCAGTGTATTTACCGTTACTGCAACGCGCAGAAACTCCCCTTCTACGTGAATTCCTTCCATCTCAAGAGCGATCGTTTTCGAAAGGTTACCATTGGCAACATACTCCAGCACTCGGGATATCTCTCTCACAGGCCTGCCGAGGTCGTCGATGAGGGTATTGACCGAACTGCTGATGGCCCCCCAGGAACCGTCCGTCTCGCTGAGGTCGACCTTTTCTCCCATACGTCCTTCTTTGCCTACAGCCTTGCCGATGCGATTGACCTCAGCCGTCACGGTGCCGATCATCCCGGCCACGTCGTTGAGAGTGTCGGCGACTTTTCCCTGCAACCCCGTCAGTTCGATTGGCAGCCTGGCGTCGAAATCCCCTTTTTTGAGCGCAAGGCTGAACTCCAGAAGCTTTTTCTCGTCCAGGTCTCCATTTTTGTTGCCGCATTTCTTCCCGCTGTGCTCCTGTTCGTCTTTGATGAGTATATCCTCATGCTTCCATGATCCAGACGGAGCGTTACTGTCTCCTGGATCCAGCGGAACATTCTCCTCTTCCCGCAGCCCTCGGTCTCGGTTCATCTTCTCCTCCGGGGTACGTTTTTCTTGCTTTTCCGACCTTTAAGCGTGTTCATTGCTTGCCCCATCACCGATGCTGATACGACCACAATCGGTCTTCGGCCGACCCATATCTGATATTGATTCCATACATTTGATAATAGAAGGTCAGCGCATTCTTAAAAATCGGGAAATAACCTCATTCGGCATTTTTTATGACCCCAACCCAAACGGTCTAGCCCTCCGCCTTTACGACTTGAACCGGCTGAACATGGATGCAGCGCATTGGTGAAACAGGCGGTATCGGCCGCATAAACAGAATGATAACGGGGTTTTCTATCTACGTCGCGTTCTCGGGGTTTTTCAACGGGACGGATTGTCACTTATAAGGATCTGGATCAGTTAATGACCTGTTCAGCCGATAATCCCAGGGTAAACGTTTTCGCCATGCGTCAACCCCCGCGATTTTCTACAACGTACATTCTTTGATCGCAAAAGCACCGCCGATGATATCCGGGATGATAAGCACTGGTTATTTGAACAGATTCAGAGTTCCGTAAAACCGGCCCTTATTGAATACTTCACCAGTGATGCCACGTCATGGACATCCAGCTTCCGCATTATGCTGGCCCTGTGGTTATCCACTGTTTTGGGGCTGATAAACAGAGTCTCGGCTATCTCCTTGTTCGTCTTTCCCTCGACGACAAGCTGCATAACCTCCTGTTCTCGGCACGACAGTGTATCGAGCTGATTCCCGGAAAGTTCTTCTTCCGCGAGGATGCTTCCGATCGCAAGACTCGTTACCCTGGGACTCAGGTAAGTTTCCCCATCGATCACAGCCTCAATTGCCGCAACTACATCCTCGAAAGCGCTGTCTTTCAGTACATACCCTTTGGCGCCGCTCTTCAGTGCTTCCACAACGTAGCTCTTTTTCAAATGTGTTGAAAGAATTACGGCCCTTGTCCTTTGTTTGCGCCTGGTCAACTCTTTTACCGCCAGCAAACCGTTCATCTCGGGCATCCCGATGTCCATAATGATAATATCCGCGTCTAATTCATCACAGAGTTCCACGGCTTCAAGGCCGTTTTCCGCCTCACCAATTACCTGTATTTCTTCACTTGAACAAAGGAGCGACCTCAAGCCCTGCCGGAAAACTTTGTGGTCGTCCGCGATAATTATTGTTGTCGTTTTCATCTTCTATCCTCAAGTAATCCGCATGTTTAAATTTTATCATGTCCGAGAGCAGGATATAGCAGTTTCGTGAGAAATAAGTATACCGAACAGAGAGCTGGGATATGAAAACCGATGGTTGGGAAGAAACGTCAAGACCAAATCAGCTGATAGCTGATTCTTGCGTGCACAATAAATAAGAAAAAGGGATTTTATGGCTGGCAAACCTGTGAACGCAATGCCGGTTCTCGTGATCGAAGATGACCGGAACCAGGCATCTCTGATAAGTACCTTTATCGAAGAACATTATGACGCGTATACTACCGTGGCGGGATCCTGCTATAGCGCGAGAGAATTGCTTAAAACAGATGTTTTCGAACTCATCATTCTGGATTATCAACTTCCCGATTGTTCAGGTCTTGAAATGCTCCGGGAGATCACGGTCGTCGACGACCACCCTCTCGTAATAATGGTGACGGGGCAGGGCAGCGAGTGGACTGCTGTGGATTCGTTCAAGTATGGCGCCGAAAGCTACGTGATAAAGGGTCCCGATATGTCCTTAATGCTGTCTGAGGCATTAGACAAATCAATGAAAATGATTGCGCTCAGGAAAGGAAGTCAGCTGCTTGAGGAAACCAGGGATTCCCTCCAGTCGTCAAAAGAGATGTGGAGAAGCCTGATAGAGACTTCACCGGTCGGTATATTAATGTCAGACCTTCAGGGCAATATCCTTACTGTATCACCTGCGACTGCGGAACTTCACGGATATGAAAACGGGGATGAGCTGCTGGGCATGAACGCTTTTGACCTCATCGCTCCTGAAGACCGGGAAAGAACACATGAAAACAGCCATGAAACGCTTGAAACAAGCTTGCTCAAGAATGAGGAATGCATTTTTCTCAAGAAAGACGGGAGTACCTTCCCTGGTTTATTAAGCGCCGGATTGATAAGAGACAAGAGCGGCGATCCTTATGCAATCATGGCCGTAACAATAGACATAACCGAAAAGAAAAATGCCGATAACGAGATACGGCAAATATCAAGACAGCTGATCAAAGAACAGGAAGAGGCAAGGGTAAGGCTTGCGGCCGATCTGCATGATGAGATCAGCCAGTCACTGAGCGTGCTGAAAATGAATCTTTCGTCAATGCAGTTGAAGGACTCAACGGAAATCAAGGAAATGGAAGAGTCGAGAGCTATCCTTGGCAAAACGATGGACAACATCCGCAGCATTTGTTACGAACTCAGACCGCCCGAGCTTGAAACTCTCGGCCTTAAGACCGCTCTTGGAGATTACCTGGAGGACTTCTCCGGAAAGACGGGAATTGCCGTTAACTTCGAATGCGACAGCGCAATAGATGTTCCTGATGATACCGCAATACAGCTGTTCAGAGTCGTTCAGGAATCACTTAAGAACGTAGAAAAACACGCCGAAACGAACAGTGCTGCAGTGTCCCTGCACGCCTGTGAAGGTAATATACTTCTCACGCTTGAGGACCACGGCAGGGGTTTCGAAACCTCAGGGGAAAATAAGCATAAGTTCGGGCTCTGGGAAATGCGGGAAAGAATGCTAATGGTCGGCGGTGAACTGGCTATCGACTCCCGAGTCGGTGAAGGAACCCTGATTCGAGCCAAAGTCCCGTCATTTAGATCACGACAGGCACCAGGGATCTTTCAGGCACTCTTTCCGCCAGGGATAACAATATAGTAATTACTTCCATTCGCGGATTCTCATATCAATCCCGTTGCCAGCGTTGGACGATTCAACGGTTTTGTCCGAAGTCCAGCCGGTCGGGTAAGTAAAAACCGTGCCTGCCGTTGAAAACCCTATAATAATTGCAACAAGAACTGATATTAATGCGGAGATTTCATTCTGTGTCCCTTGCCGCTTTTTATTATTTTCATATCTTGATTTGTATTTTTTCAAAGCGCGTATTCTTAAAATTCCTCATCCCGGAATCTCCCAAATTTGTTTCCTTCTTTTTTTATTATGACCTGTAATAGTCAGCAGTTTCCCGGACACTTTTCAATACACTTGAAAGAAAAGCGGTCATCCGGTTTTTTGAAATCTGACGCGTGGCATATTATTATGCATCCATTTAAAATAAGCAGGATAGCTTTAAGAACAGGACAAGTACAATGCTTTATTCACTAAAGAATTTATGGAGACGTAAAACCAGGACGATACTGACCATCCTGGGCATAGTCATCGGCATAATCGCGCTTACGGTGCTCGGTTCTCTCGCCTCACGCATGACCAGCCAGGTAAAGGGCAACAGAAGCTGGTTTGTTGACGGCATATCCGTAACCCCGGGCTCCGTTTCCGGAATGCAGACCAGGAGCCGTGGTTATTTCGAGGCATCTAAAGCCGTTGAAGTGGAAGCTGTTCCCGGCGTAAGGAGTGTCAACGTCGACCTTTCGGTCCCGCTGGAACTCCCGGGAGCGGCGGATTTGACGATCGTGGCGCAGGGAATGGACCTGAGCCGTACCGACAAAAGGGTAAAAAACCTGAAAATCGCGGCGGGAAGACATCTCGAGGACGGTGAAACCGGAAAGACCGTCATCGGCTCGAACATCAGCGAGAGCCTTGGCGTTGAGGCCGGCGGCTCTATCAAATTGAACGGCGTGGATCTCGAAGTTGTCGGCGTTCTTGAAGCGACACTGAGCGTTCCGGACAGAATCGCCTTCGTGTCAATTGAAAACGCGAGAGAGATACTGTCCGGCTACTTCCCCGATTCCAGGCTCGGAACCGTAGCAAACTCGATAAGGGCGTTCCCGGAAGTAGGCATCGACCCGGCTGACCTGGCGGAGACGATTGAAGGACGGGTGAGCGGAGTTAACGTGAGAACACCCGAAGAAGCGGAAAAGGACATAGCCCAGTTCACTTTCATCTTCAACGCGATAATTCTTGGTGTGGCGCTAATCGCGCTTGTCGTCGGGGGACTTTCCGTTATCAACACCATGGTCATGGCTGTCAGCGAAAGAAAGCGCGAGATCGGTGTTAAAAAGGCCATCGGAGCCGACACCTCGGCCATACTCGGCGAGATTATGATGGAATCTTCGCTTATCGGATTCTTCGGCGGCTTGATAGGAGTAATGACAGGTACCGCGATCGTTCTTGTTCTTAACAGTCTCAGCATAAGAAATGAGGTCACCGTCTTCACAATAACACCTTTCATTGTGGTCGGCCCTGTCCTGTTCGCCACCGTTCTGGGTATTGCCGCGGGGTTTTTCCCGGCACTTCGCGCCGCGCGCCTTGACCCTGTCGACGCCCTCAGTGAGGATTAACGAATGGCTCTCATAGAAGCAAGAAGAGTATCCAAGCACTACCGGCTGGGCGGTCAGGAGATCAAAGCCGTCGACGAACTCGACCTTTCAATCGACCGTGCCGAGTTTTTGGCCGTTATGGGACCTTCCGGTTCGGGAAAAACCACGCTTCTGAATCTCCTCGGCTGCCTCGCTTCCCCCGACAAAGGTTCCCTTAAGATTGACGGAGAGGAAACAGCCGCGCTTTCAAAAGCGATGCGCACTAAAATCAGGAGGGAGAAGGTCGGGTTCATTTTCCAGGAGTTCAACCTTATTCCGATCCTCAACGCTGTGGAGAATGTGGAACTTCCATTGAAATACCAGGGTGCAACGAAGGATGAGCGGCGCAGGAGGGCAAACATCGCTCTTGAAAGAGTCGGGCTGTCTGAAAGGGCGAAGCACAAGCCTTCACAGATGTCGGGAGGAGAGCAGCAGAGGGTGGCGATCGCCCGCGCGCTTGCGGCCGAGCCCGCGATTGTTCTCGCGGACGAGCCGACCGGTGAGCTTGATACCGAGAATACGTCAAAGCTCCTGGAGCTCCTGAAGGACTTGAACCGGGACTTCGGGCAGACTTTCGTCATAGTAACCCATGATCCCGCCGTATCCGGTTTTACGAACAGGGTTGTGAGGCTTCGGGACGGCAAGGTCGAAAGTGATTCAGCGTGATCCCGATTGTGCACGTTCGCCATATACTGCTATTCTAATCTCTGGAACTATCGATTTCCTTGCAGTGAGCTACATCTTTCTACATGCGGGAGGTTATTCATGAAGCGCAGGCCGGGATTTGGATATAAAATTGCGGTTCTTATAACCCTGATTTCTGTCGCTGTTATTGTTCTGATGGCTGCCGGGTGCGGTGGGGATTCGGATGATGACACCCGTGGAACCAGTTCCACAAGCGCAGATTATGGAGAACTGCTCGCAAACAGCGACTTTTTCAACGGCCTGGAGAACTGGTCCCTTATTGATACCGGCGGCACGAGGGCACACGGTACCAATAATGTGGAAATCACAGCTGTCGGAGAGACAAATTACGCGGTCCACATGACGCGGACCTGTCCCGAAAACGATGCCGGAGCGGCGGGTGTCAGCCAGAAGCTCGATAAGCTGATTCTCCCGGAGAGCAAGCTCACCATAAAGGCCATGGTAAAGGCGGACCTGCAAAGGGGGGACACGATAGCCGCAACCGGTCCCGGTTCCGAATCGCAAGCTCCGGTCATATTCCGGGTTCTATATGACGACCCCGATGGGGACTCCCAACAGTGGTACCACGGGTTTTACTACTCGGACATCCAGGGCGCCGACAAAGACCGCTTCACCAGTGTGCGGCAGGGGGTGTGGACCACCTATCTATCGGGAGACCTGACCACGGAAATAAAGGAAGGCTCAACCGTAACCGAGTTCCAGGTATACGGCAACGGCTGGGATTTCGACGGCTCAGCCTACGATATCTCGTTCACGTTATCGAGGTAAGACAGTCGATACCCGGTCTTCGCAACCTCCGACGGTGCAGATACCCGCTCCGCGGTTGTTCCGGTACATGGACCGCTCGGCCATTATTTTTCTTCCCTGGGTTCTGCACATTACAATTATTTAAGCCCTTCCCTCGGGAACCGTGTCAGCCATGTTGAAAGTGCGCCTGGACCCGGCCGGCGCTTTTTCGGTTATTTTCAATCGCGTACTGTAAAATACCAACCTTTGTCCCGGTTCATCAAACTCTCTCCTGGACTCGGCCGAAAATTTCCGGAATCCTGTACAGAGCGTGAAGTAACCGCCTCGAAACTCAAATATCTGGTTCAGGGTCGAGTATTGCATGCGGTATCGAACTCCATGAAGGTGACCGTCCACACCGCGCTCGCAGAGACAGAAAAGACTCCGGCGACTGCAACCGCAATCAGCCAGGTCAAAATCGAAACAAGTAAACCCAGTGCGATAAGCAGTCCGTTATGGTGATCGTAAATATAAGTAAATAATAAGCTTAGCGGTGACCCCACCGCAGCCATTACCACGGCCATTGCAAAAGCACTTGCGAGGGTAATAAGCAGTACCGAAAACCAGGCCATAATACTTTCACGGAAATACCTCTTCATAAGCAAGACCGCGGATGCCACCGAGCCGATAATACCCATATTCGCCAGGACCACATAACGGCACGAGAACTCAAATACTATTGAAAGCAATATTCCAAGAACGACAAATACCAACCCTGAAAGCACCCCCAGAATGCATGGAAAAAAGACACCACCGCTTTCTTTTCCGAACTCCGACCACAGGACCATGGACGGAACGGCCAACAGGGCGCCAAGCAGAAGATACAGGAAAGTAAGTGCCAGTACGCGCCAGAATGACGACCTGCCGAACCGGAAAGCCACGTGTAAATCTGCGTCTCTATTGCTCTCCAGTTCCCCAACCGCGCCGGCAGCTGAAGCCTGGGCAAAAATGGAAATCGAAGTGACGACCAGACCTGCCAGGGCACCGATTGAAAGGAATACTATCAGCAAAGTATGGTTTCCCCTGGCGACTTCGCTTATTCGCGACCCCATCTTTCCAAAAGGACTCAGGCCGGTCAGCCCCCTCGGCAGAGGACTTTGCAGCCAGAGACTGAAACCCTGGGTCCCTCCACCCGCAACAGCGATCATTATACCGAGAATCCAGAGAAACCGGTTTCTTGCAACATATGATATGGACCTCTTAAAAACATCAACCGCTATCTCTGTGATGCTATTACCTCCGGCATAAAGTGTGCAAACAGAATTTTATCGAATTCAACTGCCGGTACCAAATGAGCTATCATTACCTGCCCAGAAGCAGCCGGCCTATCAGCCAGCGCTGAATCTCTGAAGTGCCGCCGCCGATCAACCCGAGCTTAGCGTCCCTCATGGCTCTTTCGACCGGATAATCCTTTGTATAACCGTAGCCACCGTGTATTTGAACCGCCTCCTCGGTAAACTTCATAAATGATTCCGTTATATGGACCTTGGCGGCGGAAGTAATTTCCGGTTCAATTAATCCCATGTCTACGCCCCATGACGCCCTGTAGAGAATTAATCTCGAAGTCTCCAGCCATGTTTTCATATCCGCCAGCTTAAACTGAATTACTTGAAATTTTGCGATGGGCCTTCCGAACTGCTCTCTGCTCTTTGCGTATTTCAAGCAGATCTCTAGGAGGTTTTCCATGCCTCCTATATAAGGAGAAAGCATTACCGAGTGTTCCCACTGGAGCGCGGTAAGCGCGGCGGTAAAGAAACCGCCATTTTCCTCACCCAGGAGGTTTTCCTCCGGTACTTCACAGTTGTCTAAATAGAGTTCTGACGTAGGCGAAGCCCGGTGTCCCATCTTCTTGATTTCCGCTCCGCTGGAAAACCCGTCGAAACCCCGCTCGACAAGAAAAGCGCTTATATCATCGCTGCCCTCCAGCTTGGCAAAGACCAGAAAGAGATCCCCTATCGGCCCGTTTGTTATAAACTGCTTGGTACCGTTAAGGACATAATAGCCGTTTTTTTTCTCCGCCCGGGTGGTTATACCGGTCGCGTCACTTCCGGCTCCGGGTTCGGTGAGCCCCATACCACCTATCCATTCTCCGCTTGCGAGCTTTGAAAGATACTTTTTCTTCTGCTCGTCCGTCCCCCATTTCCATATCGGGACTCCGCATACGCAAAGACTCACGGTCCACGATAAACAAAATCCCGAATCGTCGCTTCCGTATCCCAGGGCCGCCCCCGCCACACTGCAATCAACAGCACTCGCCCCTCCACCACCGTACTCCTCCGGGAAAGGAAGTCCCATCAGCCCGGTTTCGGCCGCCCTTTCCCATATTTCCCGGTCAAAACGCGCCTCCTCATCTCTCTCGGCCGCACCCGGCCTTATCACATCCCGTGCAAATCTGGAAACCTCTTCCTTCAAAATCCGCTGTTCCTCATTTAATCCAAACTCCATATCCAAATACCCCTTCTTCAAATCCGGCTCTAAACCGGTGCCGGGCGCCACACGATTCATTCCACTACAGTAAATAATTGTCAGGTGGCTTGGATTCACCTCTATCTCCAGCGCCGCGAACATAAGTGATTGGAGGAATCGGAACATGGCTTCAACAGCCGTATTCTGAACATGGTTACGCGTAATCGCATTTCAAAAAAAGCATGATTTAAAACACAAGGCAATACGGCCGATACAGTAAATAACATATTAAGCCCTTCTACACAAAGGATTAATTCACATGAAGAAATCTGCAGTATCCCTTGTACTGGCGATCCTCATTGCGCTAATCGCCTCCGGAGCAACCTCTGCTTCCGATAACCACACAACGCCAACAGGTAACTTTACGGCGATCGACACCACCCCGCCCGCGACGACCGCCAAACTGATATTTATCCATCATTCATGCGGATCGAACTGGCTCAGCGATTCAAACGGCGGGCTCGGCATAGCGCTGCGCGACAGTAACTATTTCGTAAGCGACACAAACTACGGCTGGGGAACCGATTCCATCGGCAGCAACACCGATATCGGCCAATGGTACAACTGGTTCCGCGGCCCTTCCAGCGGCACCTATACCGCTGAGCTGTATGCAGAGAGCAGCCAGAACTCCTCTTACTCCAGGCTCGGAACAGATCCTGGTGGAGTAAACGAGATAATCATGTTCAAGTCCTGCTATCCCAACTCCGCCTTTCAGGGGAGCGTGTCGGATCCGGTTCCTTCAATTGCCGTCAATCCTCTCAAGGGGCAAAGCTCAGGCTCCGCTTACCACACTGTATCTAACGCCAAGGGAATCTACATCGACCTTCTTGAATACTTCAAGACCAGGACCGACAAGCTGTTTATCGTTATCGCCGCGCCGCCGCTCCGTAGTACCACTTACGCCGATAATGCCAGGGCCTTCAACAACTGGCTGGTAAACGACTGGCTCGACGGTTATCCCTGTAACAATGTCTATGTATTCGATTTCTTTAATGTCCTCACATCAAACGGGGGCGATGCCAATACCAACGACTTGAATCAGGAAGGCGGCAACCACCACCGCTGGTGGAACGGGGCCGTACAGCACAAGACCGACGGCGGAGCCAATGTCCTCGCCTACCCGACCGGCGACGACCATCCAAGCAGCGCCGGAAACCATAAAGCTACCGGAGAGTTCGTGGCACTCCTTAACTATGCATACAACCGGTTTAAGGCGGTATTACCCAATATTACCGGTGTCAGCCCGGCGACAGGCGGCGCCGGCACCGCGGTGACAATAGACGGTACGGGTTTTGGAGACAGCAGGGGCACCTCCTGTGTTTCGTTCGGCGGGACCCATGCGACTCAGTACAACCAATGGAGCGATACCAGGATAAGGTGCCTTGTCCCGCCTGGAGCCCTCTCCGGCGAATTAACAGTTACCACAGCTTCAGGAACATCAAACGGGGTCGACTTCGTGGTTCCTCTTCCCAATATCGAAAGCTCGTTCTACTTCGCCGAGGGCACCACCCGGCCGGGGTTCGAGGAGTGGCTGTGCCTGATGAACCCCAACAGCGTCGAAGCGATAGCCCAGGTGACCTACATGTTCGCAGACGGCAGCGCTCCATACATCAAGGACTACCTGATCGCAGATGGCAGCCGCTTCACGATAGACGTGAACGGTGAGGTCGGGACCGGGAAAGACGTATCGGTCAAGGTCGAGTCAAACAAGGACATTGTGGCCGAAAGGCCCCAG
>JAFGMY010000147.1 GCA_016927325.1 Actinomycetota bacterium | reverse complement strand
GGCTGCTACCAGGCGGACATGTTTGCCGGCGTAACCCGGTGGAACTGCACCGCCTACAACTGGAAGCGAATCCCCCGACTCGTTCAAAGAGGTCTGCGAGAAGCCCTGTCCGGTGAGCGCGGACCGGTACATATGGATATCCCGGTAGACACCTTTTTCGCATTTCAACCTGTGACAAAAGCAAGGTTCAGAAGGCTGGCCGCCGCGCCCGGCTCCAGCCGCTTTTCAGGCTCCTTCCTTCCCGGCGGGGAAGCGCTAAAAGAAGCGCTATCTCTTCTGGAAACAGCGGAAAAGCCGATAATCGCAGCAGGTTTGAGCGTGCTGCGAGAAGGCGCATGGAACGCGCTCTCGGCATTGGCGGATAGCCTGCCTGCTCCTGTGGGCGTAACCTCGGCGGCGCTCACGGCGCTTACACAGGATCATCCCTCATACATAGGAGTGCTGGGGCATCCGGCACTGGATAATATTCCCGAAGCCGTGAAAAAGGCCGATCTCCTGATCACAGTAGGCACCACAATCGGTGAGGGAGAAGAGATTATGGAGATGGTGGATCGCCGGAGGACGCGCGTTATTCAGACATCCCCCGAACCGGAACTGCTGGGCGCTCTGGGCCCGGTTGAAGGAGCTCTTGTCGGAGACGCTTCTTCCATCTGCACGGTACTTCAGAAATGCACAGCCGGAAAAGCGGCGGAACGGAACAAGTGGTTGAAAGCCTGCCGCAAAACCTGCGACGACACACTAAAAAATCTGCGCGACAAGACTTCTGAAAACAGAGCGGGAGCAGCCGTCAAAGCCCTGTCGGAAGTAATGAGCCCTGAAGATCTGGTGGTTTTTGACGGCAGGGAGTCTTCCTACTGGGGACCACTTCTCTGCCGGACGAAAAGCAACAACTCACAGTTCCAGTCCCGGGGTCTCAAGGGAAACGGCTACGGCCTTCCCATGGCGATGGGAGTCAAGCTCGCGCATCCCAAAAGGAGAATGATCGCCCTCTGCGACAGCTCGGCGCTCATTCAGCATATCCAGGAGCTCAACACTTCTCTTCGTGAAGGGATAGCCGTAACGATATGCGCGGTGGGTGAACCCATGGATTGGAGCAAGGTGGCCGAAGGGTTCGGCACGAACTCTGTGGAAGCCCACAGCCACGGGGAACTGGCGGAAGCCTTGAGAAAAGGTAACGTCAGCGAATCGATAATCATCAACCTCACCGGTTATTAAGACTGACAACAAAGGCATTTGGTATAGTCAGCGGAGTTCTCGTCGCTGTAATTGTTTTTCCTGGAGAGAAGCTTGCCCGGTTTCCCTCGTCGGGAAATTTACAATCAGTCGCAGTATGGCTTTTTCCGGGAACCGAACTGTCTGCACTCTAATTATTATGAGAATCTTCATAACTTCCGGCGCGGCAGACGATGCGCCTTAATGGTGCCTGGCACCAAATGCGACATTTTGCATCACTTGGTGCCAGGCACTATAAGTCATACCGGTAAACCGTGAAAATCACACGTTTCCGGATACCGGTTCAAGATTCGAGCCGCGGCACCGGTCTACTAACTGTCCATGCATCCGGGTATTATTGAATAATTGATACTCGGATCAGCGTCTTGGCGACTGCAGGGAGGCGGAATGGACTGGCACGATAAATCAGTGGTAATAACCGGCGCGGCAAGCGGGATAGGCCGGGAGACTACCCTTGCCTTCGCCCGGCGGGGTGCGCGGGTGGCCGTAGTGGATATCGACGGTGCAAAGCTCTCCGGAGTTAAGGATGAGCTGGAAGAGATGTGCGCCGATATCTATTACTGTATCGTTGATGTTTCAAACGCTGACGAAATGAGAACCATGTGTGATGGTATCTACCGCAAGTGGAAGCGAGTAGATGTTCTGATCAATAATGCGGGGATCGCGATGGGAGGGCCTTTTGAACATATGACCCTTCAGGACTGGAAGAGGATGGTGGACGTCAACTTCTGGGGCATAGTCCACGGCTGCCACTTTTTCTACCCGCGAATGATCGACCAGGGCGGTGGTCACATTGTGAACGTGGCCTCGGCGGCCGGCCTGGTCCCCATGTTTCTGCAAACCTCCTACTGCGCCACCAAGTCAGCGGTTGTAGGGTTCTCCGAGTCCCTCCGGGGAGAGGCGGCCCGGCACAACATCGGGGTTACAGCGGTGTGCCCGGGTATCGTCGACACCCCCATAGCTTCAACCGTGGAACTCATCTATGACGGCGAGCACCGGAACTCCGAGGCCCTACGCGGTAAAGTCGAACACGTCTTCCATGGGCGCGGTTATACACCGGACCGGGTTGCAGAAGCGATCGTTAAGGCGGTGGAGAAAAACAGGAACGTAGCACCGATATGCCCGGAGACTTACGCGATGGATTATATTCACCGCATAAGCCGGGACTTCTATAACTTCCTTCACCGCCTGTCGGTAAAGGCTGTATGGAAATGGGTACAGGGCGACGTTTAACCTGTCCGGGATGCGTCCCCGAGTGTTTGCCTTTTATCGGACACTATTAAACATTCTTGACGACTATAGGGGTAAACCGATTACATCGTGACCGCCGGTCCAGCCGTGGTAGTTGAAGTAGACAGGCCGCTCGACAATTATCGGCTCGTCTGAAGTAACCTTTGCGGATATGTCCAGATCCTCTCCCGCGTCTTCATTCACATTAACGGTAACCCTGGTATCAGCCGGGACCTTATGGGTCTTTGAAAGCACCTCTCCTGTAGCCGTGAAGTAAGTAACCCTGACCCGGGCCCCTTTGTCTCCGGGGTTCTGCAGGCAAAGCCACTCATCGAAGCCGGGACGTGTCGTTCCTTCAGCAAACAGCCATTCGGCAGCCGGGGCGTTTACCCCTGTTACATTATGTCCGCCGTCCCACACACCGTGGTAGTTGAAGTAAACCGGTCTTTCGGCCACGAACTCTTCCGCCGATGAAAGGTAAACGCTCGCATCCTTTTCCGGCCCAATCTCTTTGTTCACAGATATAGTGAGCCTCTCTTTCGCGGGGACGCTGTAGGTCTCTGTCATGGGATTACCCTGGCCCTCGCCCGGTTGATAGATGGCGTCAATTTTAATTGAAGAATCATTCGGGTTCTGAATGCAGAGCCACTCCTCGAAGCCGGTTCTCGTTGTACCTTCAGCGAAGTACCAGTCGTTCGCCGGTGATAGAGCGCCAACCACATCATGACCGCCGGTCCAGTTGTTTGACGCGAGCCCCTGGTAGTCAAAGTAGACCGGTCTTTCCGCGACTATATTCTGATCCGACGAGAGGTGAAGGCTTGCGTCAAAACCCGGGCCTATCTGATCCATGGTCTTGAAGGTGGCCCTGGAGCCGGGACCGACACTCGCTTCAATCTCTCTTTCTCCTGCTCCTTCCAACATATAACTGAATGTCAGGTTTGCGGTCCTGTCCCCCGGGTTCAGCACTGTTACGTACTCATCGAAACCGCATCTTGTGGTCCCTTCAGCAAAGTACCAGTCTCTTGACAGGCCGGTCGCACCGACGACATCGGTACCTCCTGCCCACTTGTCCATATAATTAAAGTACATCGGCCGCTCGGCGACTATGCCGGGGCTGGTCGAAATAATCCTCAAACTGAGTTCCCTGTCCGCCCCGGCAAGCTCGTTGATATCGACTGTCAACCTGCTGGTGGGAGCAACCGGGTAATACTGCGTTTTACTTGAGCCGTCAGGGAACATGCAGGTTACCCAGGTATCTGCTTCAGCTTCACCTGGATTCTGCAGGCAGGCATACTCCTGAAAGTTCGCGCCTGTGCAGCCTTCCGCAAAGTAGAAGGTGGATTGCCATTGATCTTGTGGCGGGACTTCCGGGTTGACCAGGAATTTACATATTTTATTGCCCCGCATGTCGGTGAACCAGATATTTCCGTCGGGGCCGGTCGTAACGTCTGGAAACAAATTCTCGGAGTATCTGATCGGGTACTCCGTAAATTCTCCGGATGTCGTCGCCTTGCCCATCTTGAAACCTATCTCATCATTGCCGCAGCTGAACCAGATGTTGCCGTCCTGTCCTGAGGTAATATGGTTCGGGAAACTCATCGATGGCGGGAGGAGGTACTCTGTAATCTCTCCATCAGGGGTGATCTTTCCTATCCTGTAACCATGTGTCTCCGTGAACCAGAGATTGCCGTCAGGGCCGGCGGTAATGTCCCGGGGCTGACAGTTCTGGGTTGGAATGCCGAACTCGGCGTAAGCTCCTGACGGCGTTAATCTGCCTATCTTGTTGTATAAATCGGCCGTAAACCAGATATTGCCGTCCGGTCCGGCGGTAATGCTTCTCGGGGTGTCAGGTCCGGTTAGAACCGTATAATCGGTAAACCCACCCGTTGGAGTAACCTTTCCTATTTTGTTCCCGAACTGTGAAAACCAGATATTCCCGTCGGGTCCGGCGGTAATCGCCCATGGGGAGCAGTCCGGGGTAAGAGTATTGTACTCGGTGAATTCTCCCGACACTGTGACCTTGCATATCTTGCTGCTGTTGAACTCAGTAAACCATAAACTGCCATCGGGTCCGGCAGTAATATCCATGGGATCGCAATAAGGAGTCGGGATCTCATATTCGGTGAATTCCCCCGTTAAAGTCACCTTGCCGATCTTATTGCTCCCTGGTTCCGTAAACCAGATATTACCGTCCGGGCCTGCAGCGATGCTGTACGGGCCGCCGCCTTCAGTTGGTACAGAATACTCTGTTATTCGGCCGGACCCACTTATTGGTTTTGCCGAAACTGGAGGAGCAGGCACGGCTGCGCTCATTAAAGTTATCGCAAGCAAACATATAACCGAGATAATTTTTGTTTTATTCAAGATTCCCCCCAGGTTTCCCGTACCGAAGCGAACGCGCCTCCATTGGCAATCATAACAATTGCATATTTCAGGTGTCCAATACCCGCACGCTTTCATCTTTGTGCCTCCCTTAAAACTGAACTCGGTATCAACTTTACACCGGTCGATTGGTCTTCCTTAACTGACAGACAAGTTAGAACCAGGACTCACCTTTGCTCCCGCTTCTCTCAACCGCCTTCACTAGAAAACCGATTAAGCAAAATCCTCCATGGATAAAGCATGATTGGCTTACGTGAAGTGCGCATGGCGAAAGTGTGAAAACGGTGTGAAGATCCGGAAACAGGCCACAGTTACAGGCACTGCCGGTGAAGAGGCTATATGCAAAGTTTAACCAAAGCAGGATCGATCATAGTATTAATTATCTAATGCTTCTGATAAATCCCCGGATGCGCTTTTTGTCCTCTGATTCCTTATCGCCCTTATAGTAGATTTCAATGTACGTGATCTCATCCTTTTCTTTGGAGTAAGCGTAGACGACCCTGATTCCCGACTTGCCTCCCGTTCCCTTCATGGACCTGCACGCAAACTTTTTTGATTTATATAGTTCAGGTGTTTCAGTGCCCGGTCCGGGGATCCGTTTGATTTCATGAATTGCAGCATCAAGCTTATGAAAAGCTACAAGTGCTCCGTCTTCAAAATTCTTCAGATCATCCTCAATCGTGCGGTACCTTTTCTTTAGCTTCTTCAGGTCTTTTTCGAATTCAGGCAAACGTTTTACATGCTTAAACTTCATCGTCTTCATAGCTTCTTACAGAATAAGCGGGCGTCCTGTAAAAAACCGACTCATATTCAATTATTTTTCCGTCTTCTGTTGTAAGCCAGGGAACGTCTCCGTGTGAGTAGTTACTGATTTCAGCAGCGTTCATACCTGAAAGCCTGTTAATGACCACGTCGATTACCTCTTTTTCACTCGCTAGAAGAATAGTCAGGTTCGGCTCCCGTAAAGGCAGGTATTTTCTCTGAGGAAACTTGTGGTATTCGCTCTTAACGATTTCGATTTCCCCGCTTCTCAGCATCTCTTTAATAATGTCTTTGAACTCCAGCGGCGTCGGTCCATACTTGTTCTTTATGTAGGTCGCACCCACCAGCTGTTCTTCATGTTTCTCGTAGTAATCAAAATCGATGAAGTACAAGAGTTTGTAGAGGACTGTTTCACCGATATTCGGCCTTGCGCCGATCCGGTTCAGGATATAGAGAAAAACTTCTTTGAATTTGGCAACGTTCTTCTGCGGAACGTTAATTCGAATATCGCCTGCCTTTTTATACTCTTTTACCTTTTCAAGAACGATCGCGGGAAGCTTCTCCGCACCAAGCAGAACATCGCTTGATACACCGAAATAATCGGCAACCCTTTTTATTTCTTCAGCCTTGACAAACCTCTCCCCGTTTTCCATCTGGGAAAGCGTCGGGCGTGAAATCCCGAGTTCGTCTGCAAGTGCCTTCTGCGTAAGATCGAACTTGTTTCTAAGCTCCTGTATTCTTTCTCCGATTGCCTTGTTCAAGTCATCCACTATTATTACCTCCACTTGATATTATGAAGGATGTTGGTATTTCTGACAATACTGTGTTGGTTATTCAAACATATTCTTAAATGAGCTCTCCTCATTTGATCCCGGCTGGATCAGCACATGAAGAAAACGACTGCAAATAACGTACCGTGACGTGAATTGAAATAACGAAATCCTTGAATCCTTGACGTTCCGTGAATTGTGAATTTCTACTCTGCTATTTTGCCCAGGTACCGGGTCTTGGATTTGGACTCGCTGCAGAATTCTACAACTGACAAAGGAGAGAAACATATGTTAACGGAGCAGACGATCGAAAAGATGAACGCCATGAAGCTCTTTGGCCTGAGAGACGCGTTCAGCGAACAGATGGAGTCGGCCGCCTACGACTCCCTGTCTTTTGAGGAAAGGGTGGGCCTTCTCATTAACAGGGAATGGATAGACAGGGACAACCGTAAGCTCGAGCGCAGGATGAAGGCCGCCAAACTGAAGATACAGGCATCGATGGAAGATATCGACTACAGCCCCGGTAGAGGCCTTGATACATCAATAATGAGGTCCCTGACCGACTGCCGGTGGGTCAACCAGCACGCAAGCAGTCTTGTCATAGGTTCAACCGGAACCGGGAAGACCTACATCTCCTGCGCATTAGCCGACGCGGCAATGAGAAAGGGATACAGCGCCCTATACTTCCGCGCTCCCAGGCTTTTCTCCGAACTCCTGCTCGCCAGGGCCGACGGCTCCTGGCCAAGACTGTTCAAAAAGCATGAAAGAACCGATCTCCTGATCGTTGACCATTCGGGCTTTCACCGATGAACGATGCCGAGAGAAGACAGTTTCTCGAAGTGATAGAAGATCGGCACACCACAGGTTCAACCATCATCGCCTCCCAGCTTCCTGTATCTTCCTGGCACGATGTAATCGGTGATCCCACAATCGTCGACGCGATACTGGATAGACTGGTACACAACGCACACAGGATAGAGCTGAAAGGCCAGTCGATGAGAAAGAAAAATGCCAGAAAACAGAAGCAGGAAGACAAAGGCAAAGAGAAAGACGGATAGCAGGGGCAGGGAGATTTGCCAGGGCAAAACGATAATCAGGAAAGGAGGTTTTCCATGAAATCTGTTATTATTCCGATCGAAGCGATTCATCTAAGAACACTGAGAAACCTGTTAAAGATGTCCTCGGAGTTGTTCCAGACAGTCCCCTGGATTGCCACCAGATTCCACCACCCATTGACTAATAGCCCTGTCCGGTTTTACACCCTATGTTTTATGATTTGCAGATAAATAGCTTTGACACAGATTTATTCTTCTATTAATGGTAAGGGCTAATTTTCAAGGGTAAATCTTCTGCGTAAGTCATTATAAGTATCAAATCCAATTATTCCGTCATGTTGGAGTCGTCCTACTACGATGCTGGGTGCAATCCCTTGGGATGATGCAAAATCATTAATAACTGTTCGTGTAAGAACCTTGGATTTGGTAAGCTTTTTGTAATCACTCTTCGGAATCAGGAAATCTGATGCAAAATCATTTGCTTCTTCCTCTTGGGGACCCGAAGCATCCGTTGTTTCTTCAACAAAGATTTTTCGCTTTGAATGAAACAATATATGAGCTGCTTCATGAAAAAATGTAAACCAAAAAATATCTTCCCATTTGTATCTCAGACTTAACATTAATAGCGCTTTGTTGCTTGCAAGCCACCTGGTTGCACCACACAATCGCGTTTGTGGTAGCTCCTTAACAAATACCAGGCAAACGCCGGCATCACTACAAAACTTTTTAATCTTGGGTTCAAACACCTCTGGATCCTCGCAAGTTAAAGACCGAATGCTTTCAAGATTACTTCGGAATATTCTGCTATCAAATGGTTCGGTGTCTACATTTTCAGCCTCAAGCTCACAAATCCTTAACCACGAAGCGATTGATTCCCTTGAACTCTCAAATTTAGGTGCACTTCTATACAATACGGCCGGAGTCATTTGCTCCCACTGTTCCTTAAAAGCACCCGGGCTTGAAACCCCAAGAAACTGCAATAAGCTTTTCAGTGTTTCGACATCATCCGATGATTTCTCAATATAACCCCTTTTATTAAGTTCGCTTACCGGGAAGTCATTTAACCACTCCGTGGACTTTTGAAGACTTTCATTTTCCTTCTGTTGAGCACCAAATAAACGGTATTGTGACTCCAGGTTGTTCCAGATGTTGGCTGATACACCGAGGGCCCGTTCAAGCTGGATTGCTGTATCGGCGGTTACCGGTGCTTTACCATTAATTATCTGACTAAGGTGTTTGGTCGATATTTGACACCTTGTTGCGAGGTCGTGTTTCTTTATCCCTCGTGCCTCTAAAGTCTCTTCTAATATTTCACCAGGATGTATTGCGTAGTCTGGATTAAACTTATTTTCGTGTATCCGACTCATCAGTGATAATCCTCCACTTCCCAAATCATTATTGTTACAACCTTGGTCAAATCTAACCCCTTGTCTTCTTCTTGATTTAACCCAGTGATCAGCACTGGTTTGAAAACTAATCTAAAGGGATGCTTAAGATCTACAGCAAATAATCCTTCCATTTCTCCCTTCAGTCCGTGTCGGCACTCAGGCTTCTTTGTCGGAACCTCGGCTAAACACGAAGCGGCCCTAAGTACAGCCATTCGTCTTGCTATATATCTGCTTTGTTCGCCATACTCTCTTTGTAACTGTTTTTCCGAATTGAAGACTTTTTCCAGTTTATTGTTCCGAAAGATTATTTCCATATCTCATGATTTTACTTTACCAGTTTGGTAAAGTAAATACAATAATAAGATAATTTCAACATTTCGTAATCCTTGACGTTCCGTGAATTGCAATCCTTGACGTTCCGTGAATTGTGGGATGATAAAAGACGGACGCCTTACTATCATTTGTTTTGTCCACAAACAAATAGAGTAGAAAGGAGTACCGTCATG
>JAFGMY010000019.1 GCA_016927325.1 Actinomycetota bacterium | reverse complement strand
TACGATTGTGAAGAGCTTGGAAGAGGCGAACCGGAAATAATCGAAACCGGCAGAATGATTACGACAGGTTCATACGGAGGCATCAAGGGGTTCAGAAATGTATACGACCGTCTCGAGATAGAGTTCCACTCCGATGAGGAGGCCCGTGAGATTCTCGACCTGGTCAGGCTGGCCAACGTATCAACCCAGAAGCCGTTGACCGAAGATGAACTCAAGTTCGTTGCCCAGTATCCCGATCAGGCACGAAAAATTCTCACCCTGACACCGTACCAGGAAACAAAGATAGAAGAGCACAGGACTGAAATAACCAGAAAAGTCGATTTCCCCTGGGAGAAAGCGATCCACAACGACACCAAAAAGTAACGCAGGGTCGTTAAGTAATGTTGTTGAACACTTACGATCTTTCAGGTGTCCCGGGAAGCGCGTTCATGATTTTCGGGTGTCCCGGCTTTTTGACCGGCACCCGTCCAACTCTTCAGAACGGACGCCTGCACCTGTCAAGCTTTTAGACCTGATGAGTCGTTTGAATGTTCAGCAAAGCATTCATCACGTCCTGCCTGACACCTGTTCGTTACCGCCAACCAGCTCCGGTCGATTACCCACCACCCCGCTTTCGATGTAAAATGCACTAAACGATGAGGGGGTTTAAATGGAAGTCGATGATGAAGTATGGGACCTTGTGAATATGAGAAAGAGGTCAAACGGCATACTTGCCACGGCGGACAGGAAGGGAAACTGCAACGTGGCGATATACGGATCGCTTCAGCTTTCTGACCTTGAGACAATGACGATGACCATAGGAGACACACGTACGCTCGCAAATCTCAAACAGAACCCGAAAGCCTCTTTTCTTGTGTTTACGGGAGAGAGCTTCGACGCCATGAAGGGTGCCCGGCTGTATCTGGAGGTCACAGACATTATTGAAGAGGGCCCCGTGCTCGATAAAGGGCGCATGATGATCACCGAGGCCGCGGGACGCGAAGCGGCCGAGGCTATGAGAGCTTTTGTAACCTTCAAAGTCGTGGAAGTTAGACCGCTGACTGCTACTTAGGTAAATTCTGGAAGAAGCGGCCTGCAACAGAGAAAATTTTATCCCCTGAAAAATCAACTAATGGGGCACAAAAGGAAGGTAATAGGCTTTGCTTTGAAGTACCACTAGAATGGAAGCTTTCCTTCACATATGATGTTTTGCTCGCACCTGGAGTTCGCTCGTGAAATGTGAATATGTGACAGGATTGTTGTCGCTATTGTGGAAATGAAGAACGATTCAGTTAAAATCATGAGTAGGTACATTAAGACCGGTCAGCGGCTCTTTCTGGAAGCCGGTTGCGGTTATCGTTAGTTAGGGAGTCCGGTTGAAGCTCAAACGCATAGCATATTTCGGCGACGATCGTGATGCGATCGAGGATTTAAGGGAAACGCTTGAGAAGATCAATCTTCAGCTCAAGGATTTTTCCCCGACCAGGGCGGGATCGCTGGAAGCCGTTGGTTTCAATCCCGACCTGATCCTATGGGACCTGGACAATGCCGAGGTAGATGGGGGAAACCCTCCCATTGAGATGATCCGTGAATCCGGATTTGAAAATCAGCCAATACTTGGAGTAGCCAAGCGTGAGGACGCCGAGAAGATAGTCAAAAGCCTGGCGTCCGGGGCTACCGACTTCATCTATAAGCCTGTTATCGGAAATCCACTCCCCCGCCTGGTGGCGGCGATGAGCGCAAGCCAGAGAGACAAAAGGGTCAATTGGAGCAACCGGGCGCTGGACACCATGAACGAGCAGGTCCGCACAATACTTTCGAGCCTCAAGGATCCCGCCTACATAGTGGATCCCGAATTCAACATTCTGTATATGAACAGGGCGGCCATAGAGATTTACGGGGAAGGCATTGAAGACGGCACCTGCTATCACATGTTCTACGGACGCTCACAGCCTTGTGATGTATGCCTGAAAAGCAAGGGTACGGCAAGATGGCGCTCCATCCTGAAGAATGGTAAAGCTTACCGGTTTATGTCCACGGTCATAGTGAACAGCAAAGGCGAGTTCGAGAAAGTCGCCATGAGCACGGACATAACACCCGACGAAGAAGTAATGAAAATATACAAGACTTTCATAAGTAATGTCAGTCATGATCTCAGGACCCCCCTCGCGGCGATCGACCAGTACGCGAACATCATGCTGGAAGGCCTCGCCGGCGACTTGAACGAAGACCAGAAAAAATACATAGAAGTAGTAAAAAGAAGCAGTTTCCGCCTCGGCAACCTGGTAGAGAACCTGATAGACGCCAACAATATACTCTCCGGCCACTTCAAGCTGAAACTGCGGGTCTCCAAGATTCCCGATATCCTGGACATAGTACTCGAGCGGCTTAACTCTCAAGCACAGGAAAAGGGACTCCGGCTCCAGGTTCAGATACCGGGAGACCTTCCAAGTGTTTATGTCGATACCCAGAGAATCGCCCAGGTGATTGCCAACCTCGCCGGCAACAGCATCAAGTTTACCGAGGAGGGGATTGTTCAGATACGCGCCGGTTACATGCCCCGGGGGGACGGAAGGGTCATCGTTTCAGTCGAGGACTCCGGCATAGGCATACCAAGTGATGACTTGAGCAGGGTTTTCGACATGTTTTACAGAGTTGAAAGTGACCAGGTGTTTCTGGAAGAAGGAGCGGGCCTCGGTCTTACGATCTCCCGGGAGATAATTCGTGCCCATGGCGGCACACTGTGGGCTGAAAGCCTTGAGGGAATGGGAAGCGCCTTCCACTTCGCTCTTCCCGCGCATAAGGGAGACAAGAACAGTTAACCGTATGGAGGATTGTTGATTGTGGCAGAAGACCAGAAAACAGTACTAGTGGCGGATGACGACAGGGACCTGGTAACAGCTCTATCGATCCGGCTCCGTGCCGCAGGCTACAAGGTCGTCGGCGCCTACGACGGTGAAGAAACTTATAATCAGGCTATCAAGCACACCCCCGATCTCATCATACTTGATGTCCGCATGCCTTCAGGCGGCGGCTTTTTCGCGATCGACCAGATCAAGCATTCCCTGAAACTCCGGGATATCCCGGTCATCTTTCTCACCGCGTTCGACGACGAAGACATGAAAGAGCAGGCGAAAGAGCTGGGTGCGGAGGGTTACTTCAGAAAACCGTTCAACGATGAAGAGTTTATGGGCGTTATCAAACAGGTCCTGGGTGAATAATAGATTAACAGGAAACAGTTACTTTACAGTAAAAAACGATTCAGCAATATGAGAAGTCGCCAGCCTGAAACTACCAGAGCGGTCTTCTTGTTCTAACTTCTAAGTTCCAGATTCCAACTTCTGTATTTAAAGGAAATTGCTCAAATGGCCTATAGAGTCGTGACCGCCGCCCCTTGAGTTCCAGTACATCGCCCTCTCGGCGCTGATCGGCCGGTTTCCGGTTACCTGGATCGAGACGTCGGTGGGCCCCAGCACTTCGTTGACGTTTATGGTACACCTAGTATTGGGAGCCATGTTGAAGTTGTCGTGGGGAATGTAACCGGCCGGGGTCATGTAAGTGACCTGGATATTGTTTTCTTCAGGGTTCGGATTGCAGATCAAAACGAATGTTTCGAAACCGTAGTTCGTGCAGCCCTCCGCCAGATAGCAGTTGTACCTTGTCTGTTTTACCCCAATGGTATCGTGGCCCGCTTTTCCGGTCCCGTTGTTCCAGTACATCGAGCGCTCGGCGATTACCGG
>JAFGMY010000146.1 GCA_016927325.1 Actinomycetota bacterium | reverse complement strand
GTAAAACACACAGACTGGGACACAAAAAAGTTTGACAGGTGCCAGACCGTTTGTTTTCCCTTCGGTAAAACACACAGACTGGGACACCTGTATAATATTGGGCATGAATATTTTTAAGGCTTTCGAGAAGAAGCTCGAAACCCTTTTTGAAGGGGTTTTCCTGCGTGCGTTCAAATCAGGAGTTCACCCTGTGGAGCTGGGCAAGAAACTGGTTCGCGAGATAGAGGGGAACAAGACGATCAGTACCACAAAAGTATATGTCCCAAATAGATACTGGGTGGGACTGTCCAGAAAAGATTACTCCAGATTTGAATCGTACCAGGCTGCTCTGGCCACCGAGCTCGAAAACCTGCTGTTGACATACATTCGCGAAAAAGGTTATGCGGTTCTGGACCGGCCGAGAATACGAATGGTGGAGGAAGAGCAACTTCATGAAGGTGAGTTCTGGATCGAAAGCAGAATGGAGGGCGAAGCGCCCCGGGCAAAAAAGGCAGCCGCCGAAAAAGGTGTCGCCAGGACCGGAGCTCGATCAAAAGGACAGGCCAGCCTCGAGCTGATGGACTCGGGGGAGATACCGCCTGTCTTCGAACTGGAGAATAAGACGATTCAGATAGGCCGGAGCGGCCAGGACAACGACATAGTGCTTCCGGATCCTAATGTCAGCAGAGTTCACGTAAGGATATACCTGAAAGGGAATTCTTACTTTATCGAGGATTTGAACTCCACCAACGGTACGGTAGTGAACGAGGAAGGGATTCAGGTTCACGAGCTCAAGGATAACGATGTGATAAGGCTGGGCGGTACCAGGCTACTCTTTCGGGAGGGCTGAACGGTGATTCCCAATATAGTATATCTCGCACTGCGTTACTTCTTTCTGGCTTTATTGTTTGTCTTCATAATAATCGTCATCCGGGCGATAATGACTGATGTCAAGGCCCCGGCCGCGGTCGGCAGGAAACAGCGAAGACGTAAGAAAGTCCGCCCCCAGCTGGTGGTGGTGACTTCAGAGAGTGGTCAGGGAGCAAAGTATAACCTGGGGCGTGCCGTTTCCATAGGCAGGGCTCCGGATTGCGAAATCATAATTGATGATACCTACATCTCCAACAAGCATGCCAGTATATATGAAAGCGGAGGAGCTTATCTGGTTGAGGACATGGGTTCCACGAATGGAACGTATGTAAACGGAAGGAAGATATCTTACCCACTCGAATTAAGACCTGGGGACAGGATAAAGATCGGCAAATCGGTTTTCGAGTTTAAGTTGTGATAAGACATGTATGACATCAAATCTACATCTCTCACCGATACCGGAATAGTGCGAAGCGCCAACGAAGACACTGTCCTGGAGGGGGAGAGGATCTTCGCGGTGGCGGACGGGATGGGTGGACACAACGCGGGAGAGGTGGCGAGCGGCATGGCTGCTTCGCTCCTGGAGGAATACGTTGCCGAAAACAGGCATCTGGTTTCCGGGCCTGAGCTCCTGAAGGAGGCTATAGGATACGCAAACAGGAGAATATACGAGAAAGCGTCGTCCGTAGCGGAGTACAAGGATATGGGTACTACCTTAACTGCTTTGTTTGTAAGCGACGGCAGTGTATTCATAGGAAGCGTGGGGGACTCCCGGGCTTATCTATATAGAGGCGGTATGCTCAGGAGATTGACGCATGATGATTCGCTTGTCGCGAAGATGGTCGAGGACGGGGTTATAAATGAGGAAGAGGCCAGCGTCCATCCACGCAGGAATGTAATACTCAAGGCCCTTGGAGTGGAACCAGCCGTTGATATCGAGATCGTAAGTGAGACGGTTGAGCCGGGCGACCTGTTTATGTTGTCTACCGACGGATTAACTTCACTGGTTGAGGACAAAGAGATGGAAACCGTTCTTGCCGGCGGCCGGGAAATGAATAAGAAGACGAAGAGTCTTCTTGATCTGGCGCTCGAGCGGGGAGGTACGGATAATATTTCAGTGATACTGGTTTCAGTGGAAGAGAAAAATCCCGGCGGGGCGTCGGGCACGGCACGGGAAGGCCGGGAGGCCCGCTGGAAAAAAGTCCGCGGGACTTTCCGCCTGAAACGGGGGTCAAAATGACAGGCCGGCGACAGCGGCTCAAGACCCCTGCCTTCGAAGTAAGGGAGGTTTGAGAAAAATAAAGGAGCGAAACAGAGAACTTGCTCTACTTATTGTCCTTGCCACCCTTCAATTTGTCGGTTTCATTTCCGTGGAGATGGCAAAGAGCGGCGGCATAAGCGCGTCGTCTCTTCTTTATCCCGCGGGCATCTCCGGTATTTTCTTCGTGATTCATTTTGCTATAAGATTTTTAACCCCCCGCGCCGACCCCGTCCTGTTCCCTGTTGCTGCCGGCTTGACCGGAATAGGGGCAATAATGATCTATCGCCTTGATTCCGGGTTGGCGCTAGAGCAACTCACATGGCTGACGGTTGCCTGCGCGGCACTTGTACTGGTTCTTCTTTTTCTCAGGAGTTTCGAGGTTCTTTCCAGATATAAGTACACTATAGGGGTTCTGGCGCTGGTGCTGCTGGCGTCAACCATGGTTTTCGGTTATGAAGTTAACGGGGCCCGCCTGTGGTTGCAGATCGGGCCAATGAGTTTCCAGCCGTCTGAGATCGCGAAGCTGCTCCTGGTGGTATTCCTGGCTGCGTTCTTCGCCGAGAGATATGAACTCCTGAGTATCGCGACCCACAGGGTGGCCGGCATACCGGTGCCCGAGTTGAAGTATTTTATCCCGCTGCTGGCAATGTGGGGGATTACGGTACTGATGATGATATATCAGAGGGACCTCGGGTCGTCGCTTTTATTCTTCGGGATATTTATCAGCATGCTATACGCGGCCACATCGAGAAAGATCTATGTTTTCGTGGGCATAGGGTTGTTTATTCTTGGCGCATACCTGTGCTATCTGGGGTTCAGCCATGTACAGATAAGGGTCATGACCTGGCTGCACCCGTTTAATCCCGCTACTATCCAGAGCGAATCTTACCAGATCACCCAGTCGCTTTTCGCCCTCTCGTCAGGGGGATTATCCGGCTCTGGACTTGGATTGGGGTATCCCACTTTCATACCAAGTGTCACCACCGATTTTATTTTCAGTGCGATCGGGGAGGAACTTGGGCTGCTGGGTGCGGTTTCAATTGTGATCTTATATGTCTTATTTGTGGGCAGGGGCGTGAAGGTCGCCCTGTTGCAGACAGACGATTTCAGTAAGTTGCTGGCGGTGGGCCTGGTCAGCATCGTGGCAATTCAGTCGTTTATCATAATGGGAGGCGTCACCCGGCTGATACCTCTGACGGGAATCACCCTTCCATTCGTGAGCTATGGAGGAAGTTCTCTGCTGGCCAACTTCGTTCTGCTGGGTCTATTGCTTGTATTGTCGCAAAAAAGCGCTTCCACCAATGTTATGAGCCTCAGAGAGGGGGCCAGGCATTGAACAGGCAGATCAGGATTCTATTGATTGTATTCATAGTCTGCCTGCTTGCGGTAGTCGGTAACCTGACCTGGATACAGATATTCGGTGCTGAAGAAATAGCGGGGAATGCGAATAACAAGAGAAGAATGGTAGAGGAGTACGCGATACGGCGTGGGGAGATCATTACTGCGGACAACAAGATCGCGGCCCTGAGTGTGGATACTTCTTCGGAATACCGTTACCAGCGTGAATATCCTTTCGGGCCGCTGTATTCGAACATCATAGGATATGATTCATGGAAATATGGCAGAACGGGCCTCGAGGAGCGGTACAATAAAGAACTTCTGGGCAAGAACACACATATTTCTGTTAACAGCTTAAAGAATCTCCTTCTCGGGTCCGTCGATAAAGGTAACTCGCTGGTGTTGTCTGTTGATTCACGCGTACAGGAGACGGCAAGGGGGGCGCTTGGGGGGAACAAAGGGGCTGTCGTGGCGCTCGATCCGGGGACGGGAGGGATTCTGGCAATAGTCACTTCTCCGGCATATGACAACAATACAGCCGTCCCTATCCCAGGACGCGATACGGAAGCTGCATGGAACGCCCTTCAGTCAGATCCCGGCTTTCCGCTTGTCAACAGAGCTATCACCGGATTATACCCGCCGGGGTCTTCGTTCAAGGTTGTCACCGCGACAGCCGCACTGGACATCGGAGTCGCCGAGGCGAACACGAAATTCAAATGCGAGGGTGAGCTGCCGGTACAGGGTTTTTTGATCCATGATTTCGGTAATAAATCCCACGGCGAGCTCACTTTGATAGAGGCCCTCGTGCGCTCATGCAATATATCATTTGCCCAGATAGGTTTGCGAATCGGTGCGAACATGCTTGTTGAATACGCGGAACTATTTGGATTCAACCAGGAACTGCCGTTTGACCTGCCGGTGGCCGTAAGTGAAATTCAGGACCCGGAAACCATGGACCTTGTGGATATCGCTTCGAGCAGCATCGGGCAGGGCGAGGTGATTGCGACACCTGTTGAGATGGCCCTGGTGGCGTCGTGTATAGCAAATAACGGTGAAATAATGGAGCCTTATCTTGTAGAAGAGGTGCTGGACCCGGAAGGCGGTGCCCTCTTGAAGCACAAGCCCTCTGTATGGCAGCGCGCCGCAACACCTGAGACGGCAAGAGTGGTAAATGAAATGATGGTCAAGGTTGTGGAAAGAGGTACTGGCACCTCCGCGCGGATAAGTGGTGTCGAAGTTGCAGGCAAGACAGGCACCGCGGAGATCGGGGAAGCGCCTCCGCATGCATGGTTCATCTGTTTCGCTCCCGCCGAAGATCCGGTTGTTGCCGTGGCGGTAATAGTGGAACATGGAGGGGAAGGGGGGAAGGTTGCAGCGCCAATTGCCAGAAAAGTCCTGGAGGCGGCACTGTCGATCTAGCCAGTCTGACAGGGCATCCGCTCCGTCAGGTATTTCTACCCGAAAGGAGATTCGGCCGGTATGAAGCTGGAGGGTATAGGCAAGGCAGTTGTGGCGGCTCTTGTCACCGCCGCTTTTCTGGTCCCCGTTTGCGGCTGCGGTCAGGAAGGGACCGGAAGAACCGAGTATATTGTTCGCGAACAGGGGGTGAAGTTCGGTACCCAGGTTGTTACACAAGAGATCGAAGACCGGAAGAAGATTTATTCAAGCACCGAAAGGTTCCCCTGTCATTTTCAGGATACGACCATATACAGGAACCTGACTGTTTCCGGGGATGTAAAAGAGACCCTCGGCTACTACGCCAACCGGAAGGTGCCCGGGGCATCATACAGGACATATCTGACAAGGGGAAACAGTGCTTACACTTACCTGTCCGATGAACTGCAGACATTCGAGTTTCTTCCCGAAATCTTTTCACCTGGCAACTTGATCCCCCTTGAGACCGATTCGGTTTGTCTCCTGCAGGGTCTTTTGGACAGGTTCCTGAACTTAGAGGTAGACCGTGCCGTGGCTTATGTGATAGTACCTTCAGCCAGCCCTCTGGTCCAGGAGATCGCTGTCGCGCTTACCGGAAAGAAAGAAGCCCTTCTGTCCGGCGAGGGTCTTGGTGAAGTAACGATTGCTTTCGACGAGGATGGCGAGATCACCCGGGTTAATGACCAGGGGGGCGGAGTGGAAATTGTGAGGAACAGGGCGGGAAGGATAGATTCAAAGTCGTATGAGCCCTCGAGTAAAGGAATTAATATTAAAGAAATAAGGGTTGAGACGGCTGACAACCTGAAGCTTGCCGGTTCCCTTTATCTTCCCCGGGGAGAAAAACCATGCCCGGCGGTAGTACTCGCACCCGACTTCGGGCCGCAGAACAGGACCGGCAACGGTTTACTTTCGCAAATCGCAGTGCGCCTGGCAGAGGATGGAATTGCGGCGCTTTGCTGCGACAAGAGAGGTGTCCCGGAAAGCCATGGCGAATACGCCACATACACTTTTGATTCAGCGAAAGAAGATCTCAACGCACAGGTGGATTACCTTGTCTTGCATGGTGATATTGATATCGAGCGCGTAGGCATCCTGGGTTACGGCGAAGGGGGGGCTCTTGCCGCCTCGGTGGCGGTTTCTAACCCTTACATCTCGGCCTGTGTTTTTATGGCGACCCCCTCAGTGAGGCTGTTCCCCGACCTCGAACTCCTCGACATCGGCGGTACCGACGGTGGTGGTGCGTTCGAGCAGGAAAAAACCGGAATAAGAAAAGCCCGTATTGATAATCTGGTCCGGCTTGTCGGTCTTACAGAAGGCGACTTCATTGAAATCGGAGAGCACAAGCTTTTTCTCGGGTGGATGCGCTCGCAGATGGCACGCGATCCAAGTGCTGATTTTTCTTCCATCAATGTCCCCGTGCTGGTAATGCAGGGGGAGCAGGATGAAATCATCGGTATGGGGCAGGCGCGGCAGATAGTCGAGTATCTTGAAGAGGGTGGCAACTCTGACGTCGAGTTGATGAGTTATGAAAAATTAGGACACCAGTTCGGTCCTCTGGTCATGTCGCCCCCCTATCAGCTGCACCCACAGTTGAGTGATAACTTACTCGATGATATTTCTGCATGGTTGGGGAAAAGGCTTGTTGAAAATCGTGCAGAGTAAGAGGCGAAACGGTAAAAAAGGAAACGGCCCGGTGTCACCGGGCCGAAAAAGACCTATCAGGCAGTTTTCTGTCTTGCCTGGGACAAAGGTCTACATCCTTCGCCGCAATGGGCTACTCT
>JAFGMY010000145.1 GCA_016927325.1 Actinomycetota bacterium | reverse complement strand
GATCTGCTGCACGAACTCGATCATCTTTCCAGGACCGACGAAAAGTTCGCCGCAAAGAGGCGGGAGTTCGTTGAGTCGTCTTCAATGCTCTTGAAATCGAACCTGCTCAAAGCCAGCGAACTGGGCTTGATGGAACCGATCGACATGGAGATAGTAAGCCATTTTTGCATTGGTATCGCCGAGGGGGGAGCAAGACTTCTGGATATGAACAGGGACTACACCCCGGAGGATTACCTGCAGACACTTCTGTATCTGTTCGATCTGGCCGGTGCGCCCGGTGTAAATGACTTTATAAAGATAATGAGACAAGTCCGTTAAACACTCGTTACCAAGTGCTTTCCGGCTGACCGGAACGGCGGGTGTTTATGGGTTCAGCGACTGTGCAGCACACCGGCGCCTTCATACTCCGGGCCGGGACCTTCTTCCAATTCTGTGCGGACCAGATTTAACCTCTGCCGTCATATCTGGTTCCCCGCATCTGTGGTGCGCCCATGCAGGCCTCACCCATATGCCGGTCGGGGAAGACCTGTCGCAGAACTCCAGGCACGCAGAACTCCAGGCGTGCGCCCCCCGGGTATATTGCTTCCTGAAATAGGCTCATCATTATCATCAGGGGATTTTCAGGGGACAGTGGATCGGCTTCCCGGCACCGGTTATCGAAAAACCACTTTGCCGCGAGCCCGCTCCTTCCGAGATAATCGCGGTACAGCTCTTTGTCGAGCTTGATTTCATTAGCGGAACCTTCACCAAGGTCCACCAACAGTATTTTCTCCCAGTTACCTTTAATGATTACCCCCTCGGGACTAGTTGATTGGCCTGTTGCCGTCAGGGGATTAGACGAGAGCTCTCATCATGATGAACTACAACAGCAATAAGACGATCCCGGCTTAATAAGAAAGAGAAAAGTAAAACCGACAACAGCCCTGGCCAGCTTGTGTCCGGGTACTCCTGCCCGGACTGACAAACAATCGCGGGGCAAGAGTACCCCGCGACAATTTTGACTCAAAGCCTTGCAGCCGGGTACTCCTGCCCGGCTTAGCCGAACAAAAAAGCACAACAAAAGTGCAGCGTCACAAGGGCTGAATCACACTGTCTCATGTGCTGAATCCGGCGGAAGGAAATGTTCCGAAGGGCTTGTCGGAAATCAACCCGAGGAGGTAGCTTCCGGTCCAGAGCATCATGGCCACTTGCTGCAGAATTGCGCATCGGCCCGCTTCATTATCTGATTCCGCAAAGCATTTCATTGCGGGCAGCAGGCAGAGTTCTGCAACAAGCATATAACGGCCGGACAACTCAAGCAGAAGCTCATACAATGAACCGGACATTGAATCGTTCATCATGATGTGCCATACAAAATTACCGGTACTGGCGGATAACTTGCTTAAGAACTTCATTATGAAGCCTATTTGCTTCCATCTCTTATTTGGCCGGGAAGAAAGATCAGACGCATACAGCTTATCAAGAACCGGCTTGTAGAGTTCAAGGGTTTCGGGTGAATCGTATGGCATGCGAACGTCAAGTAGTCGGTGGCAGGCAGATTTGTATTCTTCGTGAAAAGTCGTCCCTCCGGGTGGATTGTCCAGTATGTAATTAAAGTAACCCCAGTTATATCCATAGAGGATCATGAAAGGAAAGATGAACAGTAGGTTCGAGATGAATACTGTGGATTTACTGCCCTCCATGCTTATTTTAATCCCTTTCCGGGCGAACGCAGTAAATAGGCTGAAAAGTGGACCGCCAATAGCCTTTGTTACCTGCCGGGCGGGACTCTTTGAAAAGCTGGACAACCCGAGAGAATCCCTCAGCCAGATACCCCCGAAAAATCCCGAGACTATAAAATTTCCCAGAAGGGAACCGATCTGTTTGAAGTCGGCGGAGTCGACGCATAGACCGTCAGTTGACCGAAGCGGCAGGTATCCAAGAAAAAACTCCGCATCCGATGCGCGATCGCCTTCGCGCCGGCAATAGTCAGAGGCGAGACTCGAGATCAGCTCTTTATCAACGAAGGCGATATCTCTTCCATTGAGTGGTATGTCAGGTATAAGAATGGTCCGGGCGCTTACCTGTTTTTTATCTGCTGCAGGTATCGCTGCCGCCATCTCCCTTTCCATTCCATTCATAAAGCCGCCCGGACTTTCGATGTCGTTTCCAGTAATTGATATCACTGCCTTATGGGTTCCACCAAGTGAAGTTCACTGTGTCTATATTTTTTATGAAGCCCAATCCTGATCTACAGCAACCATATACCTGCATTATAGTTATTATATAACGTTGGGGGGGCATGGCTCTCCTTTTTTACTCCTTTAGCCCACGGCTATCAGCCGTGGGAAATCAAAAATACGCGGGGCAGGATTACCCCGCGACAAGCCATTTATGGAGTACACCGCGACAAGCTATGAGATAAGGTCTTGTGGCCGGGTACTCCTGCCCGGCCCCAAACACGCGGGGCAGGATTACCCCGCGACAAGCCATTTATGAAGTATACCGCGACAAGCTATGAGATAAGGTCTTGTGGCCGGGTACTCCTGCCCGGTTAGGCTTCCTCCACCTTGTGGCC
The DNA here is from genome assembly GCA_016927325.1 of Actinomycetota bacterium. Classification (GTDB taxonomy): domain Bacteria; phylum Actinomycetota; class Geothermincolia; order Fen-727; family Anoxymicrobiaceae; genus JAFGMY01. Next base: position 10,485 of record JAFGMY010000145.1, on the reverse strand, counting down.
GGGTACTCCTGCCCGGCCCCGCCAGCCTAAAATAAATAATCCAGGGTCTATCCAGGCCCGGGATAACAACAAAATCTTGACGTGGCATCACCTGATTCAGGCTTGACCCCCAAGGCTCCGTAATGGAGATGAATGGAGTTTTACATGAGCTGGAAAATATTCAGCGAAGGGCTGTTAACCTTTTTCCGCCGCGACGAAGCCCTTCACAGCGTTAATGACTGAATCGCATTCTTTGACCTCGTTTTCCGGCTCGGGTATAGGTGCAGGTATCGGTATTCCGCATTTTTTACAGATTAGCTCACCGGATTCAGAACGTTCATACTTGTGAATACACTGGATAAGATGTTCTTCGTCGTGCTTGTCGATCGGACCGTCTACCATTTTGACCTCCTTTTACCCACAATAGCTATATCGGACGCTTCCGGTGAGAACTTTTGCCGGTTCCAGGTCGCGATTCTGTGGCCACATCTTCCTTTATGCGCATACCGCGCAAGACCGGGCACTTTGAACGGCTTCAACCACGTTCAAGGGGTTGGACTCGACGTATCTGGTCAGTGCGCTCAAAAGGTACTGTGGCTCACCGCATCCGCTTTCGAGGTAAACACGGTCGCTCCTGTGAATTGATTTGAATATGCTGTTTTCCGGCGGAAACTTCCGCGGATATTTATTCTGAATCTCGTCCGGAGTCATCAAGATGCCCAAGTCACCGCTCCTGTGTGCCGATCCAAAGATTCAAGAACTGTATCAACTAATTATCAGCTTTCGTGAACCGGGTAACAACCTCAAGCAATCAAAACGGGAGCGAGGTCTTAAACATTTAGGCTGACATAACAAAGCAAGATTCGGTCCCCATTTGTTTTAGGTTCCGGCAGGTCTGGCCGCGGGGGCGAACGGCCGGGAGGAATACCTCATGATTGCGAATACGAGGTATTGGAGTTTCTGAACATGGAGAACCGGAAAGCCGATTATATCTACGACTTTGGAGACTACTGGAAGCACGCAATTGAGCTCGAGGATATTCTACCCGCCGGGAAAGGAAAGCAGTACCCGGTATGCGTCGGCGGTAAACGCTCATGTCCGCCTTTCTCAGTTGTAGAGGCCGGCCGGGTTGCCGATCTCCTGCTTCTGTCTTAAGGTCTCCGGGACGATAGACTGAAATTGATGCCGGTAAAAGAGACTGTTTTATTCTTTATCAGGATGTCGGCTGAAGCGCTATGATTGAGGAGTTTAGACTAATGAAACCAGGAATAATTATTTCACAGACAGATCCCGAGACGGTATTTAACGCGCTGCGGCTTGCGTAGTACAGCCTCGAGCAGGGAGATGAAGTACGAGTTTTTCTATCGGGTAAAGGGGTCGAAATCGATCAGATACCAGACGACAGATTTGACGTCCCGGGGTTGGTACAGAAGCTGCTTGATTCAGGCGGCGGGTTTCTTGCCTGCGGAGCCTGCCTTAAGCTCCGCGACTCTGAAGGCTCTGAGGTGTGTCCGCTCTCGACCCTGAAGGACCAGTACGAGATAGTCAGAGATTCCGACCGGGTATTTACATCCTAACCAGGGCGTTCCAGCCAGTCAGCCTGACGATCCAGCAAACACCGGGATTCCGAGGACCTTGATTTTTCTCTTGAGGAAAATCCCGGGAACTACGATTTTAAGAGTTACCTCCAGGCCGTCATCCCTCCAGGCCGTTAAAAAGGAGTTTTCACTGGAGGGTTGCGAGATTGCCGACTTCATTATTTCAGAAGATCATCACCTACTCGAGCTTCACAAGCATAAAGGTATCAAGATATGTACACCCGCAGAGCTCTTAAGCGATCAACCGGAGGTGAATCCCGGCCTAGCTGATATCCGGCCAGTCGTTCAACAGAAGGCTCGAGCAGGCGATTCCCGATATCATTACTATCGGAACGCTTCCGCCGGGATTGGTGGTGTGCCCTGTAAGGTACAGGTTGTCGACGCACGGGGAGCGGTATGACGGCCTGAACGGCCCCAGGTTTGTGAAGCTCATCTCCAGTCCGAAGAATCCGCCCTCCGGGAGCCTGAGCCTGCGTTCCATTTCAACCGGGGTGACGGAGTCCATTACTTCCACGTTAGCGCCGAGTCCGGGAAAAGCGGTGCGATCGAGAAACTCTATACAACTCATTGACCATTCTTCTGAGATGTCGTCCCACTGGTGGTACTTCAGCTTCGGGGAGGCAATATAAAAAGCGTCCAGAACCTGCTTCCCCTCCGGTGCCATTGTCGGATCTTCAAACGAAGGGCAGCTTGCAAAGAACATCCCGTCCGGTGGGTAGTTAAGAAGGCCCTTATCGTAGAACTCATTCCAGAAGTTATCGAACTGCTTTCTCTCCGGAAGTATGATGCTGAAATGGGAGCGCACGCAGTCCATCTTTACCTTGAGCCCCATCGCCACATATGGGACCGGGATGGAATTGGGCTGTCTTGATACCGACCGTCTGATCGCATACGGGAGGCTCTCCGCGTCCAGCAGCTTGAGGTAGGTCTCGCGGGAGTGCGCGTTTGAGATGACCACGCGCGCGGTTATCTCCTCACCGTTTTCAAGGCGCACGCCGGTTGCCTTACCACCTTCGACGATTATCTTCTCCACCGGTGAATCCAGGCGGAGATCGCCGCCGTATTCGCCCATTATCTTTTGGAGTGCTCTGGCGATCGATATCATGCCGCCTGAGGGATAGAAAAACCCGTCTTCCCTTATCATGTACGTAGAGCTGCGCGAGGAGTTTGGAATAGCGGAGTCAATCGGTAATGCAACCTTCTGGCATGCGTATTGACCAGCTCCTCGATTGCGAATGAAATTTATTAATGAATTTAATCCAAATAGAGGGTTTCAGCCCCAATTTGCAACGCTACAGTTGAATAGTAAGTTTTGCGATAATACTAAGTAGATGCATGTTTTCTCATGCAAACTGCCAGACCTGTTTCCGGGAGTCTGCTGTGGACGATGGAATGTTAAATAAGTTGGAAAATATTCGCAATAGCCTGCTCGACATGTCAATGCGTAACCGGCTGTTGAATTTCAGGGCAAGCACCGGTTACTCCATTCCAATCATGGACGAGATTCCGGATGAGGTGTATCGCATCCTGGTAAATGATGGAAAATCCATGACTTTCCTGCCGGCTCCGGAGAATCCGCCGGAGGAGCAGGACGGCGATCTCGGTAAGGAAGGGGAAGCCGCATTGGGGCAGCCCGGTGAAACAGGGAGAGACCCGGCCGGGATGCACCAGGACGGGAAGCTCCAGACCTTTATTGATGACAAGGCCCTGCAGGCGAGGCTCAACCGGATAGCCACAAACGCAGGGACGGTTCTCGGGGAGCAGGGAGTGGATTGTCTATACCTTGCAATCGGTTTCCTGGAGTGGTTTGAGAGTGAAAGCTCAAAAGAATTGCGCGAAGCGCCCCTCATCCTTGTTCCCGTCGAGCTTTCCAGGGACAGCGCGGTGTCCAGGTACAAGTTGTCATATTCCGGCGAAGATGTGGACGTCAACCTGTCGCTCAAGATGAAGCTGCTTGACGATTTTGAGATAGACTTCCCTGATATTGATGCCACTGATGATGACTTCAAGCCCTGCCGCTACTTCAAAGAGGTAAGGTCGTCAATAGAGAAGCATTCAAATTGGAATGTGACCGACAAGATTGTGCTGGGTTTCTTTTCTTTCGGGAAGCTCATGATGTACCTGGACCTCCAGCCCGAAAACTGGCCGGAAGAACGCACATTGGAACGCAGCGAGATTGTAAAAGACGTGATTACAGGTACATCTTACCGTGATTATGAATTGATACCGGAGTCGGACGACATTGACAAACACGTGGTCCTGTCGGACTGCAGGCAGGTTCTCGATGCCGACGCCTCCCAGGTCCGCGCCATTCTGGAGGTAAACAAGGGTAACAACGTGGTCATACAGGGGCCTCCCGGCACCGGTAAGTCGCAGACAATCGCGAACATAATCGCGGAATCGTTAGCGAGGAAAAAAAAGGTACTCTTTGTGTCCGAAAAAATGGCTGCACTCGACGTCGTGAAGAACAGGTTAAGTGAAGTCGGGCTGGGCGACGTATGCCTCGAGTTGCATAGTCATAAAGTAAAGCCAGGCGTGGTCACCCATGAGATTGAGCGTGTTCTAAACCAACAGAAGCCCGGTGAACCGGACCCCCGGGAGAGCACAGTCGAGCTTGAATCGTTGATCAAGGACTTGACGGATTACTCTGAGGCTCTTCACAAGCCTGTAGGGAAGCGAAAAATAAGTGCGTTCAAGGCACTCGGCCACCTGGATAATTCCCGCGCAAGTGGAGTGGACCTTAAGTCCATTCAGCTCGACAACCCTGTTTCCTGGAATAAGGAACGTTATGACGCGCTGATAGACACGGCCGAGATATTGGGTATCCATGCGGCCAACATTGGGACTGGCGAAAAAAACCCCTGGAGCGGCGTACAAAGAACACAGTATCTCGGTTTGGATACCGAGCGCTTCGTTGAAAATCTCAAGCAGATTTTGAAACAGGTGTCCGATCTGAAGGACATTGATGAGCAGAGCGCGGCGTATCTTTGCATGAAAACGCCCGGATGTCCGGAAAAGACTAGGTCTTTGATGGAAGCCTACGATTACCTGCTGAAAACGCCGGAATGTGACTATAACGCGTTGGCCTCATCGTCCTGGCAAGATAAAAGGGAAGAAATATTTGAATTGATTTCCAGGGGCAGGGAAGCCCAGCACGTGGATTTAGTCAGGCTCAAATACTATTTAGATGCTGTTAAATCGGGGAAATATTCTTTCGATACTGCTATAGAAATAATACACCGGGTACTGGTTAAAGATGAACCAGGTCAGGCTGATGCAAATGATTCCGAGCATTATATATCGATTTTCGAATATCTAAGCGGGGCGCCGAGTGAGGACCAGGACATCTATTCCTGCAGTTATTGGACCGATGAGCCGTCTGCCATCAAGTCTTTGATAGAAGCCGGGCAGTCGGTTCCCGAAGTCGATATCGAGGGACTGAAATCCCGTTTTGAGACAATAACGAGGTATGTAAATGACTTGCCCAGGATTAATGAAGAGATTGCAGATACACTTGGCATTTACGCGCCGGGCACAAGTGTTGAGTTCGTCAGGCTGGCAAACAGCATACATTACATGTCGACAATACCCGAAGACAAGCCGATTGATTTTACCGGCGAAACCTGGTTGAAACAGGCGGGTTCCATTGATGAGTTGCTCAGGCAGGGACGCGCTCTGAAGGCCATGGCGAATTCACTTTATCAGTACATTCCCGTGGAACAGTTTTTCCATGACATTGATGAATTTCAGCCCATTATTGAACAGGGTGATAGTAAGCCGGGCTTAACCGCCCAGAAGTACAAGAAAGCCATTCGAAGTTTGGAGGAACTATGTCCGGGCGGTCTCCCCGGGTCACAGCAGGAAATCGTTGAATTATTGAACCGGTGGCGGTATGCCAGGCGGATGGATTCATGGATAGAATCCCGTGAGGCGCTGGGGCGGGGGGCTTTCGGGTCACTGTGGCAGGGAGTCTCCTCTGACTGGGACAGGCTGGGAAGGCTGGCGGACTGGATGTTCGCGACCATCGAAAAGATCAACGCTGATGAATTGCCCGCTGACGCACTTCAAATAGTCAATGAAGTTGAGAGGGACAAACTTGATTCGATAGCCGAGGCCATGAAAACCTCGATGACTGGATTCGAGGAGTCAATTGCGGACCTTGCCGACTTCCTGGAGCTCGAGGAATCCGACCGGCCTGAAGATCATCCCGGAAAAATCGCGCTGTATAAGAAGTGGTCCGAAACCCTCGACAAGCTCAATTGGGACGATTCCAGGGAGCAGATCGGCCGGGAGGCTTTCGGTTCCCTTTGGAACGGAGTCGCATCCAACTGGGGATGGCTAAAAGGAGTGGCGGACTGGATGTTTGCGACGGTCGAAAAGATCAACGCCGGTGACCTGCCGGCTGATGCCCTTCAAATACTGAATAAAATCGAAAGAGACAAGCTTTCTTTAATGGCCACGGCCATGAGAACCTCAACGGATGAATTCGACGAGTCGTTCGAAGAACTCGCCCGCTTCCTGGGGCTCGGGGATGCAGAATGGCCAAGAGACCGTTCAGAAAAAATAGCGCTGTATACCAAGTGGGCCGAAATCCTGGATACGGCCAAATGGATGGAATCCCATGAGGCGCTGGGGCGGGGGGCTTTCGGGTCACTGTGGCAGGGAGTCTCCTCTGACTGGGACAGGCTGGGAAGACTGGCGGACTGGATGTTTGCCACCGTCGAAAAGATCAATGCCGGTGACCTGCCGGCTGATGCGTTTAAGATAATAAACAAGAACGACAGTATAAAGCTTTCTTTAATGGCCGCGGCCCTGGAAGCCTCGATAACGGAATTCGATGAGTCAATAGATGAGCTGACCGATTTCCTGAAGATCGACTGGCCGGAAGCCCTTGGGAAACCCGTCGAGACAGCCGGCTATGAGACACTCACCCAATTCCTCTCGAAATGCAACGATGCTGTTGATAAACTGCCCGACTGGATCAGGTATCAAAAAGCGGTACGGCAATGTACTGAATTGGGCCTTGAGGGGGTAGTGGCATTCCTGGAAAAGGATAGTACGGCAAATAATCTCAAGGAGATTATCGAGTTCAACTATTACAGCAGCATTTGGGATGAAGCCAGAAGTCAATACCCCGTCTTAGACCGGTTGGAAAGGGAATCTCACGACCAGCTGGTCGTGAGGTTCAGAGAGCTTGATAAAGAGTTGCTGACGTCTTCGCGGCAGCAACTGGCGGCCCGGATGTGGGAAATGGTGCCGAGGCGATTTGAGGGAAGCAGGTCTCAAAGCGAAATGGGCCTGCTCATAAAAGAGGTCGTTAAGAGACGTCATCACATGCCGCTCAGGACGTTAATGGAAAAGGCGGGACACGCAATCCAGGAAATAAAACCCTGTTTCCTGATGAGCCCCATGTCTATAGCAAAGCTCCTGAGACCCGACAGCGTAGCTTTTGATTTGTTGATTATCGATGAAGCCGGTCAGGTCAATCTGCATGACGCAATAGGTGCCCTTGCCCGCTGCAGGCAAGTCGTTGTCGCGGGAGATTCAAGGCAGCTCCCGCCCACATCATTTTTCGACCGGATATCGACCGAAGATGAATTAGAGCCTGACGAACAGGTGGAAACAGACGCTGAAAGCATATTGCACATGTGTTCACGTGTTTACCCGACCATTAACCTGCGGACGCATTATAGAAGCAGAAATGAGTCATTGATCGCGTTTTCGAACCATGAGTATTATAAAGGCAAGCTCGTGACTTTCCCCGGTCCGAACGTGGATGATGCCGCGGCCGGCCTGCATTTCAACTATGTGGAGAATTCTTCCTGTGACAGGGATGGGTCCGGGAAGAACCTCGCCCAGGCGAAGCGGATTGCCGAACGAATAATGGCGCACGCTTCAATGAACAGGGACCTCAGCCTCGGGGTAGGGACATTCGGCTTTGCGCAGCAGGAAGCAATAATGGACGAGCTCGAGAAGATGAGGCGTGAAAACCCGGAGCACGAGGAATTCTTCCGCGCGGACACCCCGGAACCATTTTTCATTAAGAGCGTGGAGAACATCCAGGGGGACGAACGTGATGTTATCTTCATCAGCGTGGGATACGGGCCGGACCGGGATGAGGATCTGTCGATGTCTCTCGGCCCGTTGAACTCTGCGGGCGGCTGGCACAGGTTGAACGTGCTGATAACAAGGGCACGCCTCTCGGTTGAAATATTCACGAGCATTCGGCCGGAGGACATAGACGTGGACAGGACTTCGACCCGTGGAGTTGTCGCCCTGAAAAATTACCTGCAGTTCGCGGAAACAGGCCGCCAGGACGCGCCGGACCTCTCAGACGAAGAAACAGGTGTCGAATTCCGGGAGTCGGTCCTGAAGGCGCTGACCGACCGTGGTTATGAAGCCGACCCTGAGGTCGGGATGTCGGATTATTACGTTGATATTGCGGTAAGGGATCCGGAGCACCCCGGCCGGTACCTGGTGGGTATTGTTTGCGACGGGGCCGCGTACAACAGCGCCAGGTCGGCGCGTGAACGGGACAGGCTGAGGCCTGAGGTCCTCGAGGACCTGGGTTGGACAGTATACAGGGTGTGGTCCACGGACTGGTTCAACAGCATGGAAAAAGAAATCGACCAGGTTATTGCGGCAATCGATGAGGCGAAGTCGAAGCCTGCACTTTCCCACCGCGACAAGGATTTTGAAAAGGCGCCCGGTGAGGAGGAGACTGCGCGCCCATCCGAGGCGAAGGAGGAGATAGCAAGCAGCAGCGCGGAGATATCGGCGAGCCCTTATAAAGTGGCGGATGATTCCGTTGTGAAAGCGCCCGCCTGCGACAACCCGGCGGACGCGCCGGTAGACGAGGTGGCGTTGTTCCTGTCGGAAATTGTCGATTATGAAGGGCCGATACACATAGAGGAGTTGACCGAAAGGGCCGCTGAAATCTGGGGCCTGAAGCACGCATCCAGGACATTTCGCGCCCTGGTGAAAGAGGGAATTGAAGATGCAGTGAGCAGTGAGCTGCTGGCGAGAAAAGGTGATTTCATCTGGCCGCCGGACATGTCCGAACCGCCAATCCGAGACCGCTCGGACGATGACGTAATCAAGAAGTCGTACCTGATTCCACCCGAAGAAATAATGCTCGCGGCCTCAAGGATTGAAGATACGCATGCCGGCATACCAAAAGACGACCTGGTTGCCGAAATTGCCCACACCATGGGTATTCAACTTGTCGGACCGGATACCAAGTCTTATATTGGGAAATGCTTAGAGAACGGCAAAGAACGATAGCTCTTTATGTTGCTATACCCTCCCCCGGCCTTTAGGGGCGGCCTTTCAGGCCGCGTGTTTTAAATAATTGTGTGAATGGAAATCACGCAATAGCATAGAACTAATTAAAAGTAGAATCTAAGCAATAATGCATGGAGCACTGGGACAACATGGCGGTCCAGCCGGACCACTAATATTACGAACGGGGAGGACCTGATGCTCAGAAACAGAATACTGCATGCCACCGCTGCCGCCGTGATCATCGCACTGACACTTGCACTTGGCTCATGCGGCTGTGGTTCGAGTGGCAAGACCGGAAGCGTCGACGAGCTGAAGGCGGCGCTCGAGAAGGACGGGTTCACAGTCCAGGAGGGTAAGCTCGAGGTTCTGGACATAACAAAGATGGCCGACATGGGCCTGGTGCCTTCATGCTGGGCCAACAATCCAAGCACCCCTTACCTTGTCTACAAGTTGCCGCCGGCGCCCGGACAGACGGCCCGTAACAACGTAAGCGACGCTCCCATTAACCCCCAGAACAAGGGGCTCTGGGAGGACTGGAAGCTCCGTCAGGACGAGGCCATCATCTATATTGGAAAGACCCCGCCCCCCTGCGACTACTACAGCTACAGGAGCTACATTGCCGGACGGTACAGCCTGGAGGCCGGAAGGGTGATAAGGGTGTTCGACTCACTGGGCGATACCCTGAACAATGTGACTATAAAGACCGGAGAGGGCGTGGGTGGCGCAGGCCAATCTACCGTCATAGTCACCTCCGCGGACCAGGGGGTGAGCGAAAAGGTGCACTCGGCGATAGAGTCTTCAGGCTATTCCAAGGACATAATCAATGACGATATTATATCCGCCAACATGGTCAATATGGGGCTCGAGCCCCAGGACGATTCCTTCGCGTTCATCCACCGTACGGCGTTCTTCAAGGACAAGGAGGCCGGGGATGATTACATGTACGGCGAACCGGGGACCCTGCTGCGCGTCACCCCCGAAGAGCCCGTAACGAAGCTGGAGCCGTACGACGTGCCCGACCTGAGGATAAGGGGTACCGGCACTACCGAGCTGGACCTTCTGCCCGACATTGCCGCCTTAGAGAAGGCGATTATCGAGAAGTACAACGGCCAGCAGGCTACACCACTCGAGACAAGGGTGTGGCTTCCCGAGGGGTACTACGCGATCCAGAGGAACGAGGACGCCCTGGGGGAGAACCGCGACACGACCTACCTGGCAACCGATCCGTTCATTTTGTCCGAGGACCCGGACGATTTCGTGATAGTCTTCGGCGTGAACCACAAGGCGGCCGGAAAAGCGACCTACTGCAACTTCGGCGTCTACGGAATCAAGCTAAACAACGGTGTGGGCGCGGTCTCCAACCACGATTTCACCGGCACCGCCGAAGAATACCTGCCGGGAAACCCGAACGCGGACAAGCTGTACGTGTGGAAGGTCGCCCGCCATGCCAGCGGCGACAAGGACTGCCTGGAGGTGCCGTTCGGGATCGGGGCCGCCGGCATCGACCTGGACACGCAGTGCTTCATCGGTTACAGGGCTTACGTCGAACCCTCGACCAGGGTCGGGCCGTTCTGGTCCGAGCTTGTGCTCGACCGGGCGATAAAGTTCTCCCCGGCGAACCCTT
>JAFGMY010000144.1 GCA_016927325.1 Actinomycetota bacterium | reverse complement strand
TGAAAGACAAGCTCGAGGGAATAGAGTCAGGGGCGGATGATTACCTCACGAAGCCTTTTGACCCCCTGGAGCTCCAGGCAAGAATCGACATGCACCTTCGCCGGTACCTGCGCGAAACGGACATGAGCCCCATCACCGAACTTCCCGGAAACAAGGCGATCGAAAAAGCTCTGCTTACAAGACTCTCCTCAGGCAAGCTGTTCGCGCTCCTGTATATAGACATCGACGATTTCAAACCGTACAACGATTACTACGGTTTTACGGCAGGCAGCGAAGTGATACGGGGAACCGGCGCCCTTCTACAGGAAGCTCTCACAAAAAAAGGCAAGGACGAAGACTTTATCGGGCATGTCGGCGGAGACGACTTCGTTATTCTATCCGCAATAGAGAGAGCGGAACCGATAGCAAAGGAAATCATCAGGCTTTTCGATGAAAGAATACCGTCATATTACCAGGAAGAAGACCTCAAGAAGGGATATATCGTGTCTCTCGACAGGCGGGATTATGTAATGAAGTTTCCCGTAATGTCGATTTCCGTGTCGATAATCCATAACAAATACCGTGAGCTGACCGACCTCGCCCAGGTCGGAAAGATAGTCGCGGAGCTAAAGAAGTACTCCAAAAACCTCGAAGGCAGCGTTTACGTCTTCGACAGAAGAAAAGCCTGATATAATCCAGCCGGGGCCTGTCATCCATTTCACACCAGGGTTCCGTCTTACGGCGAGAGGTCTTTTCCAACCTCGATCTCATCAACGGCCTCAACCGATTCGGATGAATCGGAAACGGGCTTCTCCTCCAGCCCGCCTTCGGCTATTACACCAAGAAGGGCTTTGACTACGACCGGATCGAACTGGGTTCCACTATGAGTTTCCAGCTCGCCTTCCGCTTCCGGAAGCGGTAGGGCTTTTCTGTAAGGCCTGTCCGACATCATGGCTTCGAATGAATCGGCAACTGAAAGGATCCGCGCTCCGAGGGGGATATCCTCACCCTTCAGGCCTTCCGGATAACCTTTGCCGTCGTACCGTTCATGATGATAGAGAACTATCTCTCTTGATTCCTGCAGAAATGGGATCAACTCTATAATCGAATCACCAAGTTGCGGGTGTGTCTTTACGTAATTGAACTCCTCGTCGCTTAGACTTTGGGGCTTGTTCAGAATCTTCTTGGCGATGCCAATCTTGCCTATGTCGTGCAGGGCGGAGGCGTACTTCAAGTTCTTGAGCTCCCGCTCGGACAATCCCATTCTGGTACCTATGGCCATAGCGTAAACGGTAACTTTCTCCGAATGACCGTAGGTATACGGGTCCTTTACTTCTATGGCGCGGGCCAGTGCCTTGATCGTAGAGAAATAGCTCTGTTCCAGATCCTCGTAAAGGGACGCATTATCAAGAGCGACGCCGGCCTGCCTCGAAATCGCGTTTATCAGGTTAAGGTCCTCCGACTCCAGTTCGTCCCCCGATATAGAATAGAGAAGGACCGTCACCCCCAGCAGCTTTTCACGCGAATAAATTGGAATGGTAAGAACCGTTTCAATTTTTACTATATCCGAGAACCCGTCCGGCACGAACGGAGAAAGCCGGGGGTCGGAAATCGCGAGCTTCTTTTGACTCAAGAGGGACTCGAACTCCTCGTCGGAAAGATCGCTCGGCATAATATAATCCCTGGGGTCCGGCTTCCAGCCGTTCTCCGACAAAACGCCGAAACTCGCCGTCGGGCAAATCCTGCCGTCCTCCATACAGATATAGGCAATACACTCGACAACCTCACATACGTCGGCGGTTATCTGTACAAGCCTGGAGAGCATAACGTCGACATCAAGAGTTGAAGATACCAGCCTCGAGACTTCGAGAAGAGCTATCGTTTCCTTCAGTTTTCTCTGTTCGCTTCCGTGGAGGCGCGCGTTTTCAACCGACACGGCAACCCTGTTCGCAAACCGAACCGCGAGCCTGGTGGTCTCCGGCGTGAAAAGCTCCGGCCTCTCCATGTTCTCGAGAAGCATAATGCCGACATTGCGGCCCCTTACCATCAAAGGCACCACCAGAAGCACCTTGGTTTTCATCTTCTTCATGATCGCCGTAATAAGGGGAACCGACCTCTGGTAACCCTTCACCAGGACAGGCTTCCCTTTATATACGAGATCGTTCATCAAAGACTCGTCAAACTTCGTGGGGCCCTCGTCCAGAACACCCTGGTGTTCAAAATTAGAGACTTCGAGGTGAAGAACATTCGTTAGAAGGTCGCGGCTGAAAATCGCGCAACGGTCCGCTCCAACCAGATCGGTGGCTTTCCTCAGGGCGGACAGCATGAGCGTTTGAGGATCGAGGGTTGCAGCCAGGTTGTCGGGGAACCTGTCTATCTCCTCCTGGTAAGAATGATAGAACTTGATAACTTCATCCCGGGTTTGAACAAACGACTGTGCCCTTATGGTTTCGGCTTCTCCGAGGAGTTCCCCGATTATCATGGAAGCCCCCAGCCCCGCCTCGGAATCGGCGTCTCCCGCTTCCACCATCCCGGCAATGAGCTCCATGAATGCCTTGTTAACAATTCTGGGGATACTCAGTACATCCGCCGGTTCGAAACCGTTTCTCCCCTGGGAATAGCTCTGAAAAGTCTCCTCCGCAAGAAAATCGGTCCTGTCCTCTTCACTTATCGAAGCCTGAAGAAGATCCAGGTAATTCATGAAGTACTTTTTACGGGTCTGGTTCAAGAACGCGTAGAAAGCGGAAGGCGGCGACTCCTGTTTCGCTATTCCAGACAACACGAAAGTGCGCTTTTTGTCCAGAACATAAAGCGCGAGTATTTTTCCTTTTTCATAAAGATCAGAAGCGTATTCCAATTACTCTCCCGACCCAGGGTGGTAGCTCATAAATTATACCATAACAACCAATATTCAATCCTTACCCCAGGGAAGTAACGAGGTTTGCCATCTCGATAGCGGTCAGGGCAGCCTGCCATCCCTTGTTCCCTGCTTTCGCTCCGGCACGGTCGACAGCCTGCTCGAGGGTATCCGCGGTGATTATCCCGAACGTTACAGGTATCTTACTGTCCAGGGCTACTTTCGCAATGCCCTTGGATACTTCGGCGGCCACATAATCAAAGTGAGGCGTACCGCCTCTGATAACTGCGCCCAGACAGATTACCGCGTCGTACTTTCCGGAAGACGCCATCTTCAACGCCACGAGGGGTATCTCAAAAGCTCCCGGAACCCAGGCAATACTGATATTATCTTCTATTGCGTCATGTCGCTTAAGTGAATCCACAGCCCCGGATAGCAGGTTCTTGCTTATGAAATCGTTGAACCTGCTTACAACAATACCAAACTTATAGTCTTTGGCAACGAGTTGTCCTTCAAAAGTCTTCATATTTCACCCCCGCCTTATTTACACAGGTCTTTGTCGTTATCCTCTATTTTTCCCAAATTCAGGATATGGTTCATTTTCTCCTTTTTCGCTGTCAGATACTTCAGGTTCTCCTCGCACGGCTCCACCTCGATCGGCACTCTTTCGCTTACCGACAGTCCATAACCCTCGAGCCCCACCCTTTTCGCAGGGTTATTCGTAAGCAACCTCATTGAAGTGATTCCGAGGTCCCTCAGGATCTGCGCCCCGGTGCCATAGTCCCTGGCGTCGGCGGGAAACCCAAGTTCGATATTCGCCTCAACAGTGTCGAAACCGCAGTCCTGGAGCTCGTATGCCTTCAGCTTGTGAATAAGGCCTATTCCTCTTCCCTCGTGGCCGATCATATACAGAAAGACACCCTCCCCCGCTTCCTCTATCTTCTGCATCGCTTCCTTCAGCTGCGTACCGCAATCACATCTCTTTGAACCGAAGACGTCACCGGTCAGGCACTCCGAATGCACCCGGACCAGCACATCCTTCTTTCCACGTACGTTTCCTTTTACAAGCGCGAAATGTATTGTGTCGTCCACCAGGCTCTCATAAGCTATAGCCGCGAAGTCACCATACGCTGTGGGGAGCTTTGTCTCGGAAACCTTCTCGACCAACTGTTCTTTTTGAATCCTGTACTTGATCAAATCGGCGACAGTGATCATTTTCAAGTCGAACTTCTTGGCGGCCTTCTCAAGTTCAGGCACTCGCGCCATTGTTCCGTCCTCATGCATGATCTCGCAGATAACGCCCGCCGGATAATGCCCTGTGAGCCTCGCAAGATCCACCGCCGCCTCGGTGTGGCCCGCACGGGTCAACACACCGCCGGGCCTGGCGCGCAGGGGAAACACGTGCCCCGGTTTACTGATGTCCTCCGGTTTGGTCAAGGGATTTATCACAGCCTGGATCGTCGCGGCTCTGTCATATGCCGAGATTCCGGTGGTTATCTTTCCCTTGGCCCCGATCGAAACCGTGAACGCGGTCTCATGGGTGCAGGTGTTATCTTCAACCATTGCCGGTATTTCGAGCTCGTCGAGACGGCTCGCTACGCAGGGCATGCAGATGAGCCCCCTTCCATGCTTGCTCATGAAGTTAATTGTCTCAGGTGTAACCATCTGTGCCGAGCAGACGAAGTCACCCTCGTTTTCACGGTCCTCATCGTCCACTACGATTAACAGGCGACCGGCTTTGAGTTCCTCGATGGCTTCGTCTATAGTGCTGAAATGCATATCTTCCTCTCCTCCTTTTAAATCCCCTCATCAAGGGAAAAATATTCGTTCCTTCTGAGCAGGTCTTCAAGGTTCCCGCCGTCCCTTGAGATAAGTCTCTCTACGTACTTGGCGATAATATCCACTTCCAGGTTGACCTTCACCCCCGGTTGAGCCTCCATGAGCGTTGTTTCCTCCAGGGTATGGGGAATTATCGATACCGAGAACCAGCTCTCGTGTGCCTCGACAACTGTGAGGCTGATGCCGTCAATCGCGATTGAGCCCTTCTCGACCGTATATGAGCAGATCTCCCGCGGCGCATCTACTGTGAAAAATACCGCGTTTTCTCTCAAGCGCCTCTCCCTTACAGTTCCGACGCCATCCACATGCCCGTTAACAATATGTCCTCCAAGCCGCGCGCCGACCTGGAGCGCTCTCTCCAGGTTTACTCTGGATCCCGGGCGCATCCCGCCCAGGGTGCTCCTGATAAGCGTCTCGGGCATTACATCTACAACGAAAGCATCCCCGGGCAGTTCAGTCACGGTAAGGCAAACACCTGAAACAGCGATCGAATCACCTATGCCGGTGCCTTCCAGAACTTTTGAAGCCGACACTTTCAACTTGCCGCCGGAGGGGAAACCCGCGACGGATCCCTTTTCTTCGACAATTCCCGTAAACACTTATCTTCCTCCCTCCGGATAAGCTACGACCCTGATATCCGGACCACTGAACGACACCGAATCGATATCGAACTTGAATGCGTCCTTCAAATCCTGTATCCCGGCACCCCCTGTCAGGCCCGGTGCGTCTCTTCCCCCTATAATAATTGGAGCCAGATAAAACACCCACTTGTCGACAAGGCCGGCCTCGACCAGGGAAAAGGAAAGGTCGCCGCCTCCTTCGCACAGCACCGAGGAAACCTCGCGTTCCGCCAGATATTTAAGAAGCGAAGCCGGATCCACCCTGTCTCCTTTGCCGGACTTCCACACCTCCACCCCTCTTCTCTCGAGCTCCCGGACCCTCTCAGCGGGTGCCGACCCGGCAACCGCAATCAATGTGTCGGCCCCGGAGTCCCCCACGATGCGGCTGTTGACCGGCGTTCTCGCCCCGCTGTCCATAACAATCCGCATCGGCGGGTTGAATTCACGATCGTAGTCCCTCGCGGTCAACTTTGGATCGTCTGAAAGGACTGTGCCTATACCAACCAGAACAGCGTCACTGCACGCCCTCATGGCATGGACTTCACGCCTGGAAGCTTCCGAAGATATCCATTTGGAGGATCCGGTGACTGTAGCTGTCTTCCCGTCGAGGGATGCGGCCGCTTTTAATGTAACAAAGGGCATCTTTTCAGTCACCCATTTGAAATATGCTTCGTTCTGCCGCTTTGCCACCTCTTCGAAAGGCCCGTCCTCCACCTCAATTCCAGCATCCGCGAGAGCTGCCATACCGTTACCGCTCACTTGCGGATTAGGGTCGCGGACAGTGACGATAACTTTTCCAACCCCTGAGTTCTTGATCGCTTCGGTACAGGGTGGTGTCCTCCCAAAGTGATTGCAGGGTTCGAGCGTTACATAAAGCGTCGCTCCGGCAGCAGCGGAACCGGCGTCCTCAAGGGCGTTGACCTCGGCGTGGGGACCGCCTATACACTCGTGGTAACCAGCGCCCACAACTTCTCCATCTTTAACGATAACCGCGCCTACGAGCGGGTTTGGGCTTACCCTGCCTTTCCCTTTTTCGGCAAGTCCTATCGCCATCAGCGTATACTTTTCGTTATCACCTATAGAAGAAGCCCCGTCCCCATTAGAAATCATACCTTTACCTTTATAAAAGAAATCGGTTTTATCCATTCGATCGAAGGGTAATAGAGCCGGAGACAGCAAAACGCCGGGAGAAGTACACCGGCGTGCAATAAAGCTGATAACCTTCTCCCATCCGGACTGTCACCGTCGGCCCCGGAATTCCACCGGGTCAACTCATCAGAGCTCGCGGGCTATACCGCCGGTAGGGAATTACACCCTTTCCCGAAGATCGATATTTTTCTGTATGCCAATGATAGCAAAGAGGCCGGCCCTTCACAACCGGGGCCGCGGGGGCGGCACGCTCCAAACCACGATACTTCAAGCGTGAGGACAACTGCAAAAAAGAGTTGAAGGTAACTCAAACCCAGCACCGTATACGTGTATAGCATGTGTTTATCTAATCGTTCGATTCAAGGGGGCAGAAATGAAACGCGTAATCATTTTTATCATGACGATCGCAGTTGCCATGGGCCTGATCGCGTTCCTTCCGGGATGTGGAGGCGGAGACACAGCCAAAGCGAAAGAGTACATGCAGTCAGGCGATAAAATCATGGATGAAGTGGAAGATGAAAGCGAAGACATGGACCGGGAAATGACCGACATAATCGACGCTACCGAGTCCGGCGAAGTGACTTCAAGCAGTGAAGCGGAAGAAAACCATGAGACTTTTATCGATAATACGGACAAGCTGATCGAAAAGGCTGAAGAAGCCAAAACGGAGTATAAAAAGATTCTCGACCTCAGCGATGTCGCGGATTACAGGGAGTACGCCGAACTAAGCATTGAATTCATTGACACCAACATGGAACTGCTTGAGGAGTTCGGCGTCTTGCTGGAGGAATTCGCTGTAATGTTCAAAGGCCTCGAGGACGGCACAATAACCGATACCGCCGAAAGCGAATCCATAATGGCCGAGTCCTTCATAAAGCTATCGGAACTCAGCGACAAATCCGACGAGCTCGAGAAAGACATTGAAGACTTGAAAGAAACCAGGAACCTGTGATCCACCAGCCTGTCAAGTCACTCCGTGTCGGCAATAGTAAAATATTTCAGCTGTACAACTTGATAGCGGAAGCGTCGAGCACGCTTCCGCTATTTTTCTTTTGAGTATAAAATATGCGCCTGGTGGGCTTTGGCCTGAATAAAGAAGGGGGCCGGATAAAATGAAACGTTTATTTGTCATCATGGCTGCGGTGATCATAATCTCAGGGCTTCTCGTATTCATACCGGGATGCGGGGGCGATGAGGGAAAAGCGAAAGAGTACATGGAATCCGGCGACAAGATCATCTCAAGCGTTAAAAGCGAAAGCGGAGAACTCGAGGATCTGGGCAATGAAATAACGGTATTGATTAACCAGATATTTACCGAGCAGATCCCGCCCAGCGCATCGATGAGAGAGAAAGCGGAGAAGTTCGAAGAGTTGAAAACCTCAATACTCGAGCAAGCCGGAAAAGCCAGGGACGAGTATTCGAAAATACTCGGCCTGAACGGCGTCGAGGACTACAAGGAATATGCCGGGTTGGCTGTCGGGCGCATGGAAACGATGGAAGACCTCTACGAAAACTTGGGCCTTATGATGGACGACATCGTCTCAACCCTTGAGCAGTATGAAACCGGCGCCGCCATGGACCTGGAGGCGTTCGCCGCTTCCCTGCAGGACTACTTCGACGAGATAGAAAGACTGGGAGAAAAAGCGGAAGAGATGAAAGGTGAACTGGAAGAACTGAACAAGAAGCTGTGACCGCCTGGTCCGTACCTCCTGTTCGGTTTCATAAAGGGTGGCAAACAATGAAACGCATGCTCGTGGCTCTGGCAGCGGCCCTGCTGGTCACAGGCCTTCTGGTCTTCCTGCCTGGTTGCGGTAGCGACACCGCCAAAGCGGAAGAGTATCTCCTGGCGGGCGATAAAATCGCGGAAGAGGCGCAAGAGGAAAGTAGAACGGCCGCCCTGGGGATAAGCACCATTCTACTGGAATTGCAGGCCGGCAACGTGAACACCCGCGCCGGGATTAACGAAATAACTACTCGATTCAAATCGGACACAGAGGTGTTTTTCAATAAATCAGATGAAGCCAAAGAAAAATACGGCAACGTTCTCAAGCTCAAAGGAGTAGAAGTTTACAAGGAATACGCAAGATTGATGATAGATTCTATTACCTTCAGAGAAGAAGCCGTATTCTCATTCACAGCTATGCTCGGGTCCGCCGGTGAACTTGCCGGGATGTTCGAATCCGGCACTGAAGTCGAACTTGCGCAGTTTCAGGCCGTCGGTGAAGATTTCTCGAACAAATTCAGGGAAGCAAGCGAAAACGCCCAGAGATCCGGAGAGCGAGCTGAAAAACTCAAGCAGAAGAACAACCTGTGACGGCGGGACATGTTCAGTCCAGCAACGCTTTAACTTGCGCCGCGGCGGCCGACACGTCGTCTCTTTTAAATATTGAAGAGCCGACTACCACTATGTCGGTTCCCGCATCCAGGACCTGATCGAGGTTCTCGATCTTGACTCCACCGTCCACTTCCACTTCTATGTCCGCTCCCACTTCGGCGGCGTCACGTTTGATGACATCCACCCTCTTAAGCATCTCGGGCATCATCTCCTGCCCCCCGAAACCAGGATATACAGACATAACCAGGACGAAATCAACCATGCCGAGGTAAGGCTTGAGCTCAAACAACTGGTCCTCGGGGCTGACTGCCAGACCCGGGGAGACATTCAACGCGCGGATAGCCCTTATCACGCTTTCGACATCACGGCAGGAACGGATGTGAAACGAAAGACGGTCGGCGCCGGCTTCCGCGAAACTCTCCACCCACTCAGGCACGTTGTATATCATCAGGTGGCAGTCTATCGGGACATCCGTTATCTTGCTGACAGCCTCGACCAGCATAGGCCCGAACGTTATGTTCGGTACGAAATGGCCGTCCATAACATCGAGGTGGAGGAAGTCGGAGTATGGCTCAACAGCCTTTATTTCCTCTTTCAGCCTTGAGAAATCGGCGTTAAGAATCGATGGGGCCAGCTTTGCTTTTCTTCCCATACAAGCGCAACTCCAAGAAAATCAGACGGACTTTCAAGGGATATAATACCATCCTCTGGCCCGTTGTTCCTCTCGAAAACGCAAAATCAGGCCTAATAGACGTACATATTTCCGTAAGGCCTGTGTGAAAACGGACAGAGCTTCATGAATTCAGCAGGCTTGATTTTACTATAATCGATGCCGGTATCAGCCTGGAACTCCTCGAGCAAACCGGCAACAAGTTTCCTGTCTTCCTCTTCCAGATCAAAAACACGGACTTCTCTTCCCAATTGGCTGTCGCTTACGGAACCCCTCATGTAGATCGCTCCACCGTGCATGCCGGTACCCAGATAACTCCCGGCTATCGGCCTGTCCCCTTCTCCCATGCCGAGCAGCACCAGAATGCCGCCGGCCATATACTCACCGAAAAAATCACCGGCGCGGCCACCGGCCACGATTACCGGCACCTGCTTCTTGTATGATTTCATGTGGATACCGACCCGGTAGCCTACATCACCGGTGACAAACAACTTGCCTCCGCGCATTCCGTAGCCCAGTACATCACCCGCATGGCCTTTGATGATTATCTTACCGGCGTTCATCGTGTTGCCGACACAGTCCTGCGCATTGTCGTTGACAATAATATGAGGGCCGCTCATGAACGCCCCAAGATCGTTGCCGGGAACACCATTGATAACGATTTTCACTTCCGACGCTATCCCGTCGGCAATATAACGCTGACCGTTTACGCCGTTGAGTACTATCTCTTTGCAACCTTTATCTATCAGTTCACGCACGCGGCCGTTCAACTCCCGATAATGCACACCGGCAGCATCAAGCTCGGCCGCTTCGCCTTCCATTTTCTTTTTCACAGCAGCATCCGCCACGTTTTGCCTCCTACACTCCGGCCGGTTTGACTTCGAGAATTTCCATGACTGTCGAATCAAGGCCCAGCGCCCTCAGCCTCTCTCTGTTTCCCCGCAGACTTTCAATCGCGTTTATACCCAGTGCTCCAAGAATCTCCTTCAGCTCCAGGCTCCAGGAATTGATCAGATTCACAAGTCTCTCGGCTCCCCAGTCCGGGTCGAGCCTGTCCACCAGTTCCGGTCTTTGGGTCGCGATGCCCCAGGAACAGTTCCCTGTATAACATTTCTGGCACAACCTGCACCCTAGGGCTATCAAGGCCGCTGTTCCAACCCCCACGGCATCCGCGCCCAGAGCTATCGCCTTGGCGACGTCCGCGCTGGACCTTATACCACCCGCGGCTATTATCGAAACCCAGTTTCTGATTCCTTCCTGGCGCAACCTTGAATCAACAACCGCCAGGGCGATTTCCATTGGTATGCCCACATGGTCACGAATGACCGCGGGACTTGCTCCCGTTCCGCCGCGGAAACCGTCGAGATATATGATGTCAGCCCCCGCGCGCGCTATACCGCTTGCGATAGCCGCCACATTGTGCACGGTCGCTATCTTGACAGAAACAGGCTTATAACCGGTCGCCTCCTTGAGCGCATATATCAACTGGCGCAAGTCCTCGATAGAGTAAATATCGTGGTGCGGCGCCGGGCTTAGCGCATCGGTCCCCACCGGGATCATCCTGGTTCCGGAAACCTCCAGCCCGATCTTCTCCCCGGGAAGGTGACCCCCGATTCCAGGCTTCGCGCCCTGACCGATCTTGATCTCTACCGCCACCCCCGCGTTTAAATACTCTGAATGCACCCCGAAGCGGCCTGAAGCACACTGGACTATTATGTTGTCCTTATAGGGATAAAGCTCCCTGTGAAGGCCGCCTTCACCGGTATTCATAACTGTACCGAGTCTCTGCGCGGCAATGGCAAGAGCGCGGTGCGTATTCAAACTGACCGATCCGTAGGACATCCCTGAAAAAATTATCGGGGTTTCAAGCTTGATATTGTTTTCGACACTGTTGACCGCTCTCGGCTTTCCCTTATCATCAACTTCAATTTCAACCTTATCCGGTTTTCTTCCCAGGTAAGTCCTGAGCTCCATAGGTTCGCGCAAGGGGTCTATCGACGGGTTGGTTACCTGGCAGGCATCGATCAGAAGATGGTCGAAAACGTTCAACCACGGCAGATCGGTTCCCATTCCGGTAAGGATCATCCCCGAGCTTTCCGCCTGCTTCCAGATTGCCTTGCGGCTGTCTATACCCCAGGACGAATGCTCCTTGAACGCCAGCGGGTTTCTTGTGATGGTAATCGCGTCCTCGGGACAGAACATGACGCAACGGTGGCACGCCACACACTTTGACGAGTCAGCCGTAGTCATGCTTTGAAAATCGAATACACCAAATCCGCAGTTGAGGATGCACCTCTTGCACCTTCGGCACCTCTGATGGTCGACATCTACCACAAACTCGTTCGGTATCAATGAGCCCTGCATCAGACATCACCCTTCAGTTTACCTATTACCGGATGCCCGGCCGGCGGCGCCCAGACTCTATCCGGATTCCTGCAAATCTGCCTGATCGCCGATTCCTCGCTGGAGACGTATAGACACTCGTCTTTGGTGGCCGCCACGAGCGGTCTCAACTTCACCCTGTCGTTCAATCCTACCATTCCCCTTGAGTAACCCACGATAAAAGCGAACGGGCCGTTCAGGAGAGCGCTTCCGTAGACTATCCTCAGGGACTTCTCAAGGTCTTCTTCCGTCTGGTCGCCCAAAGAATCAATATCCTTCCAGAAAGGAGAAGCCAGCACAAGACATGCGATATCCAAAGGAAGCCCGTGTTTTCTTATCAGGAGATCCAGAAGGTACGCCACGACCTCGGTATCGGTCAGGAGCGTACATTCATACCCGAACATCTCCAGGTACCGCTTGTTTATGCCGTATGAGGATATCTCTCCATTATGCACGACCGACCAGTCCAGAATATTGAAGGGGTGCGCGCCACCCCACCAGCCGGGTGTATTGGTCGGAAACCTGTCATGCCCTATCCATGTATAACCTGTATAATTTTCCAGTTCATAGAACTCGCCAACGGTGTCTGCCGACCCCACCGCTTTAAAGACGCCCATGTTCTTTCCGCTCGAAAAAACGAAAGTGCCGGGGACCGTGGTATTGATGTCCATTACCAGCTTAACCATGAAATCATCTGCCTGCAGACCGTCACCTTCCAGTCTTTCAGGCCTCGGAAGTGCGTAATACCTCCATAACAGAGGAACGTCACAAATCCCTTCTACAAGCCTGTAGGGTATCTCTTCACCCATCTCAATTTCGAGGTTCGCCTCCATCAGCTCTTCACAGACCTTCTTCCCCTGAAAGTCCTCGAACATGATATGCATGGCATAGTAGTCCTTGTGTTCGGGGTATATTCCGTAACCGGCATAGCCCCCGCCAAGCCCGTTACCCCGTTCTCTCAAAATCCTCATCGATTCAACTATTACTTCCCCGCCGACAGCCCTTCCATCCTGGCTTATAAGTCCGGACAGCCCGCAGGCGGCCGGAACCCGGGCATCATCCACTCTCCACTTACTGAACTTTTCCTGAAAAGCCAACTCTATCAACCTTTCGACTCAAGGCTTAATCCAACATTAACTATGGTACCAGCCGGTATTCAGAGCAATTTTACTTCTTGTCTTCCTTGAAAGTATCTTGGAGCAGCCGGGCGAGCTCTTCGCCTCCGGTACTCTCGAATTTATCAAGACCCAACTTGGAGCGGGCCCTTTCACGTGGCTTTCCCAGCATTCCTGTCTTCTGAAACATGTCGATGCCCTGCCTGGTTTCCGGCGGCAACACACCTTTATCCATGGCAAGCCTCTTGGCTTCCTTAAACACCTTCATCATTCCAAAGTTGTTAGGACATAACTCGGTACAGGTACCACACTCCAGGCACTTCCATATCCCATTCTCGTTAAGTATCTGTTCGGTCTCCCCGTGTAATACCCTCATGATTATTTCATGGGGATTAAAAGTGCTGTCGATCTGCACCACCGGACAGTCATTCGAACATGATTCGCAGACCACGCATGCCTTCATGGCGTCATAGTCAAATACATCCGGAATACTGTTACGTAGAGCTTCCTCCTCTTTCCACCTGTCGAAAAAGCGCTGGGTGTTGATGCGGTGCATACCCAGGCCCATCTCCCCGGGGTCCAGGCCAAGCGCGAGCCCCAGCAGTTCGGTGTAGTAAAAGACTGGGATGTTCATATCTTCTATCTGCCTCTGTATTACTCCCTGCTGCGTCTCGAACTGCTGAAAACAGGCGGGACAAACCACCACGAGCCCATCCGCTTTGAGTTGATGCAGTTCAAGAAGTTTGACTCTCGCGCTGGTCATTGACTCTTCCGGCTGTCCGGATCTGCCAAGGGCCTCACCGCAACAGTTCATTTTTGAGTTATACTCCATGCTCGTCGCGCCCAACGCGTTGATAAGCTTGTCCAGCTTGGTAGGCCTCATGGGAGAATCAGCCCTGACAGCCGGAACCGGCCTGAGGAGCTGGCACCCGTAATGGGCGCCGACCCTCAACCCGATCAGCGGATTCACGACTTTTCTGCCAATCACTTCGGGGCCGATATTGTCGTGGAACACCTCGACAATATGGCGTACAGTACTCTGGAAACTGTACTCGAGGCCGATTTCTTTCAATCGCCCGGCTACCTTCTCCCGCAGTTCACTGCTGGAGTAGAATGCGTTGATAGCCGACCTGAATGAAGAGTAGCAGCCGTTGCATGCGACAAGAAGATCCCGTCCTTCGCGTTCCGCGAGAGCAAGGTTTCGCGCCGCAGTCAGATACCACGCCTCTTCAGACATTGTTTCAATTAAAAACTTTTCAGGGCAACACGTAAAACCGTCGATTTCGACATACCTTACACCCAGTTCATCAAGAACCATCCGAAGGGATTTCTCAAGAAAAGGCAGCCTGCCGGGAATCGTGCAACCCCAGAAGAAAAT
>JAFGMY010000143.1 GCA_016927325.1 Actinomycetota bacterium | reverse complement strand
GGGCTCTTTTGCGAAAAGATATTCGGGCCAACCAGGGATTGGGAGTGCTCGTGCGGCAAGTATAAGAAACGCGCCCGTTTCAAGGGCATGATATGCGAAAGGTGTGGAGTGGAGGTCACCCGCTCAAAGGTTCGCCGTGAGCGTATGGGCCACATCGAACTTGCTGCACCTGTTTCTCATATCTGGTTTTTCAAAGGTGTCCCGTCACGCATGGGCTACCTCCTGGACCTTTCTTCCAAGAGCCTGGAGAGGGTGCTGTATTTCGCTTCATACATAATCGTTGATGTGAAGAAGGACAAGGTCGAGAAGGATCTTTCCATCTTGGAGGAACGGCTGGAAGAAGAGATCAGGGAGCTTGAAGGAGAGTATGCGGAACGCCACAGGGAACTGGACGCAGTCAATGACGAAAATGAAAAGGCAGAGACCGAAGAAGTAGAAAAACTGATCGCCGAAATGGAAGCAGAGCGTGACAAGGAAACCAAGGCGATCAACAAGGAAACGAAGAAAAAGGCCGCGGAAAATCCCAAGACCAAAGAAGAACGGATAGCCGCGGTTGAGAAACAGTACAAGTCGAAGATAGGCAAGGAACGCTCCGCCCTGGAGAAGAAGTTCAAGAAGCAGCGTGAGGCTCTTGAAAAAAGCAAGAGCGATGACCTGGGCCAGATGCAGTCCCAGTCGGATTATCTCAAGGACCTGTTCGAGGAGTTCAAGAACCTCGAACCCAAGCAGCTCATTGATGAGGACCAGAAGTTCAGGGACCTGCGTGACCGCTACGGCGAGTATTTCCGTGGGGGAATGGGTGCCGAGACTGTAAGGGAACTGCTTCTCAATATCGATCTGGATACAGAGGCCGAAGAACTGCATGAGGTAATCAGGAACTCCAAAGGGCAGAAGCGAAACAAGGTTGCAAAGCGCCTGAAGATAATATCTTCATTTATCAAGACCGTTAACAAGCCGGAGGCCATGATACTGGACGTTATACCGGTGATTCCACCGGACTTGCGGCCAATGGTTCAGCTCGACGGCGGCCGTTTCGCGACTTCCGATTTGAACGATCTCTATCGAAGGGTCATAAACCGGAACAACCGTTTGAAAAGGCTTCTCGATCTTGGCGCCCCCGAGATCATCGTGAATAACGAGAAGAGGATGCTTCAGGAAGCGGTTGACGCGTTGTTCGACAATGGCAGGCGGGGCAGGCCGGTCACAGGCCCGGGAAACAGACCGCTGAAATCACTTTCCGACATGCTGAAGGGTAAGCAGGGGCGATTCCGGCAGAACCTTCTTGGGAAGAGGGTCGATTATTCCGGACGCTCGGTCATCGTTGTAGGGCCGGAGCTGAAGCTCCACCAGTGTGGCTTGCCGAAACAGATGGCTCTTGAGCTTTTCAAGCCTTTTGTGATGAAACGTCTTGTCGATCTCGGGTTCGCGCATAATATCAAGGGTGCGAAGAGGATGATAGACAGGATGGTCCCGATTGTCTGGGATGTCCTGGAGAGCGTTATTCGAGAGCACCCTGTTTTTCTCAACAGGGCGCCTACACTTCACAGGTTGGGAATACAGGCATTTGAGCCTCAGCTGGTTGAAGGAAAGGCGATCAGAATACACCCGTTGGTATGTGCCGCTTTCAATGCCGACTTTGACGGTGACCAGATGGCGGTCCATCTGCCGCTCTCTTCGGAGGCTCAGGCGGAAGCGCGAATACTGATGTTATCGTCTTACAATATCTTGTCTCCCGCGCACGGCAGGCCTATTGTGACCCCCAGCCAGGACATGGTTCTGGGGTGTTACTTCCTCAGCGCGATCAAAGAGAATGCGTTAGGCGAGGGAAAGGTGTTTGCCGATGTTGAGGAGGCGAAAATAGCCTGGGATTTCAAGAAAATAGATCTCCAGGCGATGATAAAAGTACGGAAAGACGGGGGTTTCCTTGAAACTTCTGTCGGGAGACTTATCCTGAACGAGGCTCTGCCTGAAGACTTTCCGTATCAGAACCGTCCGGTTGGGAAGAAAGAAATTACCGATATCGTTGAACAGGTAGCGGATACATATGATTCGGACGTTATTGCCAGGATTCTAGACCAGATCAAGGAAACCGGTTTTCATTACGCCACCAGGGCTGGTGTGACTATCGGTGTTGACGATATTGAAGTACCGACAGAGAAGCCGGGTATACTCGAAAAAGCCGAGAAAGATGTAAACGAGATTGAAGAGCGATACCGCGAGGGCTTTTACTCCGAGGAGGAGCGGCACAACCGCATCGTTGATGTCTGGCACGAAGCGACAGACATGGTCGCGGTGAAGATGGAAGAGAACTTCGACAAGTTCAATCCTATATACATGATGGCCAAATCAGGCGCCAGAGGCGATTTGAAGCAGATCAAGCAGTTGGCGGGAATGAAAGGCCTTGTGGAGAACCCGAAGGGCGAGATCATAGCAGTCCCGATTCAGTCGAATTTCCGTGAAGGGCTGACGGTCCTTGAATATTTTATCAGCACCCACGGTGCGAGAAAGGGTCTTGCCGACACCGCGCTGAGGACCGCCGACAGCGGTTACCTCACCCGCCGTCTCGTTGACGTCGCCCAGGATGTGATAGTAAGGGAAAAAGACTGTGGATCCGACCGTGGCATTCCAATAAAGACAAAACACGAAGACGGGCCAAACCCCAGCATCATAGGCAGAACCTCGGTTGAAAAAATAAAGGATAAAAAAGGAAACGTGATCGTCAAGGTAAACCAGACGATAGGAAAAGCCGAGGTGGAGCAAATAGCCGATTCCGGTCTGAAAGAAATCAGGGTAAGGTCTGTGCTTACATGCAAGGCCAAGCATGGCGTTTGCGGCAAGTGCTACGGGACCGACCTGGCGATTGGAAAAGAGGTGGCGATCGGCGAAGCTGTCGGCACGATCGCGGCGCAGTCCATCGGTGAGCCGGGGACCCAGCTGACAATGCGGACTTTCCATTTCGGTGGTGTGTATGCCGGTGCCGGCCGTGATATCACTCACGGTCTTCCGAGGGTCGTTGAGCTTTTCGAAGCCAGAAAGCCGAAAGGTCAGGCTTATCTTGCGGCCAGCAGGGGGAAGATCGAAATAGAAAAGGGTGAAAAGCATCATAAGGTCATTCTGCACGGCGAAGAGCTTGACGAAGAAGGATCCAAAACAAAGCCGAAGGATTACGAATACCAGATTCCGGTCAGCTTGAAGCTTTTGATAAAAAACGGTGACACCGTGGCGGCCGGCGACCAGATAACCGAAGGATCGGCGGACCCGAAGGACCTGTTGGATATCCGCAACAGGGAAGCGGTACAGATGTACCTCGTCGAGGAGGTTCAAAAGGTCTACCGGGATCAGGGTGTGGACATTCATGACAAGCATATCGAGATTATCGTCAGGCAGATGCTGAAGCGTGTTACTGTTACCGATCCGGGTGATTCCGAGTTCCTTCCAGGCCAGTTGGTCGAGTATATGGATTTCGAGGACGAGAGCAACAAGGTCGTGGAAGCGGGCGGCGAGACGCCCAGGTTCAAGGAAGTACTACTTGGAATCACAAAGGCGAGTCTTGCCACCGATTCTTTCCTGTCGGCCGCATCGTTCCAGGAAACGACCAGAGTGTTGACCGACGCCGCGCTGAGCGGGAAAGTCGACTACCTGATGGGGCTGAAGGAAAACGTGATTATCGGGAAGCTTATTCCCTGCGGTTCCGGGATGACACAGTATAACTTGATAAAAGTGAAACCGGCGGGAGAAGAATGGGAGCCTCTCTATACCGGAGAAGAGTTTCCGGAAGTCCGTCCGTCGATATCAACTCTGGATATCTTGAGAGGCTTGCCGGAAGATAGCGAGAGCGAAGAAAATGAGGAAATGGTTGACATGACGGACGAGTGATGGTACATTCAGCATTCGGCGCTAGCGCGCCGTTTTTCGTGTCTGAACGCTTCGGCTTTTCGGCCGGGGGCGGATCTTATTGAAGGGCATCAGGAGGGTGTAAGTGCCTACGATTAATCAGTTGGTTAGAAAGGGTAGAAAGAGAAAGGCGCAGTCTACCGACGCGCCCGCTCTGCAGGGCTGTCCTCAGAAACGGGGAGTCTGTACGCAGGTCAAGACAACTACCCCAAAGAAACCAAACTCTGCTCTTCGTAAGATTTGCAGGGTCAGGCTGACGCACGGTGTTGAGGTTACCGCCTATATACCGGGTATTGGCCACAATTTACAGGAACACTCGATAGTACTGGTCCGTGGAGGCAGGGTAAAGGATCTGCCGGGCGTAAGGTACAAGGTTGTGCGAAGCGCCCTGGACGCCGCGGGTGTTGAGGATCGCCAAAAGGGACGTTCCAAGTACGGTACAAAGAAGGCCAAGCAATAACCGGAGGTTGAAAAGTTGCCACGCAGAGGGCCTGCATCAAAGAGAAATACAATACCGGAGCCTGTCTACAGCAGCATTCTGGTGGCGCAGTTGATAAATAAAGTAATGCTGGACGGCAAGAAAAGTACAGCGGAAAAGATAGTGTATGACTGTTTGAACATAATAGGTGATAAGGAAGGTCTGGATCCGGTCCAGGTGCTTCAGAAGGCGGTTGACAATGTCAGGCCGCTTCTGGAGGTTAGATCAAGGAGAGTTGGAGGTGCCACCTACCAGGTCCCGGTTGAAGTCAAGATGAGGCGGAGCAGAACGCTTGCCATACGGTGGATAGTAGGTTTCTCCCGTTCCCGCAGAGAGAAGACAATGGCGATGAGGCTTGCTACCGAACTAATGGATGCGGCGAATAGAACCGGGCTCTCCGTAAAAAAGAAGGAGGATTTGCATCGGATGGCGGAGGCGAACAAGGCGTTTGCCCATTACCGATGGTAATCATATATGGGAAATACGACTATTAAGAAAAGTGCGAAAGCTGTGGAAAAATCAAAAATCATACAGAGAGAATGGCCACTGAACAAGGTCAGAAATATTGGGATAATGGCGCACATCGACGCCGGGAAGACGACTACTACCGAGCGGATCCTTTATTACACGGGCAAGACTTATAAGATCGGTGAAGTGCATGACGGCGCGGCGGTAATGGATTGGATGGTTCAGGAGCAGGAGCGGGGAATAACAATAACCTCGGCGGCTACAACATGCCAGTGGCGCGATATTTTAATTAACTTGATAGATACTCCCGGCCACGTGGACTTTACTATGGAGGTTGAAAGATCCCTCCGTGTACTGGACGGGGCCGTTGCGGTTTTCGATGCGGTGGAAGGGGTCGAACCCCAAACCGAGACAGTTTGGAGACAGGCGGATCAGTACGACGTTCCCAGAATCTGCTTCATAAACAAAATGGATCGACCGGGGGCGAGCTTCAGAAGATCGGTGTCGATGATAGAGGAGCGGCTGGAGGCAAAACCTCTCGTTCTGCAGATACCGGTTGGAATAGAAGAGACATTTTCCGGCGTGATAGATCTTGTTGAGATGAAGAGTGTAGTGTGGCTTGACGAGATGGGAGAGGACTGGGGGTTCGAGGAGATTCCCCTGGACATGAAAGACAAAGCGGAAGAGGCTCATCAGGAGCTCATAGAACATTTAGCCGAATACGACGACGAAGTAATGGACGCTTATATCCACGGAAAAGAAATCAGCACCTCCCTTATCAGAAAAGCGGTAAGGCACGCTACTATTGGTACCAGGGCGGTCCCGGTGTTCTGTGGTACCGCGCTCAGGAACAGAGGCGTTCAGCCGCTGCTCGACGCGATCGCGGACTATCTGCCGTCGCCGCAGGATGTGCCTCCGATCAAAGGAGAAAACCCGCACACTCATAAGACCGAAACAAGGCAGGCTGATGACAGCGAGCCGTTCTCGGCGCTTGTTTTCAAAATAATGGCTGATCCCCATGTAGGTAAACTTACCTATTTCCGTGTGTATTCAGGAACCCTGAATTCCGGTGATTCGATTCTCAATCCATCAAAGGGAAAAAAGGAAAGGATCGGCCGGCTGCTCAGGATGCACGCAAACAGGAGAGAAGACCTGAAGTCGGTCGCCACCGGCGATATCGTAGCTTGCATAGGACTTAAGAATACTATCACAGGGGAAACGATATGCGATGCATCGCACCCTGTGTTGCTGGAACAGATGATGTTCCCCGAGCCGGTTATCTCAGTGGCCATAGAGCCGAAGACCAAGATGGATCAGGACAAACTTTCCACTTCCCTGGCCCGTGTTTCCGAGGAGGATCCTACATTTCACGTAGGTTATGATGATGACAGCGGCCAGACGATAATAAGGGGGATGGGCGAACTCCACCTTGAGGTAGTAATCGACAGGTTGCTCCGGGAGTTCATGGTTGATGCTAATGTGGGCAAACCTGAGGTTTCTTACCGTGAGACCATTACGGCCCCGGTAAAGAATGTCCGCGGACGGTTTGTCAAGCAAACAGGTGGAAGGGGACAGTTCGGGGACATTGTTATCGATATCGAGCCCCTGGCCCGGGGCGAAGGTTATATTTTTGAAAACGGAATTCATGGAGGCGAGGTTCCCAGGGAATATGTTCCTGCTGTTGACAGGGGCATACAGGAGGCTTCCTCATCCGGACTCCTCGCCGGTTACCCGTTGGTTGATTTTAAAGTGACACTCGTCGGCGGATCGTACCACCCTGTTGACTCATCAGAGCTCGCATTCAAAGTTGCCGGGTCCATGGGTTTCAAAGAGGCGGTCCGGAAGGCGAAACCCGCTCTTCTCGAACCGATAATGCGCCTGGAGATAACGGTACCTGACAACTTCGTAGGTGAGGTTATCTCCGACATCAACGGGCGAAGGGGAAAAATTCAGCATGTCGAACACGGTAAGGCAAGACAAGTATTAACTGTTGTCGTTCCGCTTGCTGAGATGTTCGGATATGCGACCGACCTGCGTTCGATTACGCAGGGCAGGGCGACTTACCATATGGACTTCTTTAGGTATGACGAAGTCCCTTCGGGGATTTCTCAGGAGATCAT